>JBBIJL010000095.1:0-8341 GCA_037446005.1 Gallionellaceae bacterium | reverse complement strand
GTTTCCGCGGCATGGTGTGCGTGGAAAGCGCCAACGCCTTCGACAACCTCGTGACCGTGAAGCCCGGCGAGACGCACCGTCTGGCGGTGGAATACAGCGTCGAAGCGCTGTAACGAAAACAGCCACTAAAATAGCCCCCCGATTTTTTCGGGGGGCTATTTTTATTTTCCAGTGTCGTGCGCACACTGCGTGAACTTAACTGCCTCCGTGGGAGCGGCTTTAGCCGCGATGCTGTCGGTGAAACTCGGCACCTCCTTCGCAGCTATATTTTCGAGTCACCAGTGAGCAGACAAATGGCTCATTGAGCAACCGGATAGTAACAAACGGGCGCTAGAATGCCCGAATGAAAAAGCTTTTTCTCGCCCTTCTCTTGGGACTTTCCGGCGCGCAGGCATGGGCGGCACGTCCCTTTGTTACCGACGATGCGCGTCTTACCACGGCTGGAAGTTGCCAGTTGGAAAGCTGGATGCGCGCGTATCAAAACAGTCGCGAAGTGTGGGCATTACCAGCCTGCAATCCTGGCGGCAATCTGGAGTTCACCTTCGGCGGCGGCCACGATGGCGAGACGTCCACAAATGACTATGTGTTCCAAGCCAAGACGATTTTCCGTCCGCTGCTTCCCAATGAATGGGGATGGGGTTTGGCTGCCGGCACTGTCCGTCATCCCGAAATAAATCCGGGGCCCAACCGTTCCGGCAATACCTACGTCTATATGCCACTCTCCGCTTCGTTTAATGATGACAAGCTGATCGTTCACGCCAATGCGGGCGGGCTGGAAGACCGTGCCAGCAGTATGCACAACATGACATGGGGCATCGGTTGCGAGTTCAAAGTGACCTCCCGCCTTCTGGCCATTTCAGAAATCTTTGGCGACAACCGCAACCAACCCTATGTGCATCTTGGGGGACGTTTTTCTATCATTCCCGACCTGCTTCAAGTTGATGCCACGGTGGGACAACCGTTCGATGGACTAAGCAGCGGGCGCTGGATCTCATTCGGCTTGCGGCTTACGCCCGAGCGCTTGTTTTAAGCGGCGTGGTCGCGGCTGGCGCAATACTGCTACCGCTCAAATATCGTCATGCCTGCGCGCATAGCCCGTCATCCCCGCCAGCAATCTGACCAGGGCGTAACTTCCGCGCAACACGATGCGTGCCCAGAAATTGCGCTCGCGCCAATCCGAGCGGCTCACGATGTGCGCACCGCTCTGCATTTCTTCCCACAGACTCGCGCGCAAAGCCCCGGCGAAACCCTCGTCCTGTACCACCAGATTCGCCTCGCGCGCCAGCCACAGACTGAACGGGTCGATGTTAGACGAGCCGACCGTTGCCCACTTGCCGTCCACCACGGCCACTTTGGCGTGCAAAAAGCTGCGCGTGTATTCGTGTATCTCCACCCCGGCTTGCAGCAGTTCGTCGTAAAGCGCCAGCGTGGCGTAGTGTTGCAGGCGGTACTCCACCTTGCCTTGCAACAGCAGCACCACTTTCACGCCGCGCGCCGCAGCTTTGAGCAACACGCGGCGAAAGCGCCGTCCGGGAAGGAAATAGGCATTGGCGATGATGATCTCATGGCGCGCATGTTTGATTGCGCGCAGGTAGGCATGTTCGATGTCGCGGCGATGGCGCAGGTTATCGCGGATCAGAAATGCAACGCCTGCTGGCGCCGCCGGCTTGGCCGCGAACAAGCCGGGACGGCTGCCGCTCTTGCGGAAATTCGTCCACGACACCAGCTTCCATAACCTCAGCATGGGATGGGCGATCTGCGCGACGACCGGCCCCCGCACCTCGACGGCGTAATCCAAACGCGGCGCATCCATTTCTTCCGGCACATCGTCGATGATGTTGATGCCGCCGACAAACGCGACCTGCTCATCTATGAGCGCCAGCTTGCGATGCAGGCGGCGCAAGTGCCGGCGGCGCAAGCGCAGCCGCGCCAATTCGGGACGGAACCACAGCACTTTCACCCCCAGCCTGCGCATCTCGTCCAGCCAGGCGGCAGGGATGTCCGCCGCACCGAAAGCATCCAGCAGCACATGCACGGATACTTCGCGCGCCGCAGCGCTCTCCAGCGCTTCTTTCAGCAGGCGTCCGCTGTGGTCGGCGGCGAAGATGTAGGTTTCAAGATAGACGGAATGCCGCGCCGCGTGAATCGCGGCAAGCAGATGCGGAAAATATTCCGTCCCGTTGCGCAGCAGGGTAAGGCGATGACCGGAGACGTCGTGCGTACTGCTCATGGCAGGCTCAGCTGCGCGGAAAGTGCCGCATGGTCCGAGATTTTGTTCCATGGGTATTGGGCATGCACAACGGCACTCTTTACGCCGAGTCCGCGCACATAGATGCGATCCAGCCGCAGCATGGGGAGCCCCACCGGATAGCTGCGCGCGAGTGCACCGCAGCCGGACTCGAACACTTCGTACAAGCCCAATTCCTGCGCCAGAAAAATCCGCGCACGGTTATTCCAATCGTTGAAATCGCCCGCGATGATGAGCGGCGCCTCGTCGGGCACGACGCGGCGGATGCGCTCGACCAGAGCATCGAATTGCTGCCTGCGTCCGCGCGCGGACAGCCCCAGATGCACGCACAGGCAATGCAATCCGGCTCCGCCCTGCGGTAGCGCCAACTCGCAATGCAGCACGCCGCGGCTTTCAAAGCGGTGCGCGGAAATATCCTGATTATCCCAATTCAGTATCGGATAGCGGCTGAGGATGGCGTTGCCGTGATGCCCGGCGTCGTACACCGCATTTTTGCCGTAGGCATGATGCAGCCACTTTTCCTGCGCCAGAAACTCGTGCTGGGGATGTGCCGCGTGTACCGTATGGCGAGTCACTTCGCGCGTATGCGCGCCCTGCACTTCCTGCAGGAATACGATGTCGGCATCCAGTTCATGCAAACGCTCGCGCAGCTCGTGCAACACAAAACGCCGGTTGAACTGCGAGAAACCTTTATGGATGTTGTAGGTGGCGATGGAAATATCGAGCATGGACGGGAACTGCGCTACCCGGTCAACTGGCCGCGAATGCAATGATCGCGGTGCGCAATTCCTGCTTGAACAGTTTTTCGACTTCGATCAGCGCACGCGAACGGGCGGTTCTGGCATCCTGCGCCGAGGCTTTGACCGGCCAGGTTTTGCTGCCGCGCACACGGCCTGTGGCTTTCTCCACCAGCGAGACTTCGACGGTGGCGCGCACCCAGTTCCAATCCGCCTGACGCCCCAGATCGCTCAAGGTCAGTTTGCCGACCAGCACAAGGTCGGCCTGCTCCGCCCCCGTTGCCAGAAAGCCCGCCGCCGCGAGACCGCCTTTGAGTATGGAAGAAAATTCTTTGGCGCCCGCATCCTCCGCCACTTCCGGGGCTATACGGATGCGCTTGAGAATGTCGTCTATCTTGGTCTGAATCGACACTTGCGAAACAGGCGCCCCGATGCCGCGCCCGGAAGGATCAACGATTTTGAGGGTTGCCTGAAACCCGTCGCGTTTGATGGACGCCTCCAGCGCACGGCTCAGCGCGCCGACTTTGAGCAGCGGATCTGTGCCGGCTTGTGCGGCCTCCATTTGTCCCTGCACCTCCTCGTCGATCTTGCCCAGTTCTTCGCGCAAACTCGCGCCGGCCTGCGCGCGCGACAGCACGGCAAGCGCGTGAAAATCCTTGGTCACCGGGTCGCGCCAAAGCTGCGCGATCGTAATGCCGCTGATGACTTTGTCGGTCTTGGCCGACACTTGCTGTGTGGCCTGTTTATTGACCTGCTCTTTTTTGCCCGACTGCGTCACCGTAGTGGAGCTCGCATTCATCACCTCGACGCGCACTTCAAATATCGTCGCCAGATCGCCGCGCGCGCGGTTTTGCGCCTCGTCCTCCGTCGCTCCAATGCCGCGCCCGACCAGATACTGCGCGCCGGGATACTCCGCCGAGCTATCGCTGATCCATGCCGGCTGCGCCGCCCAAGCCGCTGTCGCCGTTAACACACTCGCTGTCACGACAAGCAGCTTGAAGATATTGTGCACTATGCTCATGTTTGCTCTCCCGGGTTATTGCGGTGCTTTCGGCGGTGCGGGCGGATTCAGAAAATAGTCCGCCACGAAGGCCTTGCGCCCCGCCTTGACGACAACATCCTTGAACTCGCGGGTGCCGATGACATTCCCGCTTGCGCTGTAATAGGTGGCGGTCACATCGTGCTTGCCCGGCGGCAACGCCAGCCGCGCCATCAGAATGCTGCCCGGCAACAGCGACCAGCTGCGGGTGTCGGCACGCTCGGAAACCGCTGTCGCAATATCCATCGCAAACCCCAGCAACTCGCCGCCCTCTTTTTTCGCTTTTTGGGCGGCGATATTTTTCGCCACCATTCTGGCAACCGCCCGTGCGGTAATCAGCGGCAAGCGGTCATTCAAACTTTTTTCGGCGATGTCGTTGATGTCCTCGACGACTTCCCCTGTCGCAGAATTTGCCCCCGCGCTCAGCACCACGCGCGCGACCGGTGCCTGGCGTCTGGAAAATTTCGGCACCGCCAGACTCAACCACGCGGAACCGTTTTGCGCATCGGGATTACGCACGCGAATGACGACTTCATCCAGCGACGGCCCGAGACCGTTGTGCAAAATAAATACCGCTTCGCCGGGTGTCGCCGTTCCCGCCGTAACTCTGGCCAAGTCGCCGGCAAGCGCGTGCGGCACGGCAAATCCGGAATTCTGCGCTTTGTAGCCGTCCACTGCTTTTTGCATCTCTATCCGCGCGGAATCTCGCTCGTCTGCGGCCTCGTAAACCATGCTGTTCAGGTAGCGCACAAAAGCGCCCGAAAGATATTTCGCGTTGGCATTTTTTTCGGCGATCAGGTGTTGCTTCACATCGAACTGGCGGGCCTCCACCGCCGCCCCGTCGATGTCTCCCGCCTGCAAATAGTTCAGCGCCTCGAAAGCGTAGACCATCATCTGTTCGCTGGGCAGGCCTTCATAAGCCTTCATGGTGTCGTTCACCGTTACCGACGCCATCTGTTCCTTGATGCTGATCGCGTTGAATTTTTCCATGAGGCTTTTGGCGGCATCGAAGTGCCGGTTGGACTCGGCATACTGTCCCTGCAAGCGCAGCAAAGTCCCCTTGTTGAGGTGGTGCAGCGTCTCGTCCGTGCCGGAAAGTTTGAGTTCATCCAGCGCCTTGACCGCGCCGTCCAAATCACGATTCGCGGTTGCGCTTTCCACATTGGCAAAGCTCGCGCTGTACGTGGCGCAGCCCGGCAGCACCAGCACGGCCGCCACGACGGCCAACCCGCAGAGCACACGGGGCAAACTCGACCACGCGCCGCCACTGCTGGCCATTGCCGACATACCGGTAACGACATTCCCCATTTTTCGCATCCCTATTTATTTTTGGACATGATCGGCGTGCCGCTACCCGCCTGAAAAATGCCCCGGGATCAGCCCGGGGCGGCGTTTACCGGCTGCGCTCCGGTTAGCGGAATTTTGCTTCTTTTACGTCTTTCTTGAGCTTCTTCTGTCCCGTCCAGACCTTGCGGTTGTCGGCGATATTCACCAGCGTGAGATCCACCTGATAAAAACGGATTTGTTCGCCGCCCGACGCGTCGATGATGGTATTGATCGTGCCAATCAGCATATAGTCCGCGCCCGTTTCCTTGCCCATCTCTTTGCGTGTAGCTTCGCTCGCGTTCAAGTCCATATCGGCGCGCTCCTGGCGCACCCCTTCGCGCTCGTCCTTAGAGGCGACCACATCGACGCGGCCCGAATTGACATAGGCACGCTCAAGGTCGGCGATGAAGGTACGGGTATTGATATGTTCATGCGACAGGTTGCGGATATTGCCGACGATGACTGCCGGCGCTTTTTTGGATTTCTGCTCGTGACGGTCGATCCAGCCTGTGGACATCGAATCGCGGATCATTTCTTCAGAGACCAGACGCGAATCGGTGTCATTCCAATTGCCCGACAGATCCTTGACCTCCTCGACGCCTACGCGTTTAACCTCGGTCGCACAGCCGCCCAACATCAACGCAGTCATTCCAGCCAACATCACCGCCCAAATTTTTTTGCTCAACATTTCAGTTCCCTCCGGTTAAAAATTCTGGATACGTCAAGACATACTGTTTTGCGAACTACCCGGCTACAGAATCTACCCCATACCAGGCAAGCCCACAATACTTTAAACAACCGCCTTACGCGCACCGGACAAGTGCGCTAATCAAATCAAGCATTACCGATGCCGCGAGTCGGCAAGTTGATCTGTTTGGCGAAATCGAGCATGCGTTGAATCGGCAACACAGCGCGCGGAATGATGGTCGGATCGACATGAATTTCGTTCTTGCCGGTCTCCAGTACCTCGGCCAGATTGAGCAAGCCGTTCATCGCCATCCACGGGCAGTGGCTGCAACTGGTGCAGTTCGCGCCGCGTCCGGCGGTGGGCGCTTCGAGGAAAATTTTATCCGGGCACAGCGTGCGCATCTTGTGCAGGATGCCGTTGTCGGTGGCGACGATAAATTCCTTGTTGGGGGCACTCTGTGCGGCCTTGATAAGTTGCGAGGTGGAGCCGACCACATCGGCCTGCTGCACCACAGCGCGCGGCGATTCGGGGTGTACCAGCACCAATGCACCCGGATGCTGTGCTTTCATCTCCTGCAATTCCTTGGCCTTGTATTCGTCGTGCACAATGCACGAGCCTTGCCACAGCAGCATGTCCGCACCAGTCTGCTCCTGCACGTAGCTGCCGAGATGGCGGTCGGGTGCCCACAAAATTTTCTTGCCCTGCTCATGCAGATGCTTCACCACCGGCAAGGCGATGGAACTGGTCACCATCCAGTCCGCGCGCGCCTTCACCGCCGCGCTGGTGTTGGCATACACCACCACGGTGCGATCAGGATGCGCATCGCAAAACGCGGCGAACTCGCCTATCGGACAACCGAGGTCGAGCGAGCATTCGGCTTCGAGGTCGGGCATCAGCACGCGCTTTTCGGGGTTCAAAATCTTCGCCGTCTCGCCCATAAAACGCACGCCCGCCACCACGATGGTCTTGGCCGGATGCTGATGGCTGAAGTTGGCCATGTCGAGCGAGTCGGACACAATGCCGCCCGTCGCCTCGGCCAAATCCTGCAAGTCGGGATGCACGTAGTAGTGCGACACCAGCACCGCATCCTGCTCCTTGAGCAGGCGCTTGATGCGCGCGATCAGCTCGGCCTTCTCGGCGGGTTCGGGTTCGCGCGGTTTCTTCGCCCAGGCGTGCGCCGTGCTGCAACTGGTCTGCGCGGTATCAGGGTGCTCGTAGGCAATGGAAATTTTTTGTTCAGACATGACGTACTCTTTCGGGGAGTTCAAGAATCGCCGCGCGGTTGCTCGGCGAAAAAACCTTTTCCGCCGCCTCGCGCCAAGGCAACCACTGGTAGCGCAAATGCTCGCGCGGCGAAAGCTGCACAGGAATTTGTTGCGGCAGTTGCAGGCCGAACACATGCTCGGTGTTGTGCGTGATACCGGGCGCGTAACGGTGCCGCCATTTGGGATAAATCTCGTACACGTTTTGCAACTGCCAGTCGGCCAGTTCGTAACACCCGGCATCCAGCCCGGTCTCCTCCGCCACTTCGCGTAGCGCGGTTTCGCGCAAGGTCTCGTCACCGTCGCGGCTGCCGGTGACCGATTGCCAATGACCGGGATAATCGGCACGTTCCAGCAGCAGCACATCAAGCGCAGCGGTATAGATCACCGCCAGCACTGAAACAGGTTGCTTATACGCCATCGGCAAAAAACACCCAGAACGGTTTGCCTTGCGACTTCCAGTAGCTCACGGTGTCGTTAAAAATTTCCGTCACGCTGGCGTAATCCGCATCACTCAACCCCAGTTTTTCGCCGCCGTTGCACAGCACCAGCACATAGCCGGAGGATGGCTGCCAAGACAGATCGCACAGCACATCGGCCAGCGCATCCCAGTTGTGCCCGAACCAGTCCGGCGCACACAACACCTGCGCCAAGCTCGCGAGAAACTCGCCTTTGCCTTGCACCGCAGACAGATCGGCATCAAACAAGGCCAAGCCGGACAGCGCCACATTGGCTTCCAGCATAGAGATCGGGCAACTCAGGCGGTAAACCCCGGCCTCGTTCACATCCTGCAAGCGCTCGCATAAAGCTTCACTCATGGATTACTCCTTGATGCGTTTAAACGATTGATAGTGGTCGTCGGTGTAATAGCACTCGGGCATCACGCCGCACACGATACGCCGCGCGCCGCGATTATGCGCGCCCGGCGTTTTCACCGTGTACTCGTGATAGTAGCCGCGCGGCTGCTGCGGCAACTGGTGTTCGCGGTTGCCGAACACCACGCCGTCGCGCGGATAAGGGAAGGGGCCGCCCCGTTTGATG
>JBBIJL010000094.1:0-8368 GCA_037446005.1 Gallionellaceae bacterium | reverse complement strand
CGGCGTGGGCACGCCGAGGTGGAAGCCCTGCGCGTAGTTCACGCCCATGTCTCTCAGGGCCTCCATGATTTCCTGCGATTCGACAAACTCGGCCACCATCAGCATCCCCAGATCGCGGCACATGCGGCTCAAGTTGTTGACCAAGGCATAATCAATCTTGGAACCGAGAATATTGCGCACGAAATCGCCGTCCAGCTTAACGTATTCGAAGTGCAATTCGCGCAGATAGTGGAAAGAGTTGTAGCCGCTGCCGAAGTCGTCCAGCGCGAAGGAGAAGCCGCTGCGGCGCAGTTCGGTAAGAAATTTGCGCATACGCGTCATGTCGCCGATGGCATCGCGCTCCAGCAACTCGAACACCAGATTCTGCGGCGGTATTTCCAGCTCCTGACACAGGTGTTCGGCAAAGCCCAGCACGCCGCGCCCCTGTATTTCCTGCGAGGATAGGTTGACGAACAATTTGCGCGGCGGGCCGTTGCCGGCGATATGCGCTTTCAGCGTCTCCAGCGACTTCTGGATCATCACACGATCCAGTTCCCGTCCCAGCCCGTATTTCTCGATCGTCTCGATAAAGGCGCCTGCGGAGATGGTCGCGCCGTTCGGCTCGACCAGCCGCGCCAGCGATTCGTAGGCGAATATCTCGCCGCTCTGGCAATCGAAGATGGGCTGAAAGTACGGCATGATGTGGTCGTTGCGCAGGCTGTCGCGCAGTTTCTCGGCATGGTCGCGCACGTTGCGGCTGCTCTGGATTTTGTCTTCCACCTGCTCCACCGAACACACGCTATCCTTGCCGATAGACTTGGCGCGGTACAGCCCGATGTCCACGCCCGCCATCAGGTCGGAAAGGTTCTGCGCATCGTTGGGATAGGCGATCAGCCCGATGGAGGTGGTGATGTGGAAAGTTTTTCCGCTGGGTGCTTCGAATTTGTGGTCGCGCAACTCCTGACGCAGCTTTTCCGCCACGCCGTGCGCGCCTTGTTGCGAGGTCTCGGTCAGGATAATAGCGAACTCGTCGCCGCCGATGCGCGTGCTCAAATCGCCTTTGCGCGTATTGCCGCGCAAAATATCGGCCACGCCGCGCAACGTGGCATCGCCGCACGGATGGCCGTAGGTATCGTTGATGTCCTTAAAGTCGTCCAAATCCAGCATCAGAATGGAAAACTCGTGCTGGTGCCGCTCCGAACGCTCGATTTCATATTCCAGCATTTCGTTGAAATGGCGGCGGTTGTGCAGCCCGGTCAACGGATCGTGCGTGGAGTAATACTCCAGCTCGGCCAGCGTTTTGCTCAAGGCCTTGCTGGAGCCGACCACCATCACCATCACCGCCAGAATGGAGCGGATGACGCTGGCCTCCTGCGCGGTCAGTTTTTGCAGGGAGCCGTAAGCCACGCCCAGCACGCCCGCCAGATTGAGCGCATCCAGTTCCGGCACACGCACGGTGATGAGGTCGATGTCGCCCAGCGCGTCCGCCCTGCCCGGTGCCGCAATGTCGAATTCTTCAATATCGGTCAGCGTGTCTTGCGGCAGATCGAGCTTGGCCAACATCTCGCGCGTGAGCTTGCCGCGCACCGAGGCCTTCACTTCGTCCGAGTAGTCCCCGAGGAAATACAGGTAGAGCGCCAGCCCATGCTCTTCGGCAAAAGCGATGAAGAAAAAGTTGAAGGGGAAGATGGCGTGAAAGTTGGACAATATCTGCTGCACAAACACGCGCCACTGCGACACCTTCTCGTGCGAGATGATGATGTTCTCCAGCACATGGCTCTGGCGCTCAAGCAGGTCTTTCTCGATCAGCGTGCCCGCCAGACTTTCCACCGTGCTGTTGAAATCGAGCATGATGCGTTTCAGATGCTCGTCGTTCGCGCTCCATTGCCGCTGGCGTTCGCCCAGTAGCAGCTCCAGCGTCTGGTCCAGACGCGCCCCCAAAGCCATGTCGTCGCGCAAGCGCGCCTGAATCACTTCGCGATCCGCCTGACTGATGTCGGCCCGCTCCAGCAATTGGCAGCTCTGCTCCAATCCCTCGCGAATTTCGGCGTTGACCTCATGCACTAAAGTGCCGATGTTCCCGGCGAACAACTGGGTACGCGTCTGATTTTCGATCAGTGCGGCAAAACGCTCCAGCACATGCTGGCGCATCTCATCCAGATTTTGCGGTGCCACGGAAAAGATCGACGGCATGGCTAAACCCGCCCGCTCTCAACCATCAGATCGACGCCGCATTGCAGCTCTTTGAACCAGGCCAGAAAATCCTTCACCGCTTTGCCGCGATAGATGGGGCCGTGCTGCGGCGCGATCATTTCCAAATCCAGTTTGGATACGCGCTCCACCCAGATGCGGGCAGCGCGGTTGGAACACATGTAGCGGCGGTGAAAACCTTCGATATAAGGCAGGTGTGCGGCAAAGTCATCCACGTAAACGTAATCTTTGTCGGTAGGCAACATGGCTGCACCGATGTCGCCGCTGAACAGGATTTTGGAGACGGGGTCGTATACGTTGATCTGCCCCTCGGAGTGCAGAAAGTGCGCGGGAACCAGTTGCAAATTGAAGCCGGGAGCCACTTCCCAATCCATGCCCTGATCCGGCACACCGACGAAACGGTTGATGCCCTTGATGCCGTAATGCGGCAGGAAGCGCAGCCAGATTTCGGAGACGTATACCGGTGCGCCGGTCAGCTCCAGCCAGGTTGCCAGCCCGCCGACAATGTCGGGGTCTTGATGCGAAAGCACGATGCCCCTCAACTGTTGCGGCGAAAGGTAACGCAACAATTCCGCCAACACGCGCGGCATCACGCCAAAACCGCCCGGATCGAGCATCACACCGGCATCTTCGTGCTGGATCAGATACTGGTTGGAACGAACCCCCTCTTCCTCGCCAGGTTCGCTTTCGTTCAACAGAATGAATTTGTGCTTCTCTTCACCGAACAGCGTGATGTTGCGCATATCAACAGCCCCCTATTGGAATCCAGCAAACACTCGAAACAACTACTTCAAATTTAACACATCCTGCATATCGTACAGCCCTGCCGGATTGGCTTTCAGGAAGCGCGCGGCGCGCAAGGCTCCCAGCGCAAAAGTGGCGCGGCTGCTGGCTTTGTGGGTGATCTCGATGCGTTCGCCGATGCCCGCGTACAGCACGGTATGGTCGCCCACGATGTCGCCGCCGCGCACGGTGGCAAAGCCGATGGTGGATGGGTCGCGTTCGCCGGTGACACCTTCGCGCCCGTAGACGGCGCACTTCTCCAGATCGCGCCCCAAGGTGCGCGCCACCACTTCGCCCAAGCCCAAGGCCGTGCCGGAGGGTGCGTCCACTTTGTGGCGGTGGTGCGCCTCGATGATTTCGATGTCGTAGCCGTGGCTCAATACGCGCGATGCGGTCTCCAGCAATTTGAATATCAGGTTCACGCCCACGCTCATGTTGGGCGCGAACATCACGCCGATTTTTTGCGCGGCCGCACCGAGCGCCGCTTTTTGCTGCGCGCTGAATCCGGTGGTGCCGACCACGATATTCACGCCCAGTTGCTGGCACACTTCCAGATGGTGCAGCGTGCCTTCGGGACGGGTGAAGTCGATCAGCACATCCGCGCCGCGCAATGCAGCCTGAACATCGGAGCCGATCTTGACGCCGCGCGTACCGCCGAACTCGCCCGCGTCTTTGCCCAAGACATCGCTGCCCCCATGTTCCAGCGCGGCATGCAGCACCAAGTCGTCGGACTGCGCCACACATTCCAACAGGACCTTGCCCATACGCCCGGAACAGCCCGCGATCACTATTTTGATTTTGCTCATGATGTGTCCTACTTTGCCGGTGCAGCGTCGTCGATGCGACGCAAATTGTCGTTTTCGAAATACAGCGTCAAGCGTTTCTCTTCGAGCAATTTACCTTTCTGTTCGAAACGATAAACATAGTCCCAACGGCTGGCATGGAAAGGATCGTTGACCAACGGCGTGCCGAGAATGGCTTTGACCTGCTGCTGCGTCATGCCGACCTTCAGGCGCGCGCGCATCTCCGGGGAAACCAGATTGCCCTGGCGGATTTCGACCTTATGCGGCATGAGCCAACTGCACGAAGCAAGCAACAATGAAACGACAACAAGACTGATACGCATGAAATTACACCCTAATTAAAACGGCGTGCATGATACCTCATGCCGCCAAGCCCAACATTTCCGCCGCATGCTTGCGCGTGGTTTCGGTGATCGTCACTCCGCCCAGCATGCGCGCGATTTCTTCGATGCGCTCTTCCGGCGCGAGCGTGCGGATGCTGCTCAGGGTCGTGCCGTTTTGCGCGCCCTTGCTCACCTGCCATTGCGCGTCGGCCTGCGCCGCCACTTGCGGCAGATGGGTAACGCACATCACTTGGTGGCGCTTGCCCAACTGCTTGAGCAGCGCGCCGACGATCTCGGCCACGCGCCCGCCGATGCCGCTATCCACCTCGTCGAAAATCAGCGTCGGCACGGTGGCGGCGCGGCTGGCCGCGACCTGTATCGCCAAGCTGATACGCGACAGTTCGCCGCCGGAGGCGACCTTGGCCAGACTGCGCAGCGGCGTGCCCTGATTCGCCGCCACCTGAAACTCGACGGTCTCCATGCCGTGCGCGTTACCCTCGGTCAACGGCAGCAGTTGCACGGCGAACTGGCCGCCCTGCATCGCCAGCGTTTGCATGGCAACCGTGATTTCTTCAGACAAGGTCTTGGCCGCTGTAGCGCGCGCCGCACTCAATTTCTTTGCGGCGGCGAGATAAACCGCGTGCGCGGCTTCATCCTGCTTGGCCAGTTCGTCCATATCGGCACTGCCGCCCAGCTCGTCCAGCCGCGCCACAAAACCCTTCAGCACTTCAGGCAACCGTTCCGGCTGCACGCGGTATTTGCGCGCGGCTTCCACCACATCGGCCATGCGCTGCTCCTGCTCGCGCAACTGCTGCGGGTCGGCATCGAGTTTCTGCTGGTAGTGGCGCAGCGCGTAAACGGCCTCCTGCACTTCGTTCTGCGCGCTCTCCAGCATGGTTAGCGTTTCCTGCAAGCCGCTATCGAACTCCAATCCGGCGCGCAAACGCGAAGTCAGCGCATTCAGTTGCGCGAGGCAGGCCGAGTCGGATTCACTCAACACATCCACTCCGAACTGCGCGGTTTCCATCAGGCTGGCGGCATGCGACAGGCGCGCATGGTCGGCCTGCAAGGCCTCCCATTCGGGAGCGGAGAATTGCAGCGTCTCCAGTTCGCGGCGCTGGAACGACAGCAACTCGCGCTCGGCGGCAACCGCCTCGGCGTTTTGTTCCAATTGCAAGCGGCGGCGGTGCAGCGTCTGCCAGGCTTTGAAACTCGTCGCCACGGCTTCGGCCTCTTGCTGCAATGCCGCGTGGCTATCCAAAAGATCGCGCTGCGCATCCTGCCGCAGCAGCGACTGGTGCGCGTGCTGGCCGTGGATATCGAGCAGCGATTCGCCCGCCTCGCGCATCTGCTGCAAAGTGGCGCTACAACCGTTGATGAAGCCGCGCGAGCGTCCGCCCGCATCCAGCACGCGGCGCATCAAACACACGCCCTCGTCGCCGCTGAGTTCCTGCTCTTGCAACCAGGCCTGCAATTGCGGCAAACCGGAAATATCGAATTCGGCGCTGATTTCGGCGCGCTCGCAACCCGCGCGCACCATGCTGCCGTCGCCGCGCTCGCCCAAGGCCAACGACAACGCGTCGATCAAAATGGATTTGCCGGCGCCCGTTTCGCCAGTGAGCGCGGTGAAACCCGCGGAGAAATCGAGTTCGAGAGAGGCGACAATAACGAAGTCGCGGATACCGAGGAATTTCAACATCAGAGGGACTTATTCCACAGCAGTTTTTCGCGCAGGGTATGGTAGTAGCTATGCCCCACCGGGTGCAGCAAATGCACCATTTCTTTGTGGCGCGAAACCACCAGCCTGTCGTGCAACTGCAAATCAAAGTGGGTATGGCTGTCGAAACGCACATGCACCTCGCCCGTGCGGTGCATAAATATCTCAATCTCCGACGCGCCGCTCACCACGATCGGGCGATTGCTCAGCGTGTGCGGGCAGACCGGCACCAGCGTCATCACATCCAGCGCCGGATGCACGATAGGCCCTCCGGCGGAAAGCGCGTATGCCGTGGATCCCGTCGGCGTGGAAACGATCAGGCCGTCGGCGCGCTGCGTATACAGATAGTCGCCGTCGATGCGCACTTCGCACTCGATCATGCTGTCGATGTTGCTGCGGTGCACCACCATTTCGTTGAAAGCCAAGGCCTGGCACACCTCCACATCTTTGCGCATCACGCGCACCGCCAATAGCATGCGCTTCTCGGTAACGCACTCGCCCTGCAATATGGCGGAGAGCGTGCGCTTCATCGAGTCGAGCGAAATATCCGTCAGGAAACCGAGCCTCCCGTGATTCACGCCGACCAGCGGAATGCCACAGGGCGCCAGAGTGCGCGCGATGTTGAGCATGGTGCCGTCGCCGCCCATCACGATCGCCAGATCAACCACGCCCTTCATTTCATCCAGCGACAGCACGCGGTAGGGATGCTGCCCGAGATGCTCGGCCGTGAGACTGTCCACCACGACTGCGACCTGTTTATCCGCGAGAAAACCGGCGAGCCGCAACAGGGGCTCGGCGATTGAGGGGGTCTTGTATTTGCCGATCAGCGCGACGGTTTTGAAGGAAAAATTCATGGGCGCGATTAAACCATAGCTGGTGTGCAATGACAAAGAAAGCGCGCCCCCGGCCTTGTTACACCGGACAATGCCGCCGCCGCTTGTTTCAGGCGATCATCCCCGCCGCCACCGTATTGTTGCTCGCCTCGTCGATCACGATGAAGCTGCCCGTCGCCCGATCCGCGGTATAGCTGTCGAACACCAGCGGCTGCTGAATTTTAAGCGCCACGCGCGCGATGTCGTTCATGTTCAACTTTTCCGCCGCATGCTGCTCCAGCGTGTTCACATCCACTCGGTAGTCCAAGCGCGAGAACAGGCACTTCGCCGTGCGTGTGGTGTGCTTGACCAGATACTTGCGGTTCTTGTCCAGCGGCGTTTCCGACAGCCAGCACAGCATGGCTTCGAACTCCTTCTCCACTTTGGGCGGATGCGCGCTGCTCTTCACGAACATGTCGCCGCGCGAAATGTCGATTTCGTCGGCCAGCGTGATGGTCACGGATTGCGGCGCAAAAGCGCTTTGTAAGTTGCCGTCGTAGGTGACAATTTCTTTGACCTTGGAGCTGCGTCCCGACGGCAGCACGGTGATTTCATCGCCCACCGACACTTCGCCCGCTTCGATGCGTCCCATAAAACCGCGGAAGTCGTGATATTCCTCGGTTTGCGGGCGGCATACCCATTGCACGGGGAAACGGAAATCGCTGGTATTCACGTCGTGGTCGATCTCGACCGTCTCCAGCAATTCCAGCAGCGCGGGGCCTTGGTACCAGTTCAAATTGTCGCCGCGATCCACCACCATGTCGCCGTTCAGGGCGGACAGCGGGATGCAATGCACGTCGTGCAGATTCAGTTGCGCGGCGAATTTTTTGTACTCGGCGACGATCTCATCGAAGCGCGCCTGCGAGTAATCCACCATGTCCATTTTGTTCACGGCCAGCACGATGTGCGGCACGCCGACCAGGCTGGCCAGATAGGTGTGGCGGCGCGTCTGCGTCAGCACGCCTTTGCGCGCGTCGATCAAAATCACCACCAGATTGGCGGTGCTCGCTGCCGTCACCATGTTGCGCGTGTACTGCTCATGCCCCGGCGTATCGCCGATGATGAACTTGCGCTTCGGTGTGGCGAAATAGCGGTAGGCCACGTCGATGGTGATGCCCTGCTCGCGCTCGGCTTGCAGGCCGTCGGTCAGCAGAGACAGATCAACCGCAGCCATGCCGCGCTTCTCACTGGTCTTGGAAATGGCGGAGAACTGGTCTTCAAAAATGGATTTCGAGTCGTGCAGCAGGCGACCGATCAGCGTGCTCTTGCCGTCATCGACGGAACCGGCGGTGATGAAGCGGAGTAGTTGTGTCGTGGTGCTCATATATAAAACCTCATTGTTTTATTCAGGTCACGCGGAGGTGCGGAGGTCGCGGAGAAAACCCTCTTATTTGCTTTTACTCTCCGCGTACTCCGCGCCTCCGCGTGAAAATTTTTTATTAGAAGTAGCCTTCCTTTTTGCGCAACTCCATCGACGCTTCCGAGGTCTGGTCGTCCATGCGGGTCGCGCCGCGTTCGGTGATGCGTGTGGTCGCCGTCTCTTCGATAATTTCTTCCACCGTGCGCGCGGTCGATTCCACCGGTGCGGTGCAGGTCATGTCGCCCACGGTGCGGAAGCGCACGGTGGCGACTTCCACTTTTTCGCCCGGCTTGGGCTGCACCAGATGCGACACCGGAATC
>JBBIJL010000093.1:0-8411 GCA_037446005.1 Gallionellaceae bacterium | reverse complement strand
GATAGGCACGAAACCTTTGCCTAGCGCGTAGGCCAGCGGCGCGCCGAGGATAAAGCCGCGCGATTCGATACCGGCGATCTTGTCGATCTTCGCGTCTTTATAGCGCGCCACCAGCTCGTCTATCGTGACGCGAAAGCCGTCCGGGTCTTTGAGCAAGGTGGTGATGTCGCGGAACTGGATGCCTTGTTTGGGATAATGCGGGACAGTTCTGATCTTGGATTTGATGGGCATTACGGATTCCTTTCTGTTGTCCATTCATCCTTCGATACGGCTGCGCCTACTCAGGACGAACGGAATTTTTTCTTAACTGCGCTTTTTGTATTCAACAAACTTCTGTTTAACTTCGTGCATCTGCTGCGCGCTGAGTATCTTGGGCTCGCCCACCGACAAGGTGCGCCAATAAATTTCGCACAGATATTCGACTTCCTGCGCAACGGACAGTGCATCGGCCAAATCTTTACCCAGCGCGATCATGCCGTGGTTGCCGAGCAGGCAGGCCTTGCGGTCGCGCAGGGCTTCGAGTGCGAAGTCGGAAAGATTCTGTTCGCCGAATATCGTATAAGGCGTGCAGCGGATGCTGTCGCCGCCCGCGATGGCGATATGGTAGTGCACGGCGGGCACGTCACGACCTAGGCAGGCCATGGTGGTGGCGTAAGCGGAGTGCATGTGCAGCACCGCGCCGATCTCGGGACGCGCCTGGAAAATATCGCAATGGAAGCGCCATTCGCTGGAAGGCTTGCGGCCTTGCAGCACCTTTCCTTCGCCATCCAGCAGCACCATGTCCTGTTCGCTCATTTCGGCAACCGGCAAAGCGGAGGGCGTGATGAGGATGTCGCTGCCGCAGCGCACCGAGGCGTTGCCCGCCGTACCGCGATTGAGGCCGAGTTCGACCATACGGCGCGAGGTATGCAGCAAGGCAGTGCGCAACTGTGCTTCGGTCATATCGCTCATTTGAGCACCCGTCCGGCAACGGCTTGCAGTTTCTTCACCATAGTCGCTTCGCGCGCTTCGGGAGCCGTAATGAGCGCATATTGCAGCGCGCTGCGGCAGCCGCACTCGCAGGCTTGGGCATCCGCACCCACATGCGGCACGAGATGCTTGACCAGATTCTTGGCTTTGTCGGCATTGGCTAACAGCACGTTGACGATCTGCTCCACGGTCACGTGCTCATGGCCGGGATGCCAGCAGTCGTAGTCGGTCACCATCGCCACGGTGGCGTAGCACAGCTCGGCTTCGCGCGCGAGTTTGGCTTCGGGCATGTTGGTCATGCCGATCACGTCGCAGCCCCATTGCCGGTACAGCTCGGATTCGGCGAGGCTGGAAAACTGCGGGCCTTCCATCACCAGATAGGTGCCGCCGCGCAAGGCGTTGATGCCCGCCTCTTTGGCCGCATGCTCGATGTGGTCGCCCAAGCGTTTGCACACAGGGTGCGCCATCGAAACATGCGCCACGAGGCCGCTGCCGAAGAAGGATTTTTCCCTCGCAAAGGTGCGGTCGATAAATTGATCGACGATGACGAAGGTGCCGGGAGACAAGTGTTCGCGCAGGGAGCCGACCGCGCTCACCGAGATGACATCGCTCACGCCCGCGCGCTTGAGCACGTCGATGTTGGCGCGGAAGTTGATCTCGGACGGCGGAATTTTATGCCCTCTGCCGTGGCGCGGCAGGAACACCAGCTTCACGCCGTTGAGTTCGCCGAACAACAACTCATCCGACGGCGCGCCGAACGGCGATTCGACTTTTTCCCAGCGTTTGTTTTCCAGCCCCGCGATGTCGTAAACGCCGCTGCCGCCGATGATGGCTATGCTTGCCTGCCCCATGATTCCCCCCGTGTCCGTAATGGGCAGGGATTGAAACAGGAAACCCCGTTTTGCTCAAGGTGATTAAATCTGGAAACCGCAACCATGTGACTTTTCTCACAGACAGTCGCAGGCCTTCGCCCTACCATGGGATCCCCGAATAATCAGACAACGGAGTACATCATGAAAATCAATGTTGGCAGCACAGACCGCATTCTGCGCATCATCGTCGGGCTGGTTCTCGTCGGACTCGCCGCTTCCGGCACGGTAGGCATCTGGGGCTGGATCGGCGTGGTGCCTTTGCTCACGGGCACCTTCAAGTTCTGTCCCGCTTATGCCATGTTCGGCATGAGCACCTGCCCGATGGAAAAGAAGTAAGCTCACCGGGGCGTATGCCGATACGCCCCAATGTTTTAGTCGTTCACGCGCATGCCTTTTTGAAACATCTTCACGTTGTCGCGCCCGCTCTCTTTGGCGAAATACATCGCGATATCGGCATTGCCGGTTAACGCGTCTTCGGTTGCGCCGTGCTCGGGGTAAGTGGCGATACCGGTGCAGGAAGAAATTTTCAGGCTCCGTCCCGCAATCTCGAACGGCTGGTTGAGCGCCAGGCGTATCTTCTCCGCCACCCGCAGCGCGTCCTGTTCATTCTCGATGACGGGCAGCAGCACCACAAACTCGTCGCCGCCGATACGCGCCACGGTATCCGTCTCGCGCACACAGCCCTGCATGCGCCGCGCCACTTCCTGCAACACCAGATCGCCTACCGCGTGCCCCAGGTTGTCGTTGATCGGCTTGAATTTATCGAGATCGAGGTACATCAACGCAAGGCGGGTCTTGTCGCGTCTGGCCTGGGCCAGCGCCTGCTGTAGCCGGTCGAACAGCAGCACGCGGTTGGGCAACTCGGTGAGCGCGTCGTATTGCGCCTGATGGCGGATGTTCTCCTCGTTTTCCTTGCGCTCCGTAATATCGGAAAACGCCGCGACATAGTGGGTCAGCTTGCCCTGCGGATCGAGCACTTGTTTGATGGAAGTCCATTCGACGTACACCTCGCCATTTTTGCGCCGGTTCCACAATTCGCCACTCCAACTGCCCTGGCTGGCGAGACGCTGCCACAGTTCGCGGTAGAACGCTGCACCGTGTTTCCCGCTCGACAAGATGTGCGGGTTTTTCCCGATCACCTCTTCCGGCAGGTAGCCGGTCACCCGGGTAAAAGCGGGGTTGACCGTGATGATGCGGTTGTCCGCATCGCTCATCAGAATGGCCTCATCCACCGTATTGAACACGGTGCTGGAGAGGCGCATGATTTCTTCCGCCTGTTTGAGTTTGTCGATGTCGGTGTGCGTGCCGATCATGCGCAGCGGCTTGCCTTCGGGATCGCGGCTCACCACTTTGCCGCGGTCGAGTATCCACTTCCACTCCCCGTTCTTGCAACGCATGCGGTACTCGCTGGCATAGGCCGCAGCGCCCCCCTCGAAATAGTCCTGCAACTCAAGCATTACGCGCGGCGCATCCTCAGGGTGGATACGCCCCGTCCATTCGACGAGATGATCCTGCAATTCGTGCTCGGCATATCCCAGCATTTCTTTCAGGCGCTTGGAATATTTAACCTCGCCGGTTTGCACATTCCAGTCCCACACGCCGTCGCCCGCCCCCTCCAGCGCGAAACGCCAGCGCTCTTCCGCCTCGTACAAACGCTGCTCCAGCTTGGCGCGGCTGATGGCGTAACGGATCGCGCGCACCAGATCATCGGATTCGAATGCGCCCTTAATCAGGTAGTCCTGCGCGCCTGCTTCCAGCGTGCGCAACGCGAACTCGGAATCGTCATGCCCGGTCAGCACGATGATGGGCAAAGCGCCTGCGGCATCGCGTCCGGCATGCACCGTTTCCAGCCCGCTCGAATCCGGCAGCGTCAGATCAAGCAACACCACGTCCGCCGCTTGCTCATGCAGGCAGCGCTTCGCCTCGGCGAGACTTTTGGCCCAGACAATATCGAACTTCGCATTCGCCACCCGCTTCAGCGCATGACGCAACAGATGGGCATCGCTCGCGTCGTCTTCCACCAGCAATATGCGGAAAGTTTCTGCTTGCGGCATATTCAACCCTTCCCCGGCAAACGCGTCAGTGTCAGCCAATACGCCATCACCCCGCCCATTGCTTTGGCGAATTCGGCGACATCCGCAGGTTTGCTGATAAATCCCGCCGCCCGCAAGCGGTAGGCTTCATCGACATCGCGCTCCACCTCCGAGGTCGTCAGCACGACCACGGGGATACTCGCAAAACGCTCGTCTTGTTTGATCGCGGCAAGAAATTCGCGGCCGTTCATGCGCGGCATATTCAGATCGAGCAAAATCAGATCCGGTTTGGGCGCGTTCTGATAAGGCCCGTCTTCGCGCCGCAAAAACGCCAGCGCCTCCACGCCATCCACAACATGATGCAGCGTACAGCGCACAGCACATTGCCCGAGCGCGGCGCGCACCAGATGCGCATCCGCCAACTCGTCTTCCACCAGCAACACATCGAAAGGCTGCATATTTCCATTCGTCATGATTATTCTCCGTCGGGCAGCTCGAACACCACCTGCGCCCCGCCGTCATCCGCATTCTCGATCCATATTTTGCCGTGCCGGCTTTCGACAATGCGGCGGGCAATGGACAGGCCGATCCCCGTTCCGCCCTCGCTATTCCCCACATTCAAACGCTCGAATATTTCGAACACGCGTTCCAGATACTGCGCCGGGATACCGCTGCCGTTGTCGCGGATGCGGATACGGCTCAGGCCATCCCCGCGCTCGCCGCTGATGCGGATGAACGAAGCCTTGTACGGGTCGGGCGACTGCCCGTGACGCAAGGCGTTGTCCAGCAACAGCGCAAACAAATCCGTCAGGCGCGGACGATCCAGCATCACCGGCGGCAACGGCTCTATTTCGAGCGTCGTGTTTTGCGCCTTGAGCTGTTCTTCCCAACGCTGGCGCAAGGCGAGCAACAACTCATTGGCATCTTCCATTTTGATTTCGCCGCGC
Source organism: Gallionellaceae bacterium (assembly GCA_037446005.1). Classification (GTDB taxonomy): domain Bacteria; phylum Pseudomonadota; class Gammaproteobacteria; order Burkholderiales; family Gallionellaceae; genus PALSA-1006. The sequence goes on along the minus strand of JBBIJL010000093.1, from coordinate 3,590 downwards.
GGCGCTCCCGCCGCCAGATAGAGCTGCACATCGCGCACCATGGTGCGCAAACGCGCGGCATCCCGCTCGATATAGTCCAGCGAGACGCGCAACTCCCCGTCCATTTCCGGCCCGGTCAATGCGGCAATCCGCGCGCGCAACTGTTGCGCATAACTGGTCAGGCGCCGCGTCGGCTCCATCAGGTGATGCGCGGACACGTCGGCAAAACGGGTCAGGTCGGCGTTGGCGCGCTCCAGCGCCGCGCTGCGCACCTTCAAATCCGCTTCCGCATTTTTCTGCTCGTTGACGTCCATGCGCAGATACAGGTAACTCACCACGTTCCCGTCGTTGTTGTAGATCGGGGAAACGCTGATCTGCTCCCAATACAGCGACCCGTCTTTACGGCGGTTGCGCAACACGCCGCGCCAGGTCTTGCCCGCCTGCAATTGCGTTTGTACCGCGTCATACTCCGCCTCGCTCATCTCGGTCGAAATAATTTCGCGCGGCGTTCTGGCCTTGGCATAAGCCTCGGCGAACTGATAGCCGCTGATGCGCGTGCAGGCCGCATTCATATATTCCAGCGTGCCGCGGGTATCGGAAATCAGCACCGCAGTCGGATTCTGCTCAATCGCCTGCGCCAGGCGGTTGATTTCCGTTTCGAACAAATGCCGATCCGTGATGTCCGTCGCGATGCCGTCCCAGATCACCTGCCCGTCATCCTTCCTGCGCGGACGGGACTTCACCAGTATCCAGCGCCACTCCCCGTCGGCTCTGCGCATGTGCAGCTCCATGGAAAAATCGCTCAGTTCGCGCTGGCTGAGCGTCTGCGCCGACACGTAATCATCGACTTGTTTGGGGTCGATTTGCCCCAGCAACAGCGTCGCGTCCTGCATGATTAGCTCGACCTTGATGCCGTTCAGGCGCTCGACGCCGGAACTGACGTAAAGAAACTCCGGTTTATCCCCGTCCAGGGTGTACTGGTAAAGATAACTGTCCGGCAGACTATCGCCCAGGCTGCGCAGCTGCATCTCGGTTTCCTGCAACGCGTGCCCCACCCTTTTCAACTCCTCATTCGCCTCGCGCAATTGGCTGGCGCTGGGCAAACTCACGGCCACCGGCAGCAGCCTCCACAACATGACTGCGGCTACGACCGAAATAAGCGCTGTCAGCACATCCATCACCGCCTCGAGGTAATAGAACGGATACCAGAGCTCAATCACGTGCAACAGATGCGTAATGCCGCAGGTCACAATGAAGCCGGCGAACAGCCAGTGCAGATTCTTAAAATCAATATCCCTGCGCTGGCGGATGAATTTCAGAATAACCAGCGGAATGGTGAAGTACGCCAGCGCGATCAGCAGATTCCCGATCACCAGCGCGGCGAGCAGCCCGGGCTGCCATGAAATGCAATAGCCATGCGGGATCAGTGTCATGGGGGGCAAACTGTCTATCATTTTTGTGGCTTCCTGTTTATTTCCGGGCGGGGAGGACGTCTTGCCGCTTGCGCTCCAGCGCCTGACGCAACACCTCTTCCAAGTGTTCCAGCCCCGCATCCATCCAGCGCACCGGCAAGCCGACTTTCTCGCCTACCTCCTTCGCCGCCTGTTCGAAATCGCCGGAGCACGGGGTACGCAGACACAGCAGCGATTTATTGGACAGTTGAAAAATTTCGCGCACCACGGCGGGATTGCTGCCGAAGGTTTTACCGATGGCCTCGTCCCAGCGCAACGCCCAATCTTCGAGCAGGAAAAACGCGCCGTTGCTCAGCTCCTGCATGAATTTTTCCCGCCCCAGCAGCATCTCCACACAGTTTTGCCCCTCGGTGCGAAAGGTGTGCGCGGTATCCAGTATTTTTTCCATGCGCGGATGGCAGCAACCGTAAAACACCACGATGTCGCGCCCCTTGTTGCGCAGGATGCCGGTTTGCAACTCGTGCGCCAGCTTCTCGAAATTGACATGCAGCGACGAATCCAGCCAATCGGTATCCAGCGCCCAGCCGTTTTTCCGGATGAGGAATTCGACTTCCTTGCGCAGGATGCCGCACCCCAGCAGCAGACAGTTTGCGTTTGGCATCACCCCTCCACTCTACGCCCGGCCATATTCCTTGGCCGCGTCGATCATGGTCTTGATGTTCTCCTCGGGAATGCCGTAAGGCATCACCACCGTGCCGAAAAACAGCTTATGCCCCACGTTCAGTCCGTCCTGCACGATGCGCTTCACTTCGGCGCGCACTTCGTCCGGCGTCCAGTCCAGCAGCTTGATGTCGTTGATTACCCCGGCACACAGCGCGCGGTTGTTGATGATGCGCATCGACTCGCCGATGTCTTCCATGGGGCCGGGATAAAATACGCCGATCCCGACCTCGCGGATCACCTCGTCCGCCACGGTGTTCAAGCGCGCGCCGCCCACGTAATACACCACGCCGTCCAGCCCGCCCGGCTCAAGGTCGCGCTTCATCCACTTGAGCGACAATTCCTTGAACAGCTTCATCGGAATGATGTCGGTCGAACCGTAGGGGTCGGCATACACCAGCACATCCGCGCCCGCCTTGCGGTAGGCCTCGATCTCCTTGCGGAAAAAATCGGAACATTTTTCCAGCAGCATGTCGCGCACCGCCGGATCGCCGATCATCAGCAACTCCATCCATTTTTCCATGCTCATCAGCAACGCCGGCAGCGACATGGAGGCGGTGAGGTAAGCGCAGATGGGCACTTTGCCGCCCACTTCGCGCTTCAATATTTCCAGACATTTTTTGGTCTCGGCAAAAGCCGGATGCGCGCTGATGTCGTCCGGCACTTCCAACTTGGCGATGTCGTCGTAGGACTGGATAACGTAGTCCTCCACATTGGGCGGGCCGTCTTTGGCGAATTTTATTTTCTTGCAGCCGAACAACTCGGCTTCCTTGCCCACGTAGAACAAGCTCCACACGTTGTCGTGGCCGAATTTTTTCAGCATTCTGAGCTGGGCTTCTGCCACGTTCTCGCCGTTGGAAAAATATTGCTCGATGGACAGCCCCATCTCGCGCGCGCCCTGATCGAGCAAATTGCAGAACACCGGAATGTGATCGAGTACCTTGCCGTTGGCGGCGGCAACCAGCCGCTCCATGCTCGTGGGCGTTTTGACTTCCGCGATGCAATCCATGATGACTTTCAAGGCGGATACGCCGTTCTCGGCCCAGGCATCCGCCTGCACCACCTTGTACAGGTCGGGGTCGTAGCGGAACGGCGCGCCGCCCACCACCAGCTTGATCTTTCTTTCCAGCCCGCGCTCTTTGAGTATCTTGCGCACTTTGAGCGCGCCGTTTTCACCGCGCGCGGTATGCACCATCATCGCGGACACGCCGATAACCTGGGCGCCGCGCGCCACCGCCTCGTCCACGAATTTTTCCGCCGGCACATTCACGCCGAGGTCGGTCACGTCGATCATCTGCGCCTTGAGACAGCCGATCACGATGCGCTTGCCCAGCGTATGCAAATCGCCCGCCGCCGTGCCGATGACCACCTTGCCGACAATCTCGGGCGGGGTCTTGAACAGCACCAGCATTTTTTCGGTGACATCCGCCGCGATCTGCGAGGTCATGAAGTGTTGCGCGAGATTGGTGTCGAAGCCTT
>JBBIJL010000092.1:0-8422 GCA_037446005.1 Gallionellaceae bacterium | reverse complement strand
TGATTACCGGACTCATCAAGGCCAACGTGCCGACGCGCATGTCGTTCCAAGTGTCGAGCAAAATCGACTCGCGCACGATTCTCGATCAGATGGGCGCGGAAGCCTTGCTGGGTCAGGGCGACATGCTCTACCTGCCGCCGGGCACAGGCTACCCGCAGCGCATCCACGGCGCCTTCGTCTCCGACCAGGAAGTGCACCGCGTGATCGAATACCTCAAGGCGCAAGGCGAAGCCAACTACATCGAAGGCGTGCTGACCTCGATGGAAGAGCAGGGCGACGGCGGCGAACTGGACGGCGGCGCGGATGCCGAAGCCGATCCGCTGTACGATCAAGCCGTGGCCGTGGTGCTCAAATCGCGCCGCGCTTCGATCTCTTTCGTGCAACGCGACCTGCGCATCGGCTACAACCGCGCCGCAAGGTTGATTGAGCAGATGGAAAAGGCGGGCATCGTTACGCCGATGCAGAGCAACGGTAACCGCGAAGTGCTGGCGCCTAATCGGGCGGAATAACCCCTGATGAAACTACTAGCCATTCGACTAAGCCCGCAAGCGGGCAAGTCGCTGGTTATCCCAACCTCCCCTTGTCAGGGGAGGAGCGGTTCGGCTCCCTCCCTGATAAGGGAGGGCTGGGGTGGGTTAGAAGTCCAAAACAAATCTCAGGAATAAAAAATGCAGAAGCTCTTAGCCCTATTGATTTTTGCCGTGCCGATCACCGCCCATGCCGCCGCCACCGACAAGCTGAAAACTTTCGTTTCCGCCACCCACTCCGCCCAAGCAAATTTCACTCAGGAAGTGCAGGACAAAAACGGCAAGCGCATCCAGTCCGCCTCGGGACGTATGCAGTTTGTGCGTCCCGGCAAATTCCGCTGGGAATATCAAAAACCTTATGAGCAACTCATCGTCGGCGACGGCAAAAAATTCTGGTTGTACGACATCGACCTGAATCAGGTCACGGTGAAAAAGCTGGATGCCGCGCTGGGCAGCAGCCCGGCCGCCCTTTTGTCGGGGAGCAACGAGATCGAGCGCGGCTTCACGCTGACCGATATCGAAGCGCGCGATGGTCTGGAGTGGCTGCAAGCCATCCCGAAATCGACTGAAACCAGTTTCGAAAAAATCCTCATGGCGTTCAATGCGAACTCTGAGTTACAAGTGATGGAATTGCATGACGCTTTCGGACACCATACCGTGCTGCGCTTCTCCGGCTTGAAAAGCAATCCGTCACTGTCGCCGCAGCTGTTTAAATTTACGCCACCCAAAGGGGCGGATGTGCTGGGCGAATAATGAGCGACCTGTTCGCCCCCAACCAACCCGCCGCTCCGCTCGCCGAACGCCTGCGCCCGCAGCATATCGACGAGGTTATCGGGCAGTCGCATTTGCTGGGCGAGGGTAAGCCGTTGCGTCTGGCGTTCCAGTCCGGCAGGCTGCATTCGATGATTCTGTGGGGGCCGCCGGGCGTGGGCAAGACCACGCTGGCGCGGCTGATGGCATCCGCCTTCGATGCAGATTTTTTGCCGCTGTCGGCGGTGCTGTCCGGCGTAAAAGATATTCGCGAGGCGATTGCCCAAGCCGAGCATACGCTGCAACAAAGCGGTCGCCATACCATCCTGTTTGTGGACGAAGTGCACCGCTTCAACAAGGCGCAGCAGGATGCTTTTCTGCCCTTCGTCGAACAAGGCTTGGTGACCTTCATCGGCGCGACCACCGAAAACCCTTCGTTTGAGATGAACAGCGCGCTGTTGTCGCGCGCGCAGGTGTATGTGCTGAAATCGTTGTCCGAAGCCGAACTCGGTGTGTTGTTCGAACGGGCACTTCAGGTCGCGCTACAGGGAATGCAATTCGATGAAGCGGCGAAGTGGCGCGTTGTCGGGTATGCCGACGGCGATGCGCGCCGCTTGCTCAATGTGGTGGAGCAGCTCGGTACTGCCGCGCAGGCGGCGGGAATAAGGGAAATCACCGTCAAGTTTCTCGATGACACGCTGGCGCAAAACCTGCGCCGTTTCGACAAGGGCGGCGAAGCTTTTTACGACCAGATTTCCGCGCTGCACAAATCGGTGCGCGGCTCCAATCCCGATGCCGCGCTGTATTGGTTCACGCGCATGCTCGACGGCGGCGCCGACCCGCGCTACCTCGCGCGGCGCATCGTGCGCATGGCTTGGGAAGACATCGGCCTAGCCGACCCGCGTGCACTCCAGTTGTGCAACGATGCCGCCGCCACCTACGAACGCCTAGGCTCGCCCGAGGGGGAGCTGGCGCTCGCGCAAGCCGTGCTGTATCTCGCCGTCGCGGCCAAGTCGAATGCGGGATACGTCGCGTATAATGCCGCCCGCGCTTTCGTCGCACAGGATAGTTCGCGCGAAGTGCCGCTGCACTTGCGCAACGCGCCGACCAAGCTGATGAAGCAGTTGGACTACGGTAAAGACTACCGTTACGCGCACAACGAAGACGGCGGTTATGCGGCGGGCGAAAACTATTTCCCCGACGGCATGCCGCAGGTGAGCTTTTACGAACCTGTCGCGCGCGGGCTGGAAGCGAAGATCGCGGAGAAGCTCGCGCATTTGCGCGAGCTGGATGAAGCAGCAAAAAACAAAAAAGGATAAGCGGTATGTTGGATATTCAGGCATTGAGAAACGATTTGGCTGCAACGGCAGCGAGCTTGGCGACACGCGGTTACGTTTTGGACACCGCGAAATTCGAGCAACTGGAAGCCGAGCGCAAGACTATCCAGTCGCGCACGCAGGAGCTGCAAGCCAAGCGCAATGCGAGTTCCAAGCTGATCGGGCAAGCCAAGGCCAAGGGCGAAGACACCTCGGCGATCATGGCCGAGGTGGGCGCGTTGGGCGAGGAGCTGAAACAGCTCGAAGCCAAGCTGCCGCTGTTGCTGCAAGAGATGGATGCGTTCCTTGCCGTGATTCCGAATACGCCGCATGCGACCGTGCCGGTGGGCAAGTCGGAAGCGGATAACCTCGAAGTGCGCAAAGTCGGCGATGTACCCAAGTTCACGTTCGAGGTGAAAGACCACGTCAGTATCGGCGAAGGGCTGAACGGGCTGGATTTTGAAACGGCGACCAAGATCGCCGGTGCGCGCTTCTCGCTGCTGAAAGGCCCGCTGGCCAGACTGCACCGCGCCTTGGCGCAGTTCATGCTAGATACGCACACCGACAAGCACGGCTACACCGAGACCTATGTGCCTTACATGGTGAATGCGGAGTCGATGCGCGGCACCGGGCAGTTGCCGAAATTCGAGGAAGATTTGTTCAAAGTTCCTCGCGTGGTGGGCGACGAGGGCGAAAAGAATTTTTATCTGATCCCCACCGCCGAAGTGCCCGTCACCAACATGGTGCGCGACGAGATCGTGGCGCTGGAAAAACTGCCGATGAAGTTTGTGGCGCACACGCCGTGCTTCCGTAGCGAAGCAGGTTCATATGGCCGCGACACGCGCGGCATGATCCGCCAGCATCAATTCGACAAAGTGGAATTGGTGCAGATGGTGCATCCCGAAAAATCTTACGAGGCGCTGGAAGAATTGCTCGGCCATGCCGAAACGATTCTGAAGCAGCTCGGTCTGCCGTACCGCGTGGTGAAGCTGTGCACGGGCGACATGGGCTTCTCCGCTGCCACGACTTACGACATCGAAGTGTGGCTGCCCGCGCAGAACACTTACCGCGAAATTTCTTCCTGCTCCAACTTCGAAGCGTTTCAGGCGCGCCGCATGCAGGCGCGTTTCCGCAACGCGCAAGGCAAGCCGGAGTTGCTGCATACGCTGAACGGCTCCGGTCTGGCAGTGGGGCGCACGCTGGTGGCGGTGCTGGAGAATTACCAGCAGGCCGACGGCAGCGTGAAGGTGCCGGAAGTGCTGCGTCCCTACATGGGCGGCATGACTTCCATCAACGCCATCTAACTAAAAAGCCGTCATACCGGTCTGATGGAACTACTAGCCAAGCGACTAAGCCTGCTAGCGGGCAAGTCGCTGGTTATGCGCCGGCATGACGGTACGGCTTAGCGTTTCGCTCCCCGTTTTCTGCCTTTCGTCGCAAGACACTTCTTTCAATATTCCGAAGCAGCATCTAATTCCGCACCGTGCCGGCTGGCGCGGTGCGAACGCTATGCGCTTGCGGCGCACTTCATTAAGGAGAAGATTTTGGACGATAGCTACCTTTGGTTGAAAACGCTGCATCTGCTGGGCGTGATGCTGTTTATGGGCAACATCATCGTGACCGGCTGGTGGAAGTTCATGGCCGACCGCACACGCAATCCGCAGGTGATCGCTTTCGCGCAGCGTCAGGTCACGCTCACGGATTATGTGTTCACGGCAGGCGGTTCGGCGCTTCTGCTGGCGGCCGGATGGGGCAATGCGGCGCTGCACGGGATGAATGTGTTCCAGATTCACTGGCTGTCATGGGGGCTGTGGTTGTTCTGCGCTTCCGGGATCATCTGGGCGGCGATCCTGATCCCGCTCCAGATACGTCAGGAGCGCATGGCGCAAGAATTCGCCGTGAGCGGCTCTATCCCGCCGGCGTATTGGCGCATGTGCCTGCACTGGAATATCTGGGGCACGATCGCGACAGTGCTGCCCTTGATGAATCTTTATTGGATGGTGTTTAAACCGGCGTGATGCGGGGCGAGGTTCACTGCAAACCGGTCTTTGGGGGGCGGCTGGGCTGGTAGCCGAAATAGGGCGTGGGCGGCAGGCGCGGCATATCGGCGAGCTCCAAGCGGTTGAGCATGTCGTGGTACAGGCGCACCGTTTCGACGAGTATCACCGCTTCGCCGCCGCGCGCCTGTCCGTGTTTGCTCTGTTCGAAATACGCGGGGCGGGAAAGTAACGGCATCACCTTCCTGACGTCCGACCATACATCAGGATTCAAACCGGATTTGGAGGCCAGTACGCGCGCATCTTCCAAATGCCCCATGCCCTGATTGTAGGCAGCCAGTGCCAGCCAGGTGCGCTCCTTGTCGTTGATGCGCGCGGGCAGGGATTCCTTGAGCAGTTGCAGATATTTGGCTCCGGCGATGATGCTGGCGTGCGCATCCAGCCGGTCGGGGAGGTTCATGCGGTCGGCAGTGTCCTCCGTCAGCATCATCATGCCGCGCACGTTGGTAAACGAGGTGGCGAGCGGCTCCCAGTGCGATTCCTGATAGGCAAGCGCGGCGAGCAGTTGCCAGTCGATGCCGGTGAGTGTCGCGGCCTCTTCGAACCAGCGTTTGTAGTGCGGCAGCACCGTGCGTGTTTTGGCGACGAAGGCGACGGCATCCACGGCTTCCAGACGTTCGTTGTGGCCGTAATGGCGGTCGATCAAGTGCGACAAAGTGCCGTCTTTGCGGATGGATTCCAAAAAATCCTGCGCTGCGTTAAACAGCGTCTGATCGACATCGGCGGCGAATGCCCAAGCCAGACGGGACGGGGAGTTCAAATTAAACTCGTCGTCGAGTTGCGGGTAGAAATTGCGCGCCAATGCGATCTGCTCCTCATTCGCCACCGTGCAGTCCAGCCCGCCTTCCGCCACTTCCTGCAATAGCGCGGAGACCGATTGCTCGCGTCTTTCTTCCCAATTCAGGTTGGTGACGTGTCGGGCAATGTCGCGCAGCGCCTCTTCTTGCGCGGATTCGGCGACTACCGCCAGCTTGATGTTTGCCAAATCTGTCAGCCTGATCGGTGTGCGGTTTCTGCACACGACGAGTTCGTTTAATGTCTGATATGGCGTGCTGAAGCGCAGCGCGGGATTTTCTCTGCTGCGCATTCCGGCGGCGGCCAGATGCACCTTGTGCGCGGCGAGCGCGCTGGCGATCTGGTCGTAATTCATGGCCAGCGGCTTGAGTTTTAAATGTTGCCGTTGGGCGAACTGGGTTGCCAGCTCCAGTTCAAATGCGGCATCGACATCGAGTCCGGCCGGGGGCAAGGCGACAAACAATTCGCCTTTACGCCAATCGGGCGCGGGCTCGGTTGCGGTAAACGTCAGCCACAACCATCCGCAAATGGCGAGGAGGGTGGCGATTTTCCAGGCGAATAGATTGCGCATGGAAACATTCTGCCCGATTTTTACATCTTGCTGGTAAAATGCGCGCCGCTTCGCAGTTGGAAGCTTCGGAGAGGTGGCAGAGTGGTCGAATGTACCTGACTCGAAATCAGGCGTACGGTAACCCCGTACCGAGGGTTCGAATCCCTCCCTCTCCGCCAGTTACACATATTTCTGCAATGATCGGGCGTTTATACTTCGCACGTCAGATTTAGGGCGCTTTTAAAAATGCAGATTTCGCCCAAATGCAAGGCGCGGAAAAAATTTCGCAGCGCGGCATATGGATGATATGTAAGCAAGAAATTTTTTCCGCAACGCAGCATAACCAGCCACTTGCCCGCTTGCGGGCTTAGTGGAATGGCTAGTAGTTTCATCAGTTGGGATGAAATATGAATTTTTAGAAGTGCCCTTTATCAATTAAGGCACGAACAAGGACAACGTATGCAAAAGTCTGTCAGCTCCATCCTGCGGAAATTTTTGACGCTGCTGTTGCTAGCTCCGATCTTTATGGCGGCCGGAGCCAACGCGGAAGGTGGCGGTGAAGGCGGCAGCAACGGTGCTTATGAAAAGCTTGAGCCGTTTACCGTCAATCTGGTCGGTCTCAGGCAGGTGATTCAAGTCTCGCTCACGCTCAAGTTGGCCAAGCCGGAAGCCGGTGAGAAGGTGAAGACATACATGCCGGTGATACGCCATGAGATGATTCTTCTGTTGAGCGGAAAAAGCGCCGAGCAAGTCGAAACCTCGGCAGGCAAGCAACGCCTGATTCTGGAAACCAGAGCGGCCGTTAACAAGGCAATCGAATCGAATGCCAAAGAAGGCATTGCGGACGTGCTGTTCGAGCAAATCATTATCCAATAAAGTTCAGATTTTTATTCCGGCGGAGTCTCTCTCTGCCGATGTCGCGGTGGTAAAATTCAAGCCAACCAGCCACTGTGATCGATATGCCGTCCCCCTCATTTATCCATCTTCGCATCCATAGCGAATACTCCATTGCCGACGGTATCAACCGCATCGGCGAAGTGGTGATGGCGGCCAAGCGCGATTCCATGCCCGCGCTGGCGCTGACCGATCTTTCCAACGTGTTCGGGCTGGTCAAGTTTTACAAAGAGGCGCGCGGTGCCGGAGTGAAGCCGATTGTCGGTTGCGATGTGTTCGTGACCAACGACGGCGACCGCGACCAGCCGTTCCGCGTGCTGTTGCTGTGCCAGTCCAATGCCGGGTATTTGCGCCTGTGCGAACTGCTGACGCAAGCCTATCTGGAAAACCAGAACCGCGGCCGTCCCGAGGTGCGCAAGGCATGGCTCAAGCAGGGCACGGAGGGCTTGCTCGCTTTGTCCGGCGCGCATCTGGGCGAGATCGGCGTATCCCTGCTCAACGGCAATGCGTCCAGCGCGCGGGTGTTGGCGCACGAGTGGGCGGGCATGTTCCCCGGCCGCTTCTACATGGAGGTGCAGCGCACCGGCGCGGCGCGCGAGGAAGTGCATCTGCGCGAGACGGTGAAGCTGGCGGCAGAGTTGGCGCTGCCCGTGGTGGCGACGCACCCGGTGCAGTTTCTCACCATCGACGACTTCAAGGCGCACGAGGCGCGTGTCTGCATTGCAGAAGGCTATGTGCTGAACGACAAGCGCCGCGCCAAGGCATTTACGCCCCAGCAATATTTCAAGACGCAGGCCGAGATGGCGTTGCTGTTCGCAGACCTGCCCGAGGCGCTGCAAAACAGCGTGGAAATCGCCAAGCGCTGCAACATCACCCTGCGGCTGGGTAAGAACTACCTGCCCGACTTCCCCACGCCCAACGGCGAATCGCTGGAGCAGTTCCTGCGCGACGAATCGCAGCGCGGGCTGGAGCAGCGCATGCTGCACCTGTACCCGGACGAGAAGGTGCGCGCGGCCAAGATGCCCGAATATCAGGCGCGCCTCGACTTCGAGGTCAACACCATCATCAACATGAAGTTCCCCGGCTACTTCCTCATCGTGGCCGACTTCATCCGCTGGGCGAAATCTTACCGCCACGAGCGCTTCCCCAACGGCGTGCCGGTGGGGCCGGGGCGCGGCTCGGGCGCGGGCTCGCTGGTGGCGTACAGCTTGGGTATTACCGACCTCGACCCGTTGCGCTACGAGCTGCTGTTCGAGCGCTTCCTCAATCCCGAGCGCGTTTCCATGCCCGACTTCGACGTGGACTTCTGTCAGGACGGGCGCGAACTGGTGATCCAGTACGTGCGCCGCCATTACGGCGAGGCTTGCGTGTCGCAGATCGCCACCTTCGGCACCATGGCCTCCAAGGGCGTGATCCGCGACGTGGGACGCGTGCTCGACTTTCCCTACGGCCTGTGCGACAGATTATCCAAACTGGTGCCGCTCGACGGCGTAAAGCCGGTGTCGCTGGCCAAGGCGCGCGAGATGGAGCCGG
>JBBIJL010000091.1:0-8484 GCA_037446005.1 Gallionellaceae bacterium | reverse complement strand
GGGGTATCGGGGTTGGGTTCCTGCAAGAAACCATACCCCCGCTGATTTTCGCGCTCCGACTTTTGCACCGGAGTCTCTTCAAAAAATCCGTACCCCTGCTTGTTCTCTGCCTCTGCTGTATCTTGTTTGGCCGTAGCCGGTTCCTCGTCAAAAAAACCATAACCCGGATCAGCGACTGCGGCTGCGGGCTCATCGTCGAAGAAACCGTAACCTTCATCGGCTCCGCTTGCGGCGGGGGCACTTGCCGCCGGGGCGGGAGTTGCGACGGAAGATACGGCAGGCTGCGAGGAGGAAAGACGCTCCAGCTTGGCGCAAACGTCCTTGATGACGGCTTGATCAACCTCGCCGCCATCGCGGTGCGCCGCCAATTGCATGGAAATCGCATCGCCGGCTTCCAAAAAAGCATTGACCATTTCGTTGGTCAGAGACATTTCCTGCTTGCGCAATTTGTCGAGCAGCGTTTCGAGGATATGCGTCACTTCGGTCATATCGGTAAAACCGAAAGTTCCCGCACCGCCTTTGATGGAATGTGCCGCGCGGAAGATGGCATTCAAATCGTCCATACTGGGATCGGCCACATCCAATCCCAAAAGCAAACTTTCCATATTGGAAAGATGCTCCGCCGCTTCTTCGAAGAAAACCTGGTAAAACTGACTAAGATCGAAACTCATAGCAGTGGGTTACCTTTAAAAAATGAGAAGGGTGAAGGGAACGCCCCTTCGGGGCTCAAATGAGAAGGGGACGAAGTGCGGAGGTTTTTTTATCCTTCCCTCTTCACCCTTCCCGGCCATTGGCCTACCCGATGACTTTCTTTACGACTTCCAACAGTTTTGCCGGATCAAACGGCTTAACAATCCAGCCTGTCGCTCCGGCGGCCTTGCCCTGTGCTTTCATGGCGTCGCTCGATTCGGTGGTCAGCATCAGGATCGGCACCGTTTTGTACGCGGGCATCCCGCGCAGATTTTTGATGAGCGTCAAGCCATCCATGCGCGGCATATTTTGATCGGTGAGCACCAGGTCAACCGTTTTCATTTTGGCCTTATCCAACCCCTCTTGCCCATCTGCGGCCTCAATGATTTCGTAACCCGCGCTCTTCAGGGTAAACGCCACCATTTGCCGAATGGAACTCGAGTCATCCACGCTCAATACTGTTTTTGCCATAACTTCCTCGCTACCGAAATTTTTAGAACAGGTCGATATCGCTTGATTCCAGCTTATCCTGACGTACCGGAGAGCGCTCGCTTAAACGTTCTGCCTCGGAGAATATATCATTTATTTCTTGACGCATTTGTGAAATTCTTTCCGCCGAAGCCGCCTGTCCCTGCTGTGCTTCGTTGGCCCAATCGCCCATGCGCTGCCACGCCGTTTCCATGCCGGAGACGCGTGTATGCGTGTGCTGGATCAACTGCCCTACCATGTCCTGGAATTGCAGCGAGGTCACCGCGCGCCCGACCACTTGCTCCACTTCGCTGGCAATTTTGCGCTGGTCGGCGATCACCTTCACCATATTTTTATTCATCTGGTTAACGTGCTCCAGCGTCGCATCCATCTTGCTCTTGGACTCCAACGCAAAATTCATGTCCAGCGACGCCATGTGGCTGATCGATTTTTCCGCATCCATGATCGACGTGCGCACATCCGTCACATTGCTGCGGATCTGGCGGCTGAATTGGTCGGAACGCCCGGAAAGTTTTCTCACTTCGTCCGCCACCACGGCAAAGCCGCGTCCCGACTCGCCCGCCCGTGCCGCTTCAATGGCGGCATTCAACGCCAGCAAATTGGTCTGCTTGGAAATACCGTCGATTTCGCCCAGCACATCCAGAATGCTCGTGACCTGATGGCTGACCGCATCCATCTTGTCCACCAGCTCCATCGCGATTTTGCTGTTGTTGACGATGCTGCCCACCAGTTCCTTGAGCATGTCCGAAGTTTCGGTGATGAATTGCTCCAGCCCTTCGCTGTCTTGCGCCCCCCCGCCGGTCAAAACCGATTTGGCCACCTCGCTCTGGCTTTGGATTAGCGTTTGCATGCCATTAAAGCTTTCCAGCAATTTCCCGATCGCATCGCTAAGCAGCATTTGCACTTGGTTCAAATCGGCATTCGCGCCGGCAAAATGCGTGGCAAATTGGGAGTGTGTCTGCGTCAGCACATTCTCCACAGCGCTCTGCGGCGGCGCGGCCAGCCTCTCCATTTCTTCGCGGTTGTCCTCGCTTTTGCCGAGATAAATCAGGAAAAAATAAATGACGGCTAGCGTAGCCAGATGCTCCGCAATATCGAAGATGACAGAGGAACCTTCCGGCAACACGAATTGCAGCACAACCGAGACGACGCTCATGCTGGCCATGAATGCCAGCAATTTTTTGTTGTAATTTTGCCTCTGTTCTTTTTGCATGGTTACCTCACTTCAATGGAAACGCCGCTACTGGATTGATGCGCGCAGTCGCGCATCGCCAGCGCTTTAGTGTCCGCTATCTCCAAGCAGTTCTTTGATGTCCAAAATCAGCACAATCTCGCCCTCGCTCGACATGGTGACGCCGGCAACCCCCTTGGGGCGGAAAGTATCGAGCGACTTAATTACCACATCATCATGACCGGCAAAACCGTCCGCCGACAGAATGAAGCTCTGATTGCCTACCTGCATGAGCACACCGACTTCGGACTTGCCGGAATCGGCCCAGCCGATCAAGTTGGCCAGCGATTTCACCGGCAACACTTCGCCGCGCACCACCATCGTCGGACGCCCCGAGATCAGTTGCTGTTCTTCCGGCGTCACCGACATAATCTCGCGCACCATCGACAGCGGCACGGCAAACGGCTGGTCGCTGAGACGCAGCAGCAGCACCGGCAAAATCGCCAGCGTGAGCGGCAATGAAATGGTGAAGGTCGAACCCTTGCCCGGCTCCGATTCGATGGTAATCGCGCCGTTCAACTTGGAAATATTGGTCTTCACCACATCCATGCCGACACCGCGGCCGGACACGCTGGAGATCTCGTCCTTGGTAGAGAAGCCCGGCAGGAAAATCAGGTTCAAACTGCCCGCCTCATCCAGCGCGCTGGCGGCCTCCGGCGTAATCAGGCCTTTTTCAATCGCTTTGCTGCGGATCACTTCGGGACGCATGCCCTTACCGTCATCGGAAATGCTAATCAGGATGTGGTCGCCTTCCTGACGCGCGCTCAGGTACACGGCGCTTTTGACCGGCTTGCCCGCCGCAGCGCGTTGCTCTGCGCTTTCCACGCCGTGATCCACGGCATTGCGCACCAAGTGAACCAGGGGGTCGTTCAAGTCCTCGATCATGGTCTTGTCGATCTCGGTCTCCTCACCGGACAGCACCAGTTCGACATCCTTGCCCAATTGCCGCGCCAAATCGCGCGCCAAGCGCGGATATTTTTTGAACAGGCGGCCGATGGGCTGCATACGCGTGTTCATCACCGCGTTTTGCAGACTCACCACCAGCATATCGAGCTGGCTTACCGATTCGTCCAGAGACTTGAGCGTCTCCGCATCGGAACGTCCCTGCAAAATATCGCTGCGCAGATGCGTCAAACGGTTCTTGGTCAGGCCGATCTCGCCGGACAGGTTGAGCACTTGATCGAGACGATCGGTGTCCACCCGTATCGTGTTGTCTTTCGCGGCGGGTTCTGCTTCGCGGCGACTGGCGGAAGGCGCGGAGCGTCCGGGCACATCTTCCGCACGGCGACCGAACGCGCTCTGTTTCAACTTCTCTTCGTCGATCACCACCGGCGCTGCGGCACTTGCCTCCGCAGCGGGTGCCGCCGGGGTCGGCGCAGGCGCCGCAGCAGCGACGACCGGGACAGCGGGCGCACCGCCGACCAGCGTTTGATACAGGGCATTCCAATCCGGTCCGTTCTGCGCAGCGCTTTGCAGCGCCGCAGAAACTGCCGGCGCCGCAGGAGCCGGGGCAGAAGCAGCAGGAGCAGCTGCCGGGACGGGCGCGGCAGCCGGGGCTTTAGCCGCGCCGTTCAACGATACCTGTTTACCTTGCAGCGCCGCCTCCAACGCATCCAGCACGGTTTGCGGTGCGCGCTGCGGCTGCGCTCCCCGGCCCAGATCGTTGAACATCAGACGCACTTCACCGGTTGCCGCGAGAATGACATCCAGCAAGCCGGGACTGAGTTGCAACTGGTCGTTGCGCAACTTGTCGAAGAGGTTCTCGGTCAGGTGACACAAGGTCACCAGTTCGGTCGCGTTCAAAAATCCGGCACCGCCTTTAATGGTGTGGAAGCCGCGAAAGATGACATTGAGAATATTTTTGTCGTTGGGCGATTTCTCCAGATCCATCAACTTGCTGTCCACATCGGCCAGCAGGTCGGATGCCTCCAGAAGAAAATCCTGCAACAACTCTTCCATGCCTGTGAAGTCGTTCATTTTAGAACTCCAATATTTCTAGCGATTCGCCCCTCGCGCCCTCGCGAGATACTCAACAACCGCTGTTGCAATTACATTTATTTGCGTAGGGTGGGCACAAAAATGCGCCAGCCCTACAACATCAGAAACCCAGACTCTCGAGCAGATCGTCCACCTGCTTCTGGTTCGTCACCACATCGCTGCGACCCTGCGCGTTGATAACCGGCCCGTTCAACAAGCCCGAATCAATCTTGACCGACGGCGGCGCATTCTCAATCAGCAGCGTCACCAGTTGCGCCTCCATCTGCTGGGTCACTTCGATGATCTTCTTGATGACTTGCCCGGTCAGATCCTGAAAGTCCTGCGCCATCATGATCTCGGTCAGATAGGCATTGGTCGCCTTGGTTTGCTTCGGCACTTCCACCAGATAGGCATGGGTACGCGTCGCCAGTTGCTTGAATTGTTCCGCATCCAGTTTCTGGTCGAACAATTTCTGCCACTCGCCGGACAAATACTTGGCCTCGCCCTCGATTTTTTCCACCACCGGCTGCGCCGCATCGGTGGCGTTCAACACGCGTTCCGCCGCCTGCTGCGTCATGGTGGCGATGTAGTTCAGGCGATCGCGCGCATCGGGAATGGCGTTGGCTGCTTTTTCCAGATTTTTGTCATAGCCGAGCTCGCGCAAACTGTCGTGCAAGGCGCGCGTCATGTGGCCGATTTTGTTGATGACTTCCGAATTCGCCCCCGGCGCACCCGCAATGACCGGCTTCTCCGCCACTACAGCCGCAGCAGCAGGGGGCTGAGCCTCGCTGCTGGAGACAATGCTATCGAACAGCGCTTCCAGATCGTCGGAATCATTATTTGCTTTAGTCATGGCATCACTCACTTCTGCATGGTTAAAAATATCTTTTTCAGCTTCTCATCCAGCGTGGCGGCCGTGAACGGCTTGACCACATAACCGGAGGCCCCCGCCTGCGCCGCCTCGATGATGTTCTCGCGCTTGGCTTCCGCCGTGACCATCAATACGGGCAAGTGTTTGAGCGCGGCATCGCCGCGTATGGTGCGCAGCAATTCGATGCCGGTCATGTTGGGCATATTCCAGTCCGACACCACAAACTCGAAATTGCCCTCGCTGCGCAGCTTGTTCAGCGCATCCACGCCGTCTTCCGCTTCATGCACATTGGCGAAGCCCAGCTCCTTGAGCAGGTTGCGCACGATCCGACGCATGGTCGAGAAATCGTCCACTACCAGAATTTTCATATTTGGGTCAGCCACGGCATCCTCCTAATCCTGCTTAATTTTTCTTATAACAACGGTCTGAGCGTCTCCGCCAACATGATCCCGTCGAATTTCGGCACGTAATAATCCACCCCCACGCGCTTGCCCATCGAGCGATTCGCTTCCGACGACAAGGACGAGTGCATTACCACCGGTATGTTGTCGAAGCGCCGGTCCGACTTGATATGCTGGGTCAGCACATAACCGTCCATTTCCGGCATTTCCGCGTCCACCAGAATCACCTGAATCTGCTCGTGCAAATCGACTCCCGAGTTTTGCGCCGACTCGGCCAAGCCTTTCAACCGCTCCCAGCCTTCCAGACCGTTATGCGCCTGAATATGTTTCACGCCCATCTTGTCCAGCAGTTCGGCTATTTTCTTACGTGCAACCGAAGAGTCATCCACGAAATAGACCGACTTTTCATGGCCTCCTTCAACTCTTTCCACTGCGCCGACCACCGCCTCGCCGAATGCGCTGGCCATAATCTGCTCCACATCCAGAATGGAAACGAGAGTACCGTTGGGCAACTCGGTGATGGCAGTAATCAAATGCGAATTGCCGCTCACCATGCCTTCGGCGGCGCGCACTTTATTCCAGTCCACGCGGATGATGCGATCCACATCGCGCACCAGAAAACCG
Source organism: Gallionellaceae bacterium (assembly GCA_037446005.1). Classification (GTDB taxonomy): domain Bacteria; phylum Pseudomonadota; class Gammaproteobacteria; order Burkholderiales; family Gallionellaceae; genus PALSA-1006. The sequence continues at coordinate 2,201 of JBBIJL010000091.1, read as the reverse complement.
AGCACGTGACGGCTGTATTCCGCCACCATCATCACATTCTGTTCCTCGGGATTGCCCAAGCCCATGAACGCCGACAAGTTGAGCACCGGCATCACGTGGCCGCGCAAACTCACGATACCGTCCACGCCGTGCGGCATGTTCGGCGTCTTGGTGATGCGTATGTTGCGGGTGACTTCTTTCACCTTGAACACGTTGATTCCGAACACCTCGTTGGAGCCGATCGAGAACAACAGAATTTCCATCTTGTTGGAACCGGCCAGGCTGGTGCGTGCATCCACCGCGTCGAACACGCTGCCGGATTCATTGTTGCTATTCATCAATTCTGTGAAAGACATGATCGGCTCCTATTTAGTAAGCAAACGCGTCAGCGTCTGCGCCAATTTCTGCGGTTCGAACTTCGGCACGTATTCATCCACGCCGACCGCCTTGCCCAACTGCTGGTTGGAATCGCTCGACAACGACGAGTGCATCAATACCGGGATCCCGACAAAGCGTTTATCCTCTTTGATCTTGCGCGTGAGCATGTAACCGTCCATCTCCGGCATTTCCACATCGGTCAGGATGACCTGGATGATATTGCTCACCGGAATATGCGAGGCTTCGGCATAGTCCGCAATTTTCTTCAACTCCATCCAGGCGCGGTTACCGTTGATGGCGGAGATATATTTCACCTGCATCGCATCCAGCGTTTTCTCGATCTGTTTGCGCGCCACCGAAGAGTCGTCCGCGAAAAACACCGTGCGGTTGGCAATTTCAATCGGCTGCACGCTCTTCAGGATCAGGTCATCATCGGCAAAATGCCCGGTTTCGGCCAGCACCTTCTCCACATCCATCATCATCACCAGACGCTTGTCCGCCAGCTCGGTCACGGCGGTGACCAGCCCCCCCGTTTGCGAATTGAGCATCTCCGGCGGAACGCGCATCGAAGACCAGTCGAGGCGCAGGATGGTGTCCACCGCCTCGACCAGGAAACCCTGGGTATGTCCGTTGTATTCGGTCACGATCATGATGGTGGGTTCCAGATCGGTCTGCACGCCGACATATCTGGCGAGATCGATGACCGGAACCAACGCACCGCGCAGACTCACCATGCCCTTCACCGCATTCGGCATATCGGGCGATTGGGTGATCTCAGGAACGCGCATTACCTCGCGCACTTTGAACACATTAATGCCGTAGGTTTCGCGCCGGCCGCTGCGGTTGTCCAGCCCCAGGGTAAACATCAAAATCTCCAGCTTGTTGTTCCCCGCCAGCTTGGTACGCGCATCAATATTTTTTAATAACTCGGACATCATGCCCTCCTGATCTAAAACCGCCAAAAACCTGAACTACCGGGAAGAAGAGTTGCGGCGCAAGGATCAAACCTCCACTGCGCTGTTACCCCTTTAGCTTCTCCCTTGCATCCTTTTCCCGTTTCTACACTTTGAACTTGGCCACTGCGCCTTGCAGGTCGCGCGCCAATTCGCCCAACTGCACGATACCCTGTTCAGATTGCGAAATTGCTGCGTGATTTTCTTCCGCCATCTGCGCGATGCTTTCGACATGCCGGGCAATTTCATTGCTGGCCAGCGACTGTTCGGATACGGAAGCCGCAATGTCGTTTACGCCCGCGCTCGACTTCTCCACCGCGCTGCCTGCTTCTTCCAGCACGACGGAAACTTCGTCCACATGGCGCTGGGTCGATTGCAGCGAGCGCAGCCCGTCCTGTACCGATTTTTCTACCGAGGTCGATTGCTGCTCCAGCGACTGGGTGATGCGGTCGATTTCGCCCGCCGACTGCGCCGATTTTTCCGCCAGCTTACGCACCTCGTCCGCCACCACGGCGAAGCCGCGCCCCTGTTCGCCCGCCCGCGCCGCTTCGATAGCGGCATTGAGCGCCAACAGGTTGGTCTGGTCGGCAATGTCTTTCACCTGCTGCGTCATGCTGGCGATGGTGCGCGCGCTGGTGATGAACTCGTTCACCGAGCTGGCGATCAGATTGACGGTCGTTTCAACCTGGCTCACGTCTTTAATCATTTCGCTGGTGCTGCGGTTACCCGCGCGGGTTTTTTCCAGACTCTGCTCGGACAGCTTGCGCACTTCGTTGGTGTTCTCCGACACCGAGGTGATGCTCACGGTCATTTCTTCCACCGCCGAGGCGGTGGATGCCGCCGCTTCGCTTTGCGCCCGCGAACCGCTGGTGATTTGCGAGGACGCCGTGG
>JBBIJL010000090.1:0-8492 GCA_037446005.1 Gallionellaceae bacterium | reverse complement strand
AGTTGTGGAATCCCAATGCTCCGGTTCCTGCGATGTACCTACTGCATAAACGTCCTGCCTATCTGCTGCACCTGCTTTGGCTCGGCTGCCTCGCCGTGTGCGCGGCGACGGCATGGCTGGCATTGCAGCAGTCTTGGCTGGGCATCAAGTTGGCGGCAGTGGATGGCAAGGTGCATGTGGTCGAGGATGTCATGCGCCAGATTCCACCCGGAGCAGAGGTGCAACGACTCATTGCCGCAACAGGCGAAACGATCTCGCTACTCCCCGTGGATCTGCCCGAGAATCTGGATGGATTCACGAGTCACGCAGAAAGAGATAGCTTCTTTGCCAAACAATCCGCGTTGAATGCGATCCTGCATTCGAACACGGTGGGTGTTGTTTGGATGGCCGCAAATGGCGAGGAGCACATCACCACGATTTCGCCCAGCCCGCGCACGTTAGCCAGCTTGTCCGCCATGTTCTGGTTCACGCTGTTCGTGGTGAGCACCGCCTTCCTGATTTCCTGGTGGGTGTTGCTGATGCGCCCGGAGGACTGGGGCGCGCGCATGTTCGCCCTCTCCGGCCTCATGCTGCTGGTCGGCGGCATCACTGGCGCGCTGATTGCAGAAAGAGCGCTGGCATTGGATGGTGGCTGGTTCAGCCTGCTGGACAACGTCAATTCGTTGGCAGCGCAAATCATGGGTGGGGCGATCCTTGCCCTGTTTTTAAGCTTCCCGCGCCAACTGGTTGCACCGCGCACTTTGTGGTGGATCGCGGCGCTGTTTTTTCCATTATGGCTGGCAAACACCCTCCACCTGTTTATCGGACCGGAAGAGACCCTGCTGGCGATCACCGCCCAGATGATTTTGGCTTTTGTTGCCGCGACGGTGCAGTGGCGGCACACGCGCGGACAGCCGATGGAGCGCGCCGCTTTACGCTGGTTTGCCCTGTCAGTATTGCTCGGCTGTTCCTTGTTCATGCTCACCAATATCGTTCCGCTACTCTTTGCCATGCCAGCGATGCTGCCCATGGGCTACGCCATCGGCTTCTTCCTCATCATGTATGTCGGTATTGCGTTGGGGTTACGCCGTTATCGCCTGTTCGATATCGACGAGTGGGCATACCGGGTGCTGCTATGGGTGGCGGGCGCCACCTCGGTGATCGCGCTGGATGGCTTGCTCATCTTTACCGGACTAACCGAGGGAGCATCGCTCAGTCTCAGCTTGCTCATGTGCGGCTGGCTGTATTTTCCGTTCCGCCAATGGTTATGGCAGTGCATCGTGAGCAAGCAGGCCCCCAACTTTGAAAGCCTGTTGCCGGAGCTTTCCACCATTGCGTTCACGGCCACGCCGCAGGAGCAGCAATCCCGCTGGCAAGCGCTGCTGCAACGCATCTACGATCCGCTGGAGGTCAAACCCTCCGATGCGAGCGGCAGCGGTATCCGCGAGGAGGGGCTGAGCTTGCAAGTGCCGGGCTGCCTGAATTTGCCCGCACTCACATTGCGTTATGCGGGGCACGGCGCACGACTGTTCTCCACCCGCGATGCGATATTCGCCGCCTCGTTGAGCCAGTTGCTGGAGCAGATCATGAGCGGGCGGTCGAGTTACGAACAGGGTGTGGCGCAGGAACGGCTGCGCATCGGGCGCGATCTGCACGACAACATCGGTGCGCGCCTGCTGAAACTCATCCACCATCTGCGCGGCACGCCGAACGCCGAGGTGGCGCGCGATGCGATGAAAGACCTACGCACCGCTATCGCCTCGATGGACACCCGCCCCGTGCCGTTGCGCAATGCGCTGGCGGATTGGCGCGCCGAAGCCGATGCGCGTTGCGAGGTAGCCGGCTGTCGTTTGCAGTGGGAGCAGGGCGAGACTTTACCGGACATAGAGCTCGCACCGCGCGTGAAGGCCATGCTGGAATCAGTGATGCGCGAGATCATCACCAATGCGCTCAAACATGCCGCACCGCGCAATATCAATGCGGTCATTACGGCAGATGCCACGCGCTTGCGCGCGAGTGTGGAGAACGATGGCACCATCGCCGATCCGCTCACCTGGAAAGACGGTTACGGCCTGCGCAACATGCGTGGTCGCATGGAGGAGCTGGGGGGGCGCCTCACCATCTCCAGCGCTGAAGATAAAGTTAGATTGACGATGGAGGTGGCCCTGACATGAAAATCGCCCTGCTGTTGGAAGATATGCCGGAATCGCAGGAGATGTTGCGCGAGGTGGCACAGACCGCTTTTCCCGGCATCCGCGTGAGTTGCGTGGCAGATGTCGCCAGCGCGTTGCATATGATCCAGCATTTCCAGTTCGATCTGGCGCTCATCGACCTGTCGCTGCCGGACGGCAACGGCACGACGGTGATCGAGGCGATGGCGGCACGTTTTCCCGAGAGCGTGATCGTGGTCGCCACCATCTTCGACGATGACGATCACCTGTTCCCCGCTTTGCGCGCGGGCGCGCACGGCTACCTGCTCAAAGACCAGGCGCCGGAGCTGTTGGTCAAACAACTGCACGGCATCACCGAGGGGCATCCGCCGCTCTCGCCTTCCGTTGCGCGGCGTTTGCTGGATCACTTCCGCATCGAGCAGGAAACTGCAAAAACCGCGATCACCGAAGACACGCTGCTCACCCCGCGCGAACGCGAAGTGCTGGTGCAACTCACGCGCGGCATCAGCATCGCCGACATCGGCGAGGTGATAGGCATCTCGCGCCATACCGTGAGCGACCATGTGAAGAATATTTACCGCAAGCTCAATATCTCGTCGCGCGCGGAAGCGGCGTTGCAGGCGAAGAATATGGGGCTGGTTTAGCCGCAGTAGTTGCTTGGGGAAAACCTGTGTAGAGGATCACGCCCTGCGTGCGCTTATTCTTCGCATGCACAAGCAGGGCTCCCGTTGTCGCTGAACGGCATTCGGGTTAAAACCCGTAATTCATCCCGACTGAATACAGCAAAATGTCGCTCTGCCCGGTGGTGGCAGGATCGCCCAGCTTGTTAAAAAATTCCACTTCGCCACGGATGTTGATGCCGGGCATCAGTTCGAAATTTACCCCGGCTCCGAGGTGCGTGTGATTTTCGGTTACTTTGGAGGGCGAGCTGAATCCATACAGCGCCGTGCTGGCGATGATGTTGGAGTTGACCGTGGCGCGCACTACGCCCAGCCGCCCATAGGCCGCGACGCTAAAGCTGAGCGGCATCCTGCTGATCAGGTCGAGCGTGTAGCCCGTGATGGCGATGTCGTTGGTGTAGCTGCCGCCGGGCAAGGGAGCGGTGAACGCGCCCGACAATTTTCGGGTGCCCAGATTGACGTAGCCGAATTCGACGGCATAGGTGTTGGCGAGGGAGAGACCCGCGTAGAGCTTGCCGCTGTTGCACTGGCAAGCGGTGGTGTTTTGCGCGGTGATTCCCTGCGCCGCCAGCGCGTCGCTAAAATCGGAAGAGCCCGTCTTATTGCTCTGCCCGAAGGCGCCGCCGACATACCAGCTGGTAGACGCCTGCGCGGACAGGCTCGAAAATAATCCCCAAAACAAACCAAGCAACAACAAACTGCGTTTCATTTCTTCTCCCAATTACAAAGCAAAATTTCCCTGCATCAAAACTTATGAGCGGCACACTTATGTTGCCGCCGTCGCGCCGCTGACTTCCTGTGCGATATGCGGCAGCGAGATTTCGATGACGACGCTACATCCGCCCAGCGGCGACGCCTCCCAGACGATGCTGCCGCCGAGCGCCGAGGCGCGCGTGCGCATGCTGTTCATGCCACGGTTTGCCTGAGCGCCGGATGCGGGCAGGCCGATGCCGTCGTCCTGAATGGTCAGCGTTAATTTTTCCGCGTGCCACGCAAGATCGACGCTGATGCGGTTGGCGCGCGCGTGGCGCAACACGTTGCTGACGGCTTCGCGCAGGAGGCGGTTCAGGTTGAGCGCGGCGGCTGCGCTCACCGGCAAGGCCTGCTCGGTGGTCGGGATGCGCCAGTCCAGCGCGATGCCTGCGGCCTGTACGCGTTGCGCGGTTTCGGCGCGCATGTTCGCCAGCAGGTTGTCCAGCCGCGAAGCGGAATGCGCCGAGCGCGAGACCACGTCGCGCAAATCTTGCAGCGCGGAGCGTGCGAGATCGGCATTCTGCGTCTGGTTGGAACGTTGCGCCGAAATGGCCAAGCCCAACAGTTTCGCGCCCACGTCGTCGTGCAGGTCGCGGTAGATGCGTTCGCGTTCAGCCAGTTGTGCTGCGACGGCTTTTTCCTGCATCAGTTGTTCGTTGAGGTCTTGCAGATGGATGGAACGGAGTATGGTGCTCTGCGCATTGCGTGCCACATTGGCAACGAAAAAAGAATAGACAAACAGCAACACGCCAATCGTCGTTGATTGCTCGCCGAAACCACGGGGTAGGTTCAGTAGCATGATCGCAAGCGAGATAGCCACGACAATAAAATACGCGCGGTAAGAATGGACTGCCGAAGTGTTGGCGCCTGCGGTGACCACCGCCAAATAGGTCAGCAGTAGCGCGGCGTTTTGCGCGGCGTGAGCAGCATCAAACATGATGCTCAGGCTCCCCCACGCGATACCCGCCAGAACGAGCGAAAGCAGATTCGCCCGTCGCCATGCGCGCAAGCGGGATTCGGTCGGCAGCGTTTGCTTTTCTTTCGGGTTCAATACCCGGTAGGTGATTAAGCCGGTGAGCACGGTGCACACAATAATCGACAGCCATATGGTCAGGCTGCGGGTATCAATCGTTTTGCCAAAACCGATAAAAATGATGAGCGGTACCACGATAGGCGCAACGACTCCGGTAGTCGAATTGCGTTGTGCCAATTGGTACAACGCAATTTCGACCTTGGAGTCGTGGGCGGGATTGAGCAGGCGGATTAAGTTCACTTCGGTCAGCGCGTTGCGAGGAGGCGCAATTTTAGCCGAATTCGCCCGGATGCAGGCACTTGCTTGGCCGGGTCTCCTGCCGCTGCTCCCACAAGGGGTTTTATAGAGCTGGGTGTAGCGTCGGGACGGCTATAGCCATCAAGCCGGCGCGGAGGCCAGCTTGTTCACCAGATTCACGTAAGTGTTGTATTTCTTGTTCGCCGGATTGATTTTGCCCACGCGGTCGAGCAGTTCGCGGGTCTCGTAAATCATGCGGTCGTCTTTGCCGTTTTTGGACATCAATCCGATCATCATGCCGCACAGGTTGGTAATCATGAGGTCGTTGTTCGGCAGGTTTTTCAGCGCCTGGCGCATGAGTTTGATGCCTTCCTCGAACTTGCCCTCGTTCGCGAGCGCCACGCCCTGGTTGTTGATGCCGACAACTTCCTGGGAAGATTTTTTAATCAGCGCGTCGCCTTCCCCGGCCAGTCCCGCGTTTTCGAATACGGCTTCCACCATGTGGATGATGCCGGCATTTTCATGGTTGTTCTTGACCACGCTTTCCAGCAGGCTGCACGCTTGGTCTTTCTGCCCGAGCAGGAACAGGGCATTCGCCATGTCCATGGTGGTGGCCGCGCTCACGTTGCCGGGCTGGTTGCGCATCAGCTCCCCGGCCTGCGCGAGCGCTTCTGCGGCTTTTTCCGGTTGTCCCATTTTCTGGTAAGCCAGACCTTCGATCACCGCTGTTTGCAAGGCGGCTTCGCTATCGCCCTTGAATTCTTCGCGCGTGCGCTCCAGCACTTTCAGCGCTTCTGCGGGGTCGTCGCGCGCGGTGAGCACTTTGGCCAGCCCCGCATAAGTGTTCGCGCTTTTGTGCACGGAATATTCGCCGAGCTTGATTGCTTTTTCGTACGAGGATTGCGCCAGTTCGAGCGCGCCATTTTTGTATGCCGCATCCGCCAGACTTTTTTGCCGGGCAACCGCATTGGGGGAGAGTCCCATGGCCGTGGCCAATACGCGCTGCGCCTGTTCCAGATCACCCAGCGCATCCAGTGTTTTCGCCAGCCAGTCAGCGGCCTCCAGATACATTTTGTTTTCGTCGAGTATCTCCTGGAAAATTTCCTTGGCGCGGAAATAATCCTTGGTCATGAAGTGCACTTTGCCCAGGCCGGTTTTAGCCCAGGGCATGCTGCGCACGGCCAGAATGCTTTCGAAGTAGGCCTTGGCCGCCGGGAAATCCCCGATCAAAATCAGCAGGTCGCTCTTGATGTGCTGTAGCTCCTGCGTGCTGGTCGAGGGCGTTTTGAGTTGCTCGTCGCACAGGGCAATCGCGCGGATGTAGTCTTTGGATTTGACGGCTCTCTCGATGGGTTCCAGCGACAGTTTCTTTTCGATCAACTTGTTCAGGCGCGTTTCCAGCAGAGATTGCGTGATCGGTTTCAGCAGGTAATCGTCGGGTTTGGTTTCCGCCGCGCCCATGAACATATCCATGGTTTTTTCCGCCGTGACCATCACCCAGATGGTGGAATAGCCGATGTATTTTTTGTGTTTCGCCTCTTCCAGAATTTGCTGTCCGTTTTGCCCGTGTCCGAGGTTGTAGTCGCAGATCACGATGTCGTATTTTTTCGTTGCCAGCAGCGCCAAGGCTTCTTTTGCCGTGCCGACATTGTCCATGCTGGCCACGCCCATGGATTTGAGAAATCCCATCAGCATGGTGCGCATGCTCTGGAAGTCGTCGATGACCAGCGTGGCCGATTGTTTTAATGAAGTTGCCATGATTGTTCCGTGTAGCGGTTAATTTGTTCGAAAGGAAATCGGGTGTGGGCGAGTGCGCTACGGCAGGGTCAGCACGAAGCATCCGCCGCCGTATGCGCCGCCGTTCTCGATGGATAGGGTACCCTGCTTGCCCGCGTTCTTGTGCATCCCCGCCACTTGGGAGGAGAAGTAAAACCCCAGACCGGTGCTGCCGGTGGCAAAGCTGATGCCTTTGTTGTCCGTGATGTTCTCTTGCAGCAGGCTTTGCGGGTAGCCGCGGCCATTGTCTTCCACGCGGATTTCCAGAACGCCGTCCCGCGCTTGCGCCGCGATGCGGATTTTGTCGGTGGTGTAGTTGTAGGCATTGTTGAGCGCGTTGACCAGCACCCCGGTGACCAGATCGCGGTCGAAATACCAGTAGCAGTTTTCGGCGCACGCCACGGATACGGAAATCCCCTTGTAGCCCATGATGGACTGGTTTTGCAGCACCACCTCTTGCAGAATTTCATTGACCGATTGCTCGGCGATGTCTATCGGGTAAATGGATTTACCCAGCTTGTAGAGGCTCAGTATCTGGATCAGGTTCACATTCATCCGGCTGGCTTCGTAGATCGTGTGCCCGAGCTGGCTGCGGGTTGCTTCGTCGATCTTGCCTTGGGATTCGCCCATCAGCGTCTCCAGAAACCCGATCTGGATATTCAGCGAGTTTTTCATGTCGTGGATCGACGAGGCGATAAAGTCGGAGAAGTAGAGGTCTTCCTGTTCCATGATTCTTCCTTTTGCCGCGCGCAGTTGCGCGGCTTTAACACTACGGGAGGGCTGGCACAAAGGAACCGGGAGCGTACGACGGCAGATGCTGGATGACCTGGCGACCCCGCTGGCACTCGACTGCTGTCGAATAGGAACTAGTCCCTTAGCCCGGAAGCTTTGCGCCCCCGCCTTTCGACGGGTTTGCCCTTGCTGGTGTTGATACTGGGATCAACGATTTTGCGCGCACTGTAACGGAATTTCTCCATTTGCGTCAAATAGCTTGCGCGGTTTTAACGGTGGCCGCTTAGTCGGAGAAGGCCGCTGGTGGTAGAATGCGCGCCTTATTTTGTCAGGCTCATCATGTTATCTACCGCAAATATCACCATGCAGTTCGGGGCGAAGCCCCTGTTTGAAAACGTTTCAGTCAAATTTGGCGACGGCAACCGCTACGGCCTGATCGGCGCCAACGGCTGCGGCAAATCCACCTTTATGAAGATTCTCGGGCGCGATCTGGAGCAAACCTCCGGCGAGGTCATGCTGGACAAAACCGAGCGCCTCGGCAAGCTGCGCCAGGATCAGTTCGCCTATGAAGATAAGCGTGTGCTGGATGTGGTGCTGATGGGGCACACCGAGATGTGGGAAGCCATGTCCGAGCGCGATGCGCTCTACGCCAACCCGGATGCCACCGAAGAAGACTACATGCGCGCTGCCGACTTGGAAGCGACCTTCGCCGAATACGATGGCTACACCGCCGAAGCGCGCGCAGGCGAATTGCTGCTGGGTGTGGGCATCGCCATCGAATTGCACCAAGGCACCATGAGCGCCGTCGCCCCCGGCTTCAAGCTGCGCGTGCTGCTGGCGCAGGCGCTGTTCTCCAACCCCGACATCCTGCTGCTGGACGAGCCGACCAACAACTTGGACATCAACACCATCCGCTGGCTGGAAGACGTGCTCAACGCGCGCAACTGCACCATGGTCATCATCTCGCACGACCGCCACTTTTTGAACAGCGTGTGCACCCACATGGCCGACTTGGACTACGGCAAGATCACCATCTATCCGGGCAACTACAACGACTACATGCTGGCCTCCACGCAGGCGCGCGAGCAGCAGTCCGCCGATAACGCCAAGGCCAAGGAAAAGATCGCCGAG
>JBBIJL010000089.1:0-8653 GCA_037446005.1 Gallionellaceae bacterium | reverse complement strand
CGAGGTGTATGCGCAGCGCGACCCGGTCAAGCCGACTTGCGTCAAAGTGACCGAAGCCACGCTGACTTATGTGGCAGTGGGAGAAGACCGCAAGCCGCGCGAAGTTCCGCCGGAAAATTAGCAGGCAGCAAGACCGGTTTCGTCGGAATAACGCGAAATCAGGTAGGAGGTCGCAGGGGGCGTCAGGGTGTTTTTAAAATAACTTAGGGAGAGATATATGCGTCAATTCAGATTGGGAACGGTGATACTGATGGCCGCGATTCTGGCCGGTTGCGGCGGTGGCGGGAGCAGCAACCTGCCGGCCAAGCCGAAGTTCACTTCGCAGGTGTCGTTTGGGGACAGCCTGAGTGATGTGGGGTCGTACAAGGTGGGGATGGTCGCGGCTTTGGGCGGCGGGCAGTTTACGATCAACATCCCATCTACCCCGACCAACTGGACAGAGCTGACCGCCGCGCAATTTGGTCTGGCGGCGCCCTGTGCCGCGCAGACCGGTCTGGATAACGGCTCGGGAGCGACTCCCGGCGTGCCCACAGGTTCCGTTATCACGGTGGTCAACAATGCCGCCTGTACCGGCTATGCCCAAGGCGGCGCCCGTGTGACGAATCCGGTCGGGGTGGGCAACAAAGCCTTGGGCGGTATCGGTCTGACTGTCCCGGTGGTGACGCAGATCAGCAATCATCTCGCCGCGAGCGGGGGAAGTTTCTCCGGGAATGAAATCGTATTTGTGATGGCGGGCGCGAACGATGTGTTTATTCAGGCAGGCTCGGTGAGTGCCGGGCTGCCTGTCGCCAGCGCTGTCGCTGCCGTGCAAACCGCTGCCAGCGAATTGGCAACTGCGGTGCAAACCCAGATCGTCGCCAAGGGAGCAAAGTATGTGGTGGTGATAAATATTCCCGACATCGGCAGCACGCCGCAAGCGACCCCGACCAGCAAGCCCTTGTATGACTCGTTGGTGACGGCGTTCAATACGCAGTTGAAGACGAGCTTGCCGGACAGCGCCAATGTGCTGAACGTGGACGCCTTCACCGCGAGCAAGGATGAGGTGGTCAATCCGGGCAAATATAATTTGACCAATGTCACCACGACGGCCTGCAACCTGACCGCGCCTTCTCCCAACCCGCTGGCGTCGTCGCTCGCGTGTAATTCCGCCAACCTCAACACGGGCGTGACCGCAGGCGACCATTACCTGTTTGCCGACAACGTCCATCCGACGCCTTACGGTCACGGATTGTTTGCGACTTACGTGTTGCAGGCGATGACCAACAAGGGCTGGTTCTAATAAATTCAGGGAGCGAAAATCATGATATTCAAACAAACGGTAGTGGGTTGCCTGGTGGCTGGCGTGTTGCTGACAATGTCCGGCAGCGCTTCTGCCTCCGGCTTTGCCTTGATCGAACAGAGCGCCAGCGGCCTTGGCAACGCGTATGCCGGCGGCGCGGCCAGCGCGAACGATGCGAGCACCATCTTCTTCAATCCGGCGGGCATGTCGCGGGTGGAGGGAAACCAATTCGCGGTATCGGCGAACTGGATCAGACCTTCCGCGACATTCTCTGGCACGGGCGGCGCGGGGTCGAATATGGGCGGCGATGCGGGCAGCCTGGCGCTCGTGCCCAACGGCTATCTCCTTATGGAAATGCGGCCCGGCCTTAAATTCGGCGTGGGCGTAAATACCCCGTTCGGCTTGCAAACCAATTATGACCCGGCTTGGGTGGGCAAACATCAGGCAATCAAATCCAAGCTGGAAACCATTAACCTGAACCCCGCGCTGGCCTATCAGGTGAGCGATGCCCTGAGCGTCGGCGCCGGGGTGGACTACCAGCAAATCAAGGGCGAGTTGAGCAACTACGGCGGGGCAATTCTGGGCACAACGGTGGTGACCGGCAGCGCCAATTCGTGGGGCTACAACTTCGGGCTGTTATATAACCTAGGCGCGAGTTCCCGTTTGGGGTTCGCTTACCGTTCCGCGATCAGCCATACGCTGAATGGGACGGTAGCGACATCGTTGCCGGGAGCCAACGGCCCGGTTACTCTGGACATCAAGCTGCCCGACACGTATTCGATTAGCGTGTTCCACGCCGTTTCCGACAAGCTGGAACTCATGGGGGATGTATCGGTGACCGGATGGAGTTCGTTCAAGCAGGTCAAGATCGTCGATGCTGCCGGTGCCACCATCTCGAATACCATCGAGAACTGGAAGGACACTGTGCGCGTTTCGGTGGGCGCGACCCGGCACTACAACGAGCAATGGTCGGCACGCGCCGGTCTGGCTTACGACCAGTCTCCCGTCCCGGATGAGTTCCGTACTGCGCGTATCCCGGATCAGGATCGTACCTGGCTGGCTTTGGGCGGCCAGTACAAGCTGGATGCGGCCAGGGCAATCGACGTCGGCTATGCGCACCTGTTCGTGAAGGATGCTTCCATCAACTCGACTTCGCCGGCACCGGCTCTGGTGGGTACCTACAAAAACAGCGTGAATATTCTGAACGTGCAATATACGCATAGTTATTAAGTGGCAATATGTCCGAAGGGAGGGCATTGCGCCCTCCCTTCGTCATGAAATACGGGTCATTATCCGGCCATGCGCAGTTTGCTTCTGCATGAGCCGAAGCGAAATTTAGAAAAGCCTTTTGAGTTCTGGAGAAATGCTATGAGCGAAAACTTGGGTGTCCGTAAAGTCGCCGTGCTGGGCGCGGGTGTGATGGGGGCGCAAATCGCCGCGCATCTGGTGAATGCCAATGTCGAGACGATGCTGTTTGAATTGCCTCCGAAAGAGGGCGACCCCAACGGCAACGTGAACAAAGCGCTGGACGGCCTGAAAAAGCTGGAGCCGTCGCCCGTCGCCAGCCCCGCCAAGATCACCTATATCCAGCCCGCCAACTACGAACAGCATCTGGAAAAATTGCGCGAGTGCGACTTAGTGATCGAAGCCATCGCCGAACGCATGGACTGGAAGTCCGACCTGTACCGCAAAGTCGCGCCGTTCCTCAATGAGCGCGCCATCTTTGCGACCAACACCTCCGGCCTTTCGATCAACGAACTGGCCGAAGCCTTCCCCGATAATCTGCGCCACCGCTTCTGCGGTATTCACTTCTTCAATCCGCCGCGCTACATGCACCTGGTCGAATTGATCGCCTGCACCGGCACCGATACCGCGCTGCTCGATCAACTGGAAACTTTCCTCGTCTCCACGCTGGGCAAAGGCGTAGTGCGTGCCAAGGACACGCCCAACTTCATCGCCAACCGCATCGGCGTGTTCTCCATGCTCGCGACCAAGCACCATGCCGCCGCGTTCAACCTCGGCTTCGACACCGTGGATGCGCTCACCGGGCGCTACCTCGGCCGCCCCAAGAGCGCCACTTTCCGCACGCTGGATGTGGTGGGATTGGATGTCTTCGCGCACGTGGTCAACACCATGCGCGAAAATCTCACCGAAGACCCGTGGCATCAGCATTTCGAACTGCCGAGCTGGTTCGGCTATCTGGTGGATCAGGGCGCGCTGGGGCAAAAAACCAAGCGCGGCATCTACCAGAAAATCGGCAAAGAAATCCACGTGCTCGATTTGCACACCAAAGAATACCGGCTCTCCGACAGCAAGATCGACGAAGAGGTAAAAGAAATCCTGCGCGAGCGCGACTGGGGCATGAAGCTCGCCGGGCTGCGCCGCAACCCGCACCCGCAAGCGCAGTTCCTGTGGGCGACTTTCCGCGACGTGTTCCACTACTGCGCGCTGCAACTGGAGCGCATCGCCGACAACGCGCGCGACTTCGACTTCGCCGTGCGCTGGGGCTTCGGCTGGGACAACGGCCCGTTCGAAATCTGGCAGGCCGCCGGCTGGCAGCAAGTGGCCGGCTGGATCGCCGCCGACATCGCCGCCGGCAAAACCATGGCGACGGCATCGTTGCCCGCATGGGTCACCGATCCGGCGCGCACCGGCGTGCATACGGCGCAAGGCTCCTATTCGCCAAGCGCCAACGGCAACCAAGCCCGCTCCGCGCTCCCTGTTTACCGGCGCCAACTCTATCCTGACCGCCTGCAAGGCGAAGAGCATAGCTACGGCGAGACGATCTTCGAGACCGCCGAAGTGCGCCTGTGGCACACGGGCGACAGCATCGCCATCCTGAGTTTCAAAACCAAAATGCACACCGTGAGCAACGAAGTGCTGGACGGTATCCTGCGCGCGGTGGACGAAGCCGAGGCGCATTTCAGCGCGCTCATCCTATGGCAGACCGAGCCGCCGTTCTCCTATGGCGCCAACCTGCTGCAACTGATGCAGGGCGTGCACGAACCCGCGCAGGACACCGGCATGTTCGGCAAATTCAAACAGGCCGCCAGCCGCGTCAAATATACCGTTGCGGGCGGCGGCGGCATCGGCGACATGTTCAACGCCGCCACCGGCAACGTACCCAAAGTGGAAGCCGTAGTCGCCAAATTTCAGCAAGCGTCGCAACGCCTCAAATACGCGCAAGTGCCCACCATCGCTGCCGTGGACGGCATGGCGCTCGGCGGCGGCTGCGAATTCTCCATTCACTGCACGCGCATCGTCGCCACGTTGGAAAGCTATATAGGTCTCGTCGAAGTCGGCGTCGGCGTATTGCCCGCCGGCGGCGGCTGCAAAGAAATGGCGCAACGCGCGGCACAAGAAGCGCAACGTTTTGCCAACGACAATCGCGTCGATGTCTTCCCCTTCTTGCGCCGCTACTTCCAGAACATCGCCATGGGCGAAGTCGCCAAGAGCGCCGAAATGGCCAGAGAGATGGGCTACCTGAAACAGTCCGACCGCATCGTGCTGAATCGCTTCGAGCTGCTGCACATCGCCAAAGAAGAAGCCAAAGCCCTCAACGCCACCGCCTACCGCCCGCCCATGCACCAACGCCAGATCGCCGTCGCCGGCCGCACTGGCATTGCCACCCTCAAAGCCGCCATGATCAACATGCGCGAAGGCGGCTTCATCTCCGAACATGACTACAACATCGGCTGCCGCGTCGCCGAGACGCTATGCGGCGGCGATGTGGAAGCAGGGAGTTTGGTGGATGAGGATTGGTTGCTCGATCTGGAGCGCAAGAATTTCATGGAACTGCTGGCGACGGAGAAGACGCAGGCACGCATCGAGCATATGTTGAAGAACGGGAAGCCGTTGCGGAATTAGTGCGACTTAACAGGATTATCGCCAATAGGTTTTGGCATTGTTGACGAGCGTATTTGGAAGTTGTCATGTGTCTATTTGAGAAAGTATGACGAAATAATGATCAAACTGCGCCTGCTTGAGATTGAGAATTTTCGTTCTATTATCGAAAAGCCACTTCAAATTAACTTTAGCGATTTGACGGTCATTGTGGGGCCAAATAATTGTGGCAAGTCAAATATCCTTCGTGCATTGCAGCTCTTCTTCACGGGGCAAATTGAAGGTGCCCCATATATCACTGATCGAGACTATCCAAAGAGCGGTGAGCTGAACAAAAGTGCTCAGACTAAGATCACTCTAACTGTTACCTATGAGCCGACGAAAGAGGTTTCGCTCAAGCGAGCTCTTGATGAACTGGAAAAGGAATCAGACCAACAACGACTTGATGATGATCAGATCACGTTACGTCTTTCATATTCAAAAAACGGCGTTGAATCTTGGCAGTTTCTCGGAAAGAAGGGCGCAAGGAACATTCGAAAGGAACTGATACTTAAAGTCAGAGACTCTTTGGTTCAATCAGTTATTTTCAAATACATCCCGGTTGGACGGGATTCTCTAGAAAGTATTTCCAATGAGATAAGCACCGAGCTTATTCGGACAATCTTCAGTGGATGGAGCGGAGCAGTTAAGAAGCGACAGGAGATCAATGAGGCTATTTCGACACTGCTTGCGCGTCTTAGCCCTGAACTTCAGTCATCGTCCGACTCTGTGACTGGCTCTATTCAGAAAGTGTTTACCGAGGTTAAGAAGCTAGAACTTCGCTTGCCATTTGCGAACCTCGAAGAGATGCTTCCAAACTTAACGCCTGTAATTAGTGACACTGCTGAAACTGGCCTAAAATCGAAGGGGGCTGGGATTCAGACGAGTAGTTTACTTTTTTTGCTCAAGTATCTCGCTGACAATCACCCTCAGCGCCACAATGCTCGGCAGACATTTATATGGGCGGTAGAAGAGCCAGAATCTTTCTTGCACCCTACGAAGCAAAAGGCGATGGCCGAAATGTTGCGAGGATTCGCAAATGAGGTGCAGACCGTAATTACCACGCATTGCGGCCATTTTGTTCCCAGATCCCCGTTAGGAGCACAGTCTTATGTAGTCGATAAGGCATCAACCAAGCCTTGGTCTACTGAGGTCGTAGGGAATGACTATGAATTAGCGCGCCAGACACTTGGAATCTCATTTCTCGATTCGATGGTGCTTTATCCGATTAATCTTGTTGTCGAAGGTCCAAGTGACGAGATATTCATCCTCGGGGCATTGCGTAAGCTTGAGGGATCGATTTCCCTAACCCAACTGGACGTGAAATGTTTTCCGGCGAACAATGCAACGTCGGCAACATATTTATTCGAGTCGCTAGTGAGATTTTCAGATACTGATACGACTGTCAGATTAGTCATTGACGGAGACAAAGCAGGGCATGACGCGCTAAATAGTCTGCTTGGTCGAGCCAAACGGGATGATATTAAGTGGAAGGCTAACGGCGACTACTTTCAGCTTCCAGTAGATGTCGAAAATTTACTTTCCGAACGAGTTAAGCGCCTGCTTCATGAGGAGCGTCCAGCACAGGTCCAACTGATTGAGGATTTACACGGAAAAATCAGAAGCTTTAAGGTGCTTGAGAACAAAAAGGAAAATGCTTTGCGAGCGGTTGAACTGGCGGCAGTTGATGATTTAGCAGACTTTAAACTTCTGTTTGATCGCATAAGCGACTCTTTGCTCTGACAGTAAGTTCCGTAATGAGTGATATGAGGGCTGCATCACAATAGTTCTGAGAATCCATGAGCAAAGACATCGAAAAACCCGACGGGAATGAGCTGCCTACGCGAGACGGAGCGCTTGCCGCACTTGCTCGGTCGGGCGACAATGCAGCCACACAGGAGACTCACCATGACATCCAGCCAACTGCAACAACTCGAACAGCGCCTCAGTCAGTGGCGGGCAAGTCACGCGAATCCGGCGCAGGTGCGGGAGGCGTATCGCCAGCAGGTGGTGCGCTTCACGCTGAGTTCGATGGCGCTGGAGAACGAGCCGGTGAGTCCGCAGCGCTTGGCGCATCTGCTGAATCAACCCGTCCGCTAGACGCCACGCGCGAACTGGCAACCACTGCCGGGGCGCTTACCTATACCGAAGTTTCAGAACGCCTCGCGGTGAACATCGCACATTGCCTCGATGCCTTGCTGGAGCAATCACCCGAAGATATTTGCATCACGCCGGAATGGATTTGCGCTATTCACCGCAGCATTGCGGGCGAGTTATTCCCCGAGTGGGCGGGAAGGTTTCGCAACACGGAGGTGCAGGTGGGGTCTCATTTTCCGCCGTTCGGGCACGAGATCGCTGTGTACATCAAGAACTTTTGTCTCGATCTGGATGAGCGCTTGCGCCACTTGCAGGGGGCAGCCTCGATTGCGGAGTTGCTGGCTTGGGTGGATTGGCGTTTTCAGTGGATACATCCGTTCAAGGATTTCAACGGCAGGACGGGACGTATCTTGCTGGTGGCGTTAAGTTACAAGCTGGGTTTGCCTCCGGCTGACCCGGCGGCATCGGAATCGGGTAAGGCGGCATACTTTGACGCATTGCGCTCAGCCGATTCAGGCGATCTTGGGCCGTTGACGGAATTGTGGTTAAGCAAGGTTGGGAAGTGTTGATTGAATAACGGAGGTGGGAAATGAGCAAACAAGTCCAGGAAGCCTATATCGTTGCCGCCACGCGCACGCCGGTCGGCAAAGCGCCGCGCGGGATGTTCCGCAACACGCGCCCCGATGATCTGCTGGCGCATGTGTTGAAAAGCGTGCTGGCGCAAGCACCGTCGCTCGATCCGGCGAGTGTCGGCGATGTGATTGTTGGCTGCGCGATGCCGGAGGCGGAGCAGGGGATGAATGTGGCACGCATCGCGCTGCTGTTGGCGGGGTTGCCGGATACGGTGCCGGGGCTGACGGTGAACCGTTTCTGTTCGTCGGGTTTGCAGGCGGTGGCGCTGGCGGCGGATCGCATCCGTCTGGGCGAGGCGGAGGTGATGATTGCGGCGGGCACGGAGAGCATGAGTATGGTGCCGATGATGGGCAACAAGATCGCGTTTAATCCCGCCATCTTCGAGCGCAACGAGCACTACGGCATCGCCTACGGCATGGGGCTCACGGCGGAGAAGGTGGCGGAGCGCTGGAAGGTGTCGCGCGAGGCGCAGGATGCGTTTGCGTTGCAGAGCCATCAGCGCGCGATGGCGGCGATCAACAGCGGCGAGTTCAACGATGAGATTTCGCCGTTCCACATCAGCGAGCATGTGGCGGATATGCGCACGCGCGAGGTGATGGTGAAAGCGCGCGAGGTGGCGCAGGACGAGGGGCCGCGCGCGGATACTTCGCTGGAGGCGTTGGGTAAACTCAAAACGGTGTTCGCGCAAAAAGGCTCGGTGACGGCGGGCAACAGTTCGCAGATGTCAGATGGGGCGGGGGCGGTGTTGCTGTGTTCAGAGTC
>JBBIJL010000088.1:0-8822 GCA_037446005.1 Gallionellaceae bacterium | reverse complement strand
GCATGATTGGTAAAGCCTGATGGAACACAGACACAACGAAGTTGCGGCGGAGGCTAACGTGAACGAAGAGAACGTTAAGCGCAGCGGCCGTAGCCACATCCGCAGCTTCGTGCTACGTCAGGGGCGCGTATCGCCCGCTCAACAACGCAGCCTCGACACCTTGATGCCGCGCTACGGCATTCCCTATTCCGCCCAACCATTGGATTTGGACAATGCCTTCGGCCGCACCGCCCCCAAGATTCTGGAGATCGGTTTCGGCATGGGCGAGCCGACTGCTAAGATCGCCTTGGCGCATCCGCAGAACGACTACCTCGCGCTGGAAGTGCATCCGCCCGGCGTGGGCAGCCTGCTCAAACAGATAGCCGCGCAAGACATCCAGAACATCCGCATCATTCAGCACGATGCGGTAGAAGTGTTGCGCGACATGGTGCAAGACAACACACTGGACGGAGTGCATATCTTTTTCCCCGACCCGTGGCACAAAGCGCGCCACAACAAACGCCGCCTGATCCAAACGCCATTCATCACCGCACTGGTGCAGAAGATCAAACCCGGCGGTTACATCCACGTCGCCACCGACTGGCAGGATTATGCAGAACAAGTGCTGGCTGTACTCGGCGCGGAACCACTACTGCAAAACACGGCAACAGGCTATGCGGAAAAACCCGCCTACCGCCCGCTGACCAAATTCGAACAGCGCGGTTTGAAACTCGGACACGGGGTGTGGGACTTAGTGTTCGTCCGCAAGGAAAATCTCTAGCAGATCATTCAGGAAGCGTTGCCCCTGCTGCGTCGGGGCAATGCGTTGCAGATCGCGCGACAACAATCCGCGCTTCTCCGCCTCTTCCAATTCGCGCCGTATCGCCAACAGCGGCAAGCTGGTGCGCTCGGTGAATAATCCGGCATCAAACCCTTCGCTCAGGCGCAACGCGTTCATCATGAACTCGAACGCGATATCGCGGTGCGACACTTCATGCTGCTCCTGCAACGGCTCACCGCGCGCCACCGCATCCATATACGCCTGCGGCTGCTTGTAACGCGCTTGGCGCAGCACCTTGTCGTGGAAACTCAGCTTGCTGTGCGCGCCCGCACCGATGCCGAGATAGTCGCCGAACTGCCAGTAATTGAGATTGTGTTTCGCGCGCCGCCCCGGCTGCGCGAAGGCAGAAGTCTCGTAATGCTGATAACCGTGAGCCGCCAGCGATTCCTCGATGCCCTGCTGCATATCGCTGCTCACATCATCGTCCGGCAACGGTGGCGGATTGCGGTAAAACAAAGTGTTCGGTTCCAGCGTCAGGTGATAGCAGGACAAATGCTGCGGCTCGAACGACAGCGCCGTCCGCACATCCTGCAACGCCTGCTCCAGCGTTTGCTCCGGCAGCGCATACATCAAGTCGAGATTGATGTTATCGAAATGCTGCTGTGCAACGGCTATCGCGCGCCGCGCCTCATCCGCCGTATGGATACGCCCCAGCGCCCGCAAATGCGCATCATTAAAACTCTGGATACCCATAGCCAAACGGTTCACTCCCGCATCGCGGAACGCCGCAAATTTATCCGCCTCCACCGTACCGGGATTCGCCTCCAGCGTGATCTCCGCGTTGTGTTCCAGCGGCAACAACAGCCGCACCTGCCGCAAGATTTCCGTCACGCCCGCGCCGCTCAACAAACTCGGCGTACCGCCGCCGAAGAACACTGTAGAAACCCTGCGCCCCCAGATCGACGGCAGCGCCATCTCCAGATCGCGCACCAGCGCGGCGATATATTTCTGCTCGGGAAACGCGCCCCGCGCCTCATGCGAATTGAAATCGCAATACGGGCATTTGCGCACGCACCAGGGGATGTGGATGTAAAGCGACAGCGGCGGCATGATCTGAAAACTGACCGCCTGCGATTTGATGCCGACGGGCTGCAACCGCTGAATAGTCATGCGGTACGCAGCCGCTGCAACAATATTTTCAGCGCCTTGGCGCGATGGCTGAGCTGCGCCTTTTCATCGTGCGACAACTCCGCGCTCATCTTGCCCAACTCGGGCAGCCAAAACATCGGGTCGTAGCCGAAGCCGCCCTCGCCGCGCTCTGCCTGCGCGATCTCGCCGTGCCATTCGCCTTCCGCAATGATGGGCTGCGGATCATCGGCGTGGCGCACCAGCACCAGCACGCAGTAGTAGTGCGCGCGGCGGTCGGTAATGCTTTGCAGGGCTTGCAGCAACTTGTCGTTATTGCGGCGGTCGGATTTCGGCTCGCCCGCATAGCGTGCGGACAGCACGCCGGGCGCACCGCCCAAGGCATCGACGCAGATGCCGGAGTCGTCCGCCAGCGCGGGCAGGCCGCTCGCGCGGCTGACATGGCGCGCTTTCGCCAAAGCGTTTTCGACGAAGGTGCAATGCGGCTCTTCGGCCTCGGAAATGCCCAACTGGGATTGCGTCAACACTTCGATGCCGAGCGGCGCCAGCATGTGCTGGAATTCGCGCAGCTTGCCTTGATTGTTGGAGGCGATGACCAGCTTTTTCATTACTGCAAAGCCGCGCGCTGTTTCTCGATCAATTGCGCGATGCCGTTCTTGGCCAATTCCAGCAGCGTATCCATTTCTTCGCGCGAGAAGGCATAGCCTTCCGCCGTACCCTGCACTTCGACGAAGTTGCCGTTGCCCAGCATCACCACATTCATGTCGGTGTCGCAGGCGGAATCTTCCACGTAGTCGAGGTCAAGCACGGGCGTGCCTTGGTAGATACCGACGGAAATGGCGGCGATAAAATCCTTGAGCGGGGTTTCTTTGATGAGGCCTTTGTTCATCAGGCCGGTCACGGCATCGTGCAGCGCGACGAATGCGCC
This sequence comes from Gallionellaceae bacterium, assembly GCA_037446005.1. Lineage (GTDB taxonomy): Bacteria > Pseudomonadota > Gammaproteobacteria > Burkholderiales > Gallionellaceae > PALSA-1006. The sequence goes on along the minus strand of JBBIJL010000088.1, from coordinate 5,988 downwards.
GGTGATGCTGGCGGTGCGCGTGCCGCCGTCGGCCTGGATCACATCACAATCGAGCTGAATGGTGCGCTCGCCAAGCTTCTGCAAATCCACCACCGCGCGCAGACTGCGGCCGATCAGGCGCTGGATTTCCTGCGTGCGCCCGGATTGCTTGCCCTTGGCCGCCTCGCGGCTCATGCGCTCGCCGGTGGAGCGCGGCAACATACCGTATTCCGCCGTCACCCACCCCTCACCGCTGCCTTTCTTATGCGGCGGCACACGCTCTTCGACGCTGGCGGTGCAAATCACTTTGGTGTCGCCGCACTCGATGAGCACCGAGCCTTCGGCGTGTTTGGTGTAATTGCGGGTGATGCGGATATTGCGGAGTTGGTTTGGCTGACGTTGGCTTGGGCGCATGGTTTAAACATCTCGGAGAGTTAAAAACGGCGCGCATTATAAGGCGTTAACGGTAGTCGAGCACCATGCACATCGGCATCTCCGCCTTGTGCTCCTCTTCGTTGTCGCCCAAGCGAACCACCACCGCCGTGGTGTTGTCGGCGCGCGCCTGTTCGCGGTACAGCGCAACTTCAATCAATTGTCCCAATGCGTTTTGCAGCCCCCCCGCCGTCAGCACCTCGGCCATCTCCTTATCCAGCAGCGGACTCCACAAACCGTCGCTGCACAGCAGCAGCACATCGCCGGATTGCACGGGAACGGGGGCGGACAATTCGACATAGAACATATCCTCCACACCGCCGAGACAATTGGTGATTTTGTTGCGGTCGGGATGCGTCTTCATCTCGTCGTGGGTGATGATGCCCCAGTCCGCCCACTGCTGCACCACCGAATGGTCGTGCGTCACTGCGGCCACAGCCTTGTCGCGCAACAAATAAAAGCGCGAGTCGCCCGCATGCGCCCACAGCACCATCCCGTCCTGTATCAGCGCCGCCACACAGGTGGTGCCCGGGTTGCCGCCCAGCTGGTTATCCTGGGCATAACGGATAATCGCGTCATGGCCGAGCTTGGTGACCTCGCGCAAGAACGCTTCGGGATTGGGCACGCGCGGCTTGGCTACCTGGGCGAATGACTGCATGAAAGTATGAATGGCAATCTGCGCGGCGATCTCCCCGTGCAAATGCCCGCCCATACCGTCGGCCAGCACCAATAGCAACGCATCATCGGTATAGGCATAGGCCACGCGATCCTGATTGTATTTGCGGCCACCGATCTGGCTGGCTTGATGTACGGAGAACTTCATCTTCGCTGGTTTTATGGCTCGAAAGGCTCTTTCGAGATTAGGGGCAAGGTGCAATCGTAATATAATGCGCCGCATTCGACCGATATTTTTCATTCCCCGCGATATTCCGGAGCTTTCCATGATCTACAGCATGACCGGCTATGCCGTCGCCACCGCCGAACTCGACATCGGCTCGCTCTCTTTGGAACTGCGCTCGGTCAACAGCCGCTATCTCGATCTGCAACTGCGCATGCCGGATGAATTGCGCACCTTCGAGCCCGTCCTGCGCGAAGCCATCTCCGCGCAAATGACGCGCGGCAAGACCGAGTGCCGCATCAACTTCAGCGCGCGCACCAACACCAGCAATCCGGCGCAACTCAACCAGCCCCTGCTGCAACAACTGGCGAAGTGGAACAACGAAGTACGTCAGACCATTCCCGAAGCCCAATCGCTAAGCGTGCACGATATATTGCGCTGGAACGGCATACTGGAAAGCGCCGCCCTCTCCATCGACGCACTGCAACCCACCCTGCTCGATGTATTGCAACGCGCCTTAAGCGACTTCTCCGCCGCGCGCGCCCGCGAAGGTGAAAAACTCAAAGACTTCCTCTTGCTGCGCGTGGAGCAGATCGAAACATTGCGCACCTCCGTCGCCCCGCACATCCCCGCCGCCATCGCCAATCAGGAAGCCAAGATGCGCGCGCGCCTGCTCGAAGCGTTGGGCAGCGACGATGACGAGCGCGTGCGCCAAGAGATCACTCTTTATGCCAGCAAGATCGATGTGGATGAAGAGCTCTCACGCCTGCACAGCCACCTCACCGAGATGCAACGCATCCTCACCAAAGGCGGCGCGGTGGGCAAACGGCTGGACTTTCTGATGCAGGAACTGAACCGCGAAGCCAATACGCTCGGCTCAAAATCGGTGGATGCGGAAGTCTCGCGCACCGCGATGGAGATGAAGATACTGATCGAGCAGATGCGCGAACAGATCCAGAATCTCGAATAGGCGCGATGCGTTGGTGTAAAATTCGGCTTCACTTTGGCAGCCCAATCCAAACGCCCCAGCGGCGGATATTGAAGGTTAATTCCCACCATGAGCGGAAATCTATTTATCGTCAGCGCACCTTCCGGTGCGGGCAAGACCAGCTTGGTCACTGCCCTCCTGAAGCTCAACAAGCAGATCGACCTTTCGGTCTCCTACACCACGCGCGCACCGCGTCCGGGCGAGACCGACGGCGTGGACTACCACTTCGTCTCGCGCGAAGTGTTCATGCAAATGGCCAAGAACGGCGACTTCCTCGAAAGCGCCGAGGTGTACGGCAACTATTACGGCACCTCGCAACCTTGGATCAGCCACGAAATCACCAAAGGGCGCGACATCCTGCTGGAGATCGACTGGCAGGGTGCCGCGCAAGTGCGCGCCAGATTCCCGGACAGCATCGGCATCTTCATCCTGCCGCCGTCGCTGGCAGCGCTGGAAACCCGTCTGCACGGCCGCAAACAGGACAGCGCGGAGGTCATCGCCCAACGCCTGCACGCCGCGCAGGAGGACATCTCGCATGTCGCGGAGTTCGACTATGTTATTATCAACGACAAGCTGGACGAGGCTTTGCAACAACTCAATGCTGTGGTGATCGCCGCAGGACTCCGTCGCAACAAGCAACTCACGCGTCAAGCAAATCTAATCAATCAGTTACAGAAATAGGAGAATCACATGGCACGCATCACCGTTGAAGACTGCATGAAACACATCCCCAACCGCTTTGAATTGACACTGGCCGCCGCGTATCGCGCCCGTCAACTGGCCAACGGCGCGAACCATCTGGTGAGCGAAAGCAAAGACAAGCCCACCGTCGTCGCCCTGCGCGAGATCAGCGAAGGCAAGGTCGGCATCGAAATCCTGAATCGCGGCATGGCATAACATTAGCAGCACACTGCCCGGCGGCATCCGCATCCTCTTTCACGATGCGCCGCAAGGCACTCACCACCCGGGATAACTCGATCCCACAAAAATGGATTCCCGGAGTCACGCAATGACCCAACTTGATGCAGAGGCGTTGATACAAGAAGTCACTGCCTACCTGAAGCCGGAAGATGTGGCTGCGGTAGAAAGTGCTCTCGCATTCAGCGCTGCCGCGCATCAGGGGCAGACGCGGCAATCCGGCGAACCCTACGTCTCGCATCCCATCGCGGTCGCGCGCATCCTCACCCCGCTACACATGGACATGCAGGCCATTGTCGCCGCGCTGCTGCATGACGTCGTGGAAGACACCGACATCCACATCGAGGATGTCGCGGAAAAATTCGGCAAACCCGTCGCCGAAATGGTCGAGGGGCTAAGTAAGCTGGACAAGCTGCAATTCGAAACGCAGGAAGACGCCCAAGCCGAGAATTTCCGCAAGATGCTCATGGCGATGGCGCGCGATGTGCGCGTCATTCTCATCAAGCTCGCCGACCGCCTGCACAACATGCGCACGCTGGGCGCAGTCTCGGCGGAAAAGAGCCAGCGCATCGCGCGCGAAACGATGGAGATTTACGCGCCCATCGCCAACCGTCTCGGTCTCAACACCATCTTTCAGGAGTTGCAAGACCTGTGCTTCATGTACCTGCACCCCAACCGCTACTCGGTACTCGCCAAAGCGCTAAAAGTGGCGCGCGGCAACCGGCGCGAGGTGGTCAGCAAGATTCTCGACGCGATCAAGCAACGCCTGGAAGAGAACCACATCAAGGCGGAAGTTAAAGGCCGCGAAAAACACATCTATGGTATCTACCAAAAGATGCAATCCAAGCACTTGGCATTCTCGCAAGTGCTGGACATCTATGGTTTCCGCGTACTGGTCGACGACGTGCCATCCTGCTATCTCGCGCTGGGCGCATTGCACGGCCTGTACAAACCGTTCCCCGGCAAATTCAAAGACTACATTGCCATCCCCAAAGCGAACGGCTACCAGTCGCTGCACACCGCCCTGTTCGGCCCGTTCGGCACCCCCATCGAGGTGCAGATACGCACAGTCGAAATGAACAAGATTGCCGAGGCGGGCGTGGCCTCGCACTGGCTCTACAAAACCTCGAAGACCCCGATCAACGAGTTGCACAAGAAAACCCACCAGTGGCTGCAAAGCCTGCTGGAAAGCCTGTCGCAGAGCGGCGACTCGGTGGAATTTCTGGAACATCTGAAAATCGACCTGTTCCCGGACGAGGTGTACGTCTTCTCCCCCAAGGGCAAAATTTTTGCGTTACCGCGCGGTGCGACTGCGGTGGATTTCGCTTACAGCGTGCATACCGACATCGGCAATCGCTGCGTCGCCGTCAAAGTGAATTTCGAACTGGTGCCGCTACGTACCGAGCTGAAGAACGGCGACCGCGTGGAAATCGTCACCGCTCCGCATGCCCACCCCAATCCGGCATGGCTGAGCTATGTGGTCACCAGCCGCGCGCGCGGTGAGATCCGCCATGCGCTCAAGACCATGCACTTGGACGAATCGGCCAAGCTGGGCGAACGCTTGTTGGGGCAAGCGCTCAACTCGCTCGGCATCAAGCCGCAAGAAGTTCCCGAAGCCTGCTGGGATCGGCTGCTCAAGGAAACCGGCGCAAAATCGCGTCAGGAAATTTTTGCTGACATCGGCCTTGGCCGCAGGTTAAATATGGTCATTGCGCGTCAACTCGCGCGCGTAGGCGAGGTCAACGGACAGGAAGCAAACGGCACCAGCGGTGTCGTCACCATCCTCGGCACCGAAGGCATGGCCATCCAATTCGCCAAATGCTGCCGCCCTATCCCCGGCGACCCCATCATCGGCGTCATCAAACCCGGACAAGGCCTGATCGTGCATACGCACGACTGCCCGTCATTGCGCAAAGGGCGCACCGGTACGGAAGAATGGCTGGATGTGGCATGGGATAAGAACATCAATAAACTGTTCGAGGTGAGCATCAAACTCATCGTCGCCAACCAGCGCGGCGTGCTGGCGAAAGTGGCAGCCTCCATCGCCGAGGCCGAATCGAACATCGAAAACGTGCATTTCAGCAATGAAGGCGAATACACCGCGCTCTACTTCACCCTGCAAGTGAATAATCGCGTGCATCTCGCCAACGTCATGCGCAACCTGCGCCGCATTTCCGAAGTGGTGCGCATCACTCGCGTCAAAAGCATTCCCGCATAGCGGCCCAACAAAAAGGGCAAGCCGTCGGCTTGCCCTTTTGTCATCCTGCTCCGCCATTGTTTACTCCCCCGCCACTTCTTTCAAAAAATCGAGCACGTTGTTCGCCAGCGTCTCCTCGGCATATTCCGACTCGTACTCCTCCCAGTCGAAATCGTCGTGGCCGTTCTCGCTCAGGTGCATCGTGGCAAAGTCCTGCGGGGCGACGGAATACAGTAAGCCATGTGATACGGGTTGATGAATTTGCATGACATCCTCCTAGTAGTTAAACAACTTCAACAGAAGTACAGCGCTCGGTTTTCGTCGGATTGCGGGTTCGTGCCGTTTTGTCCGCGCCGCTCTCGTTACGCCGCGATCGCGTCCATCAAGGCAGCCTTTTTGGTCTTGCCGGCGCGCGAGGGAGGACGGCAGATGCCGCAGGTGTAGTTTTTGGACAGTTCGTCGGTGTGGGTGACAAAGTGCCCGCCGCATTCGGTGCAGGCGGTCAGTTCCAGCATGTTGGCGTCGAAGAAGCGGATCAGGAACCAGGCGCGGGTGATGCTGAGTTCGGGTTCGCCCTGGGAAATCTGGATCTGTTCCAGGTACAGGCGGTAGCTTTTGATGAGGGCTTCCACGCCG
>JBBIJL010000087.1:0-8873 GCA_037446005.1 Gallionellaceae bacterium | reverse complement strand
TGTTGCGCATCCGCAAAAAAGCGACTGGCGGCAAGGCGCAGTTTGTCCATGCGATATTGATAGACAACGGAGTAATCCACCCGCTGCTCTATGAATTCGGCATGCAAGGCTAAATCATCGGCATTGAGCCAGCCATGCGCGCGCAAGTCGTCCAGGTCGATCAGCAGCACATTGCCGGCGAAAGCCGAGCTGCTCATGTAAGGAGAGTTTCCCGGGCCGATCCCTCCGAGCGGAAGTATCTGCCACATCTTCTGTCCCGCGGCCGCAAGCCAATCGACAAAATGAAAGGCTGCGGCGCCGAAATCGCCGGAGCCGTAGGGGCTTGGCAGGGAGGTAGGATGAAGCAAGATGCCACTGCTACGAGGGAAACGCATGAACCAACCTTTCAGATTTTAGAGCGGGATACAGCATTTCCCCAATTAGCGGATCGACTCAAGCCCTCATGAACCGCGTCGCATCGTGCCGCCGCCTTCAGCCGCGCCCCCGCCTTGGCTAATCGGGAAGTTCAAATTCGCTGGCACCGGCAGCTTCAGCAAACGGTACAACTGCATCAAATTGTGGCGATACAAACGATCAAAGCTGCCCACCGCATCGGAAGGGTTGTAATCGCCGAACCACCAGAACCAGTCCGAACTCTCGCAGGATGAAAGTTGCTTCTCCGCCGCCTCTTTTTCTTGGGGGCTCAAACGCCCTGCCGCCATCACCATGTCGTAACTTTGTTTCGCCATGCACAACAAATCCCATGCGTGATTCTTGTCCGGCGAGCCGATCCAAGTGGAGAAAGTGCCGTATACCCAACTGCCCGCGACCAGACCCGGCAGCTCTCCCGGCTTGGCAAATCCCTGCGCATCCGTCTCGCCGCGAAAGTCCAAATATTCGGAATAGGTTGTCGTGCGGATGCTCTGATGCGCTTCCAAAGCGCTGTAGAGATCGTTCAGGAAATGGTATCCGTTGTAGGGGTAATATTCCCAGGCATTCTCGCCATCCAGAATAACGCCGACCAAAGGCGTTTCTTCATCGCTCGCGTGATGCGCGATCTCTTCCAACTGCGCGACAAAGTTGTTCGCGGCGTCTTTTCCGTTCCAGTTCGAATATTCAAACCCGATCAAATCGGAGAGGCGGTCATCGCGGAAGAAACAGCTCAAACTATTGCCCGCGCCCTGCAAGCGATACGGGCGATAAAGATATTTCGAGCGCTCCGGAAGTTCGCCCGCCTTGCGCAAACTGTTGGCCAGCACACCTTCCCCGCTTGCGGCCCAGCGGCATTTTTGTCCCGCCAGAACTTCAATCAACGAGGTGGAGACCGCCCCCTCCGCCGGCCAGATGCCGTGCGGTGTAACGCCGAAGCGTGAACGATGACTCGCGATGGTGGAAAGGATGTGCGCCTGAACGCGCGACTTGCCCCCGGGGTAGCTCGCGGCCTGCGGCAAACTGCTGCCGGGCTCACATTCGCGCGCGCTGTTAAAATCCAGCAGCAGCGGCGCCAGCGGGTGGTAATGCGGCGTTGCCGATATTTCTATTTGCCCGCTCTCGGCCAGCTTCCGGTAGCGCGGAATGATTCCAGAAATCACCTTGCCGATCAGGTCGAAGATCAATTTGCGGTCATCGTAGGTGAAATTCTCATCCTTGGTCATCATCTGGATCAGCACATCATTCTCGCGACGCACAGTCTCGCCGAACCAAGCCAAGTGATACCAAGTCAGCAGATCCGCCAAATATTGACCCGACAAATACGACATAGCGACACGGCCGCCCGACTCGATCATCTTGTACAAATCGATCAGCCGTTTGTAGGCCGGGTACGGAGCAACCATTTTGCTGAGATTGCTGCGGAAACAACTCTCAAGTACCAGTTGGCGCTCGTCTGCGCTGACATCGTTCAGGTTTTCACACACCAGCAGGCGCAGCAGCGGATCGCGAATCTGTCCGCTAGAAAACTGCTGTTCGTAATCTTCCAACTGATCCAGCAAGATCGGCACAAAATTAACCACGGCCTTCATCTTGGGATGCTGCTCAAGATGATATGCCATGTCCGAATAGTCTTTGATCGCGTGCAGATACACCCACGGCAACACAAAATCACCCGTACTGTAATCACGGTAATCCGGCTGGTGCATATGCCACAGAAAAACTAAATCCAGGGGTTTGCTCATGAAATATCCATTTAAACCGCGAACATCTCTTGCTCAAAAGATGCGCGTATCAACAAGTAGTAAGTATTCCGGTGATTAATTCTTGGCCGAGCGTATGCGCCCCATATCCTGCCCTAACATTTCCGGGGTAATCAGGGTGATACCGTTGGCGCTCACATGGAAGCGCTTCTCGTCTTCGGCGCGGTCATAACCGACGATCAAGCCTTCGGGGATGATGCAATTCTTATCCACCACGGCACGCCTGATCTTCGCGTTGTGCCCGACCTCCACATTAGGCAGCAGGACGGAGTCCTCGACGCTGGTATAGCTGTGAACTTTCACATTCGAGTACAGCAAAGAACGGGCAACCGTTGCACCGCTGATGATGCAACCTCCTGAAACCAGCGAATCGACCGCCATACCGCGACGCTCATCCTCGTCAAAAACAAATTTGGCCGGAGGCAACTGCTCCTGATATGTCCAGATCGGCCACTCCTTGTCGTACATATTCAAGTCGGGAACCACCTTGGTGAGTTCCATATTGCCTTCCCAATAGGAATCAATGGTTCCCACATCGCGCCAATACGAATTGCCGCCTTCATCACGCACGCAGCTATCTTCAAAGCTTTGTGCAAACACGCGATATCCCGCATTCATCAGGTGCGGAATGATGTCCTTGCCGAAATCGTGCGTGGAGTTGGGCTCATCCGCATCGCGGATCAGTTGTTCGCATAGAAACTTGGTGTTGAATACATAGATACCCATACTGGCCAGCGACAGTTCAGGCTTGCCCGGGATCGAAGACGGATTAGCCGGCTTCTCGGTGAAATCAACCACGCGGGATTCTCCGTTCACCCCCATGACACCGAAAGCGGTCGCATCTTTAACCGGCACCTCAATACAGGCGACCGTCATATCGGCATTTTTTTCCACATGAAATGCCAGCAATTTGCCATAGTCCATTTTGTAGACATGATCGCCCGCCAGGATCAGCACATACTCCGGGGCGGTGTCGCGCAGGATGTCCAAATTCTGAAATACGGCATCCGCCGTACCCGCATACCACGATTCCTGCACCCATTGCTGCGCGGGCAATACGTCGATGAACTCGCTGAATTTACCGTTCAGGAAACTCCAGCCGCGCTGGATATGCTGAAGCAAGCTGTGCGATTTGTACTGCGTCGCCACGCCGATGCGGCGGATGCCCGAGTTAACGCAATTGGAAAGCACAAAGTCGATGATGCGGAACTTGCCGCCGAAAGGCACAGCCGGCTTCGCGCGCCAGTCCGTCAATTGATGCAAACGGCTACCGCGCCCCCCCGCCAAAATCATGGCATAGGTATTTTTGGTCATCAAGCTTACAAAACGTGATTTATCTTTGTGTGACATGCCGTCTCCCGCCCCTTTTTATTAGGAATAATCCGCTTTCGTTGATTGTATCAGAAGAAAAAGTCGCCTCATCCTGTGTCATTGAAGTTTCACAATACGCATACCGAAAACAAAATAACCCTTGCTTTTCGAGAATGCCTCCCTATAATGCGCGCCTCGCTGCGATGTATGTGCAGCGCTTAGTCCATCGTTTCCTGACCCCTAGCGTCTCCGACGACATGTCGTTCTGATGCGTCCTGTTTTACCGGTTAGCGACGATGTTTTGCGCCGGTAGAGCTCATAAAACTCCTACTGAATTTCATTGTGTGGCCATTGCGCCATGCATGCGCTGTTACTTTTAAACGTAAGGAAAAAACGTGTCTATTGAAAACACAACTGAAAACGCTGTTCCCACAACTGCGACCGTAACTTTTGCAACTCTGGGCTTAAACCCGGCCATTCTCAAGGCTGTAGAAGAGTCCGGCTACACCATCCCCACACCGATTCAAGCTGAAGCGATCCCGACCGTCATGGAAGGCCACGACTTGATGGCATCCGCCCAGACAGGCACCGGTAAAACTGCCGCCTTTATTCTGCCCTCGCTGCACCGCATCGCCGAACCATCCGCCGTGCGCAGCAAAGGCCCGCGCGTCCTGGTGCTGACTCCGACCCGCGAACTGGCACAACAAGTTTCCGACGCCGCCACCAAATACGGCAAGAACATGCGCCTGAAAGTGGTCAGCATTCTGGGCGGTATGCCCTACCCGCTGCAAAACAAACTGCTTTCCAGCCCGGTTGACATCCTGGTGGCAACACCGGGTCGTCTGATCGACCACATCGAACGCGGTCGCATCGACTTCTCCCGTCTGGAAATTTTGATTATGGACGAAGCCGACCGCATGCTGGACATGGGCTTCATCGACGACGTGGAGCGCATCGCCGCCGCCACGCCGGATACCCGCCAAACCCTGCTGTTCTCGGCAACACTGGACGGCGTGATCGGCAATCTGGCACAACGTCTGCTGAAAAATCCGAAACGCATCAGCGTAGCCGCCTCCAAAGCGCGCCACGAAAACATCGAACAAAAGCTGATGTACGTGGACGACATGGCGCACAAAAACCGCCTGCTCGATCACCTGCTGCGCGATGTGGATCTGAACCAAGCCGTGGTGTTCACCGCCACCAAGCGCGATGCCGACACCTTGGCCGACAGCCTGCTGGCACAAGGACACGCCGCCGCCGCACTGCACGGCGACATGAACCAGCGCGAACGCAACCGCACGCTGGTCAACCTGCGCCGCGGCGCGGTGCGCGTGCTGGTCGCCACCGACGTGGCCGCGCGCGGTATCGACGTCTCCGGCATCACCCACGTCATCAACTTCGACCTGCCCAAGTTCGCCGAAGACTACGTGCACCGCATCGGCCGTACCGGTCGCGGCGGCGCATCCGGCATCGCCGTATCGTTCGCCTCCAACCGCGATGCGCTGCACCTGAAAAAGATTGAGCAATACACCGGTCAACGCATCGAAGCGCACACCGTAGCGGGTCTTGAGCCCAAGTTCAAACCGCGCCCCGCCCCCAGCGGTCGCGGCAACGGCGGCCCGCGCGGTGCAGGCGCTCCGCGCAGCGGCGGCTTCGGCGCGCCACGCAACACAGGTGCAGGCGCACCGCGCCATCACGCCCCGGACAGCCGTCACGGTTTCCCGCGCGATGACCGTGGCTCACACACGCACCGTGAAGGCCATTCCCACAACCGCTTCGGCGCCCACAACGGCAACGTTGACGGCAACCGCGCAGGCGGTCAGCGTGACTTCAACGCAGGCAACAGCACCCGCACTCACACCGGCAACGGCGGTCGCAGCAGCTTCGGCGCAGGCGCAGGCGGCGCACGTCGCCCAAGCGGTGGCTTTTCGCAAAACCGCAGCGGCGGCAACGGTAACGGCAATCGCTAAAAATCCAATTAAACGCAGGCCTGTTACCTACGCCTGATGTTGGTCAATAAAAAAATGTCCCGATTCTTCGGGACATTTTTTATGTTCGCTCCTGCCGCAGATCAAAAGATCGTCAAATTTTTCCGCTATTTCTACACTTAATAAACGCCTGCTTCGAAATCTCGTACTTTCGTTGTGCTATGTGTTGACACATGCCAAAAAGGTGACGTAGTGTTGCCCCGATTTATTCGCCCATCGTTAATTATCGGCCTCTCAACCTCTCAAGGAAAATCGCCTCATGAAGCTTAAATCCGTTTTGCGTAAAACCACAGAACTAGGCTTAGGGCTAGTCGCTATCACCACACTCGCTCTTGCCGGATGCGGCGGAGGCAGCACCTCGGTGGCAAACAACTCGGGGACGCCATTCTCTGGATTGATGGGCGGCGCAAAACAAGGCACGGCACTTAATCTAACAACCACGGTAACAACTTTCGCCGGTATCGCGGGGGCGCTTGCGGGCGCGACAAACGGCGCATCATCTGTCGCTTCATTCAGCACCCCCGGCGGCATCACGACCGACGGCAGCAACTTGTATGTGGCGGATGAAAACAACCACCTGATCCGCAAGATCAGTATTGCTTCGGGCGTGGTATCAACCGTAGCTGGCGGCGCAACATGGGGCGCCGCCGATGGCATCGCCACGGCGGCTTCATTCTGGGGGCCGCGCGGCATCACTACCGACGGTACTAATCTGTATGTGGCCGATACATTCAATGGCTGCGTCCGCAAGATTGTGATCGCCACCAGCGACGTGGTCACACTGGCGGGGCCGTGCGCGGCAACATCTGCGGGTGCTCCATTTAACAGACCCGGCGGCATCACCACCGATGGCACTAACCTGTATGTGGCCGACACACTCAACAACAACATCAAAAAAATCGTCATCGCGACAGGCGCTGTCAGCACGCTGGCCGGCGCGGGCGCATCGGGCGTGGGCGCTACGGCAACGTTCAGCAACCCGATGGGCATCACCACCGACGGCAGCAACCTGTATGTGGCGGATGAAACCAGCAATACGATTCGAAAAGTTGTCATTGCCACCGGCGCAACAAACATTCTGGCGGGCCCGGGCGCAGCAACTGCGGCGGGAGCTGCTGCGACATTCAACGGACCTTACGGCATCACCACCGACGGAACCAATCTGTATGTGGCGGAATATTTCGGCAACCTGATCCACCAGATCATCATTGCCACCGGCGCGGTCAGCACACTGGCCGGCTCCGGCACGGCAGGCGCCAACAATGCGTCCGGCGTGGCCGCAACATTCAACCAGCCCGGCGGAATTACCACCGATGGCACCAGCCTGTACGTATCGGATACCACCAATAACGCCATCCGCAAGATTCAGTAACGCTGCGCTTCAAAAGCAAGGACGCCCGCCCTGCGCGGGCGTCTTTTATGTTTCTGGCATCTGCATTCTTGTGGCAAACTAGCGCCTGTTAATTTTTGCCGTCCCCACCTTGCGCCCCTACGAACTTTTCATCGGTCTGCGATACACCCGCGCCAAGCGTCGCAACCACTTTATTTCGTTCATTTCGATGATTTCCATGCTGGGCATCGCGCTGGGCGTAGCGGCGCTCATCATCGTTTTGTCGGTGATGAACGGTTTTCAGAAAGAGATCCGCGCGCGCATTCTGGGCATCACGCCGCATTTACAAGTAACGGGAGACAGCGGCCAATTGTCTGTATGGCAGCCTGTGCTGGACATCGTCAGCGCGCATCCCGAGGTGCAAGGCGCATCGCCCTATGTCAACGGCCAAGGCATGTTGTCGCAAAACGAAAACGTTGAAGGGGTGATGGTGCGCGGCATCCTGCCCGAAGGCGAAAACAAGCTCACCGGGCTGGGCGACAAAATGAAGGCGGGCAAGCTCACCGACCTGCGCACGGGTGAATTCGGCATCGTGCTCGGCAGCGATCTTGCGCGTGCCCTCGGCACCCGCGTCGGCGACAGCATCCTGCTCATCACACCGCAAGGCCAGATCACGCCCGCTGGCATGGTGCCGCGCCTCAAACAGTTTCATGTAGTAGGCATCTTCGAAATCGGCATGTCGCCTTACGACAATGCGCTCGCGCTGGTTCATCTTAACGACGCGCAAAAACTCTATCGTATGGGCGACAGCGTCAGCGGCATCAGTGCACGCCTGAACAACCTTGACCGCGCACCGCAGATAGTTGCCGAACTGGAGCAGCAATTGCCCCATGACATCTATGCCACCGACTGGACGCGCCAGAACGCGAACTACTTCAGCGCAGTGAAGATGGAGAAAAAAATGATGTTCATCATCCTTTCGCTCATCGTCGCCGTGGCCGCGTTCAACATTGTTTCCACGCTAGTGATGGCCGTCACCGACAAGCAGGCCGACATCGCCATCCTGCGCACGCTGGGCGCATCGCCTGCCAGCATCATGAAAATCTTTATGGTTCAGGGAGTGCTGATCGGTCTGGTCGGTGCGCTCATCGGCGTGGTCGGCGGCATCGTGGTCGCGCTCAACATCGGCAGCATCGTGCCGTTTATCGAACACCTGTTCGGCGTGCAGTTCTTGGCCAAGGATATTTACTTCATCACCGACCTGCCCTCGGATTTGCAGCGCAACGATGTGCTGGTCGTGGCCGCTTTCTCGTTCGCCATCAGCCTGATCGCCACGCTGTATCCGAGCTGGCGCGCTTCCAAAACCCAACCGGCGGAGGCGTTGCGCTATGAGTGAGCTAGTGATTTCCTGCCGCGATCTGCGCAAGACATTTGCGCAGGGCGAACTCAACGTGCCGGTGTTGAATGGCGTAAATCTCGACGTAGCGCGCGGCGAACGCTTGGCCATCATCGGCAGCTCCGGCTCGGGCAAAAGCACCCTGCTGCATCTGCTGGGCGGGCTGGATAAAGCCAGCGCCGGCAGCGTGCAAATTCTGGGGCAGGATGTGTTTGCCATGAACGAAACCCAGCGCGGCGAGATGCGCAACCGTTCGCTGGGCTTTGTGTACCAGTTCCACCACCTGCTGATGGAATTCACCGCGCTGGAAAACGTCGCCATGCCCTTGCTGATTCGCGGCATGACGCGCAAACAGGCCGAGCCCATCGCTGCGAACATGCTGGAACTGGTGGGTTTGTCCCACCGCATCCAGCACCTGCCCGCCGAACTTTCCGGCGGCGAACGCCAGCGTGTCGCGGTGGCGCGCGCCTTGGTCACCGAGCCTGCCTGCGTGCTGGCCGACGAGCCAACCGGCAATCTCGACCGCGTCAGCGCCACCGCCCTGTTCGACCTCATGCAGTCGCTCAACGAACGTCTGCAAACCAGCTTCATCGTCGTCACCCACGACCTCGACCTCGCCAGCCGCATGCAGCGGCAATTGAAATTAGTCGACGGAACCTTGCATCCGATTTAAGCCT
>JBBIJL010000086.1:0-9073 GCA_037446005.1 Gallionellaceae bacterium | reverse complement strand
GTAATACTAGCGGCAGCGGATGTCTGTCCGCTGGCCGAATCTTTTTGGCGCACCTGAATAGTGTGGGTTCCGTCCACCAATGTAGCGGGCTGGGTTCCCGTCCAAGTGACGCCCGCATCGGTGCTATATTCTGCAACTGCCCCGACTGCCAGCCCCGAGACAGAGAGCAAGCTCTTGTTGGTAATTTTGTCAGTCGGACTGGTTCCGGTATCTGTACTCAAGGCAACAGTCGGTGTGCTCAAGATGACGACGCCGGCTGCTGTGCTCAATTGCAGTGTGCCGGTATTGGAACCGATGTTACCCGCGGCGTCGCTTAGGGAGGTGGTGACTGTTATCGGCGTGCTAGCCGTGCTATCGGCAAATTGCGTGGCATCAAACTCCCACTGCCCGGTGGCATTTTTTACCGCGCTTGTAGTTAATGGAGAGTTGGTGGTTCGGGACGTGCCGGAAATGGAAACACCCGTGATCGTTTCATTCTGGTTCGCAGTGATATAAAGCAGTGTTTTTGCGCTGATCGTGCCGCTCGTGGTGGGAGGTGTTACTGCTGTGAGCGAGAAGTTGTTTAAGGTCGTTGGGGCGGTAGTGTCAAGCGTAAGCGAGATTGATGTTGCAGGCGACTTGCTGACGCCATCGCTTTGGCGCACCTGAATGGTATGCGCTCCATCTGCCAATGTAGGTTGGGTCGTTGTCCACGTTGTTCCATCCGTGCTGTATTCAACAGTGGCATTGGCTACGGTACCGGTAACAACCAATTTGGCATTGCTAGTGATTTTATCCGTGGCGGATGTGCCGCTATCCTTGAACAAGGTGACCGTCGGGGCTGTCAGCGTGCCGGACTGCGCTTGAGCCCCAGTGATCGCACTGGCGGATGCTGCCGTCGCGATTTTTTGAGTTTCTGTCGTGATGGAAGTGGCAACTGTAGTGGCATTGACCTGCGAACCGGTCGCTTTGTAAGCCAAATTTAAAATACCGGTAACGGATGTGGCATTGGTCAAATCAACGGCCTGACCCAGTGCCGCGTTGCCGTTGGCAACTGTTGCGATTTTATCCAATGCCGCCGCATACACATTTTGCAGTTGCGTGGCATCGCCGGACAAGGCCGCAGTAATCGCGCCGGAATCCGCTTTTGCCGCAGCCGTGGCAACAGCCACAATCTGCGCCGCCACTTTCTGCGTAGCCAGCGCGGTAGCATCGGCGCTATTCAGCGCCAATGCCGCGATAGGATCGTATTTGGTAATCGTTTTTCCGGCCGGAAGGTTAAGTCCCAAGCCTGTCGCCATATCAGTTTCAGCCTGCGAAACGGATAGCGTCAGTCCTTGTGATTTTGCCTGGTCAATTCTGTTTTGCACCAAGGTGGTCAGCGGGTTAACAATCGTCGAGCCATCCGGGGCTTTCAGCACTAGGCTATTTCGTAGCAGAGTGTCGATATTGGTGCCGCCGACAGCGAGAATCGGACCTTGCAATGTGGATGAACCGGTGAAATTACCCTGCGCATCGGTCACGATGCCGGTATCTTCATTTGCGTCGGCTTTGCCGTTACCGTTAGCATCAACGTAAATTTTAGCTCCGGAAATCTTGCCGTCGGCGACCGCCCCGCTTAGCGCATGGCTGGCTGCTGCTACCGCAGAATCCCCGCCTTTTTTTCCACCCAGCGCCACACCCAAACCAACCGCACCGGCAGTCAATCCGCCCAATACAAATCCGAACGAAGCGCCGCTGCCGGAATCTTCTTCATGGTGTTGAGCTTGTTGTACCGGCGCTTGCTGAATGATGATGGTGGTACCGGCGGGAGTGCCGGCAGGAACTGTTGTACCCGCAGGTAAAGCGGGAGCTCCGCTTGCCGGAACCGCAGGTGTCGCGGCGGCAGGCGGTGTAGCAACACCCGGCGTGCCGACGTCGGTGGTTTCAAATTCTGAGTCTCCCTTTGCTGCGGCCAGCAGAATGGGTTCTCCTATAGACGTATTTTCTGTTAACAGACTTTCATCAGCCCACTCGCCGGGCAGTTTTTTCTTGGCCGCAACTTGCGCCGCAATAGCGTTTTCCAAAGTGAGGACTTGCGCATCGAGGGAGGCCTGTGAAACGGGATTGTTAGGGGCGAATTTCTGCGCATTCTTAACATTCGATGTAGTGTTATTGCCGGATTTTGTTTTCATGGTTTCCTCGCATTTGGGTCTGTCTCAATAACAAGCAAGCAAGTCGAATGATTGAGCGTAACACTCGACAAATCGCCTAATTCAATCTGGGGTTCGAACACTCGCACAAATTTCGACACCAAGCAATAGTACAAAATATATAGATATTGCCTTGCGGGACGTCTGTTTTCGTGGCGAACGGCGTCAATACTAGCTCGGGCAAGTGTCAGACAATATCAGTGAATTTTTTGTTTCATTGTTCATTATTTGCAGACAGGCGCATATCGCAGACGTTGTAAAATGCGCCTCCTGAAAAGAACAGGAGTCCATCATGTCAAATAAAACCGTCATTCAAACCCCCGATGCGCCCGCCGCCATTGGCACTTACTCGCAAGCGGTACGCGTTGACCACACCGTCTACCTCTCCGGCCAGATCGGCCTCGACCCTAACACCATGCAAATGGTTGACGGCATCGAAGCGCAAATCCACCGCGTGTTCCAGAATTTGCGCGCCGTCGCCGATGCGGCCGGCGGCAGTCTGGACGATGTGGTGAAGCTGAATATTTTCCTCACCGACCTCGCGCACTTTGCCAAGGTGAATGAAGTGATGGCAACCTACTTCCACCAGCCCTACCCGGCTCGCGCCGCCGTCGGCGTTGCCGCTCTGCCGCGCAATGCGCTGGTGGAAGCGGACGGGGTGATGTACCTCCAAGACTAAGGTCTCGTGGTTTCGATCAAAATCCCGCCTGCCACCCAAAGCAAGCTCACCAAACTCGGCATCCATACGCCGTATGATCTGGTGTTGCACTTGCCGTTGCGCTACGAGGACGAAACGCAAATCACGCGCGTGGACGATCTCGTGCCGGGCGCCACGGCGCAGGTGGAGGGCGAGATCATCCACAGCGAGGTGATGTACCGCCCGCGCCGCAGTCTGGTGTGCCAGTTGCAGGACGACAGCGGCATTCTGTTTTTGCGCTTCCTGAATTTTTATCCCAGCCAGCAAAAGCAGCTCGCCATCGGCAAAACCATCCGTGCTTTGGGCGAAGCGCGCGAGGGCTATTTCGGCATGGAGATGGTGCACCCCAAGTGCCACGCGGGCGGCGAGAACAAGGCGCTCAAGCAGGCGCTCACGCCCGTGTATCCCACCACTGCCGGGTTGCCGCAGCCCACGCTGCGCAAGCACATCCTCGCCGCGCTCAACACCGTGGAGTTACCCGACACCCTGCCCGCAGAGCTGCTGAAAAAATTGCGCCTGCCCGCCTTCGATGCCAGCGTGCAATTGCTGCACAATCCGCCGCCGCAAATCGACGAGGAAGCGTTGCTGGAACGCGCGCACCCGGCTTGGCGGCGCATCAAGTTCGACGAGTTGCTGGCGCAACAACTTTCCATGCGCGTGCATTACCGCAAACGCCGCGACCGTATCGCGCCGCAGCTTGTTGCGCGCGACACCCACACCCCCGCTTTGCTTAAGGCGCTGCCGTTTGCCCTCACGCGCGCGCAGCAAAAAGTGTTACAGGAAATTCGTCACGATCTGGCACAAGCCCATCCGATGCAGCGCCTGCTGCAAGGCGATGTCGGCAGCGGTAAAACCATCGTCGCCGCGCTCGCCGCCTTGCAGGCCATCGAGAACGGTTATCAGGTCGCCTTCATGGCCCCCACCGAAATTCTGGCCGAGCAGCATTATTTGAAACTGCGCGACTGGCTGGAGCCGCTCGGCATCGCCCCGGTGTGGCTCTCCGGCAGCTTGAAGAAAAAAGAAAAAACCGCCGCCGCCGAACGCATCGCCACGGGCGAAACGCAAATCGCTGTCGGCACTCACGCGTTGTTCCAGAAGGAAGTGCAGTTCGCCAAGCTTGGTCTGGTGATCGTGGATGAGCAGCATAAGTTTGGCGTGCAGCAGCGTCTGGCGCTCAGAGGCAAAGGCAACGAGCCGCACCAACTGATGATGAGCGCCACCCCCATCCCGCGCACGCTGGCGATGAGCTACTACGCCGACCTCGACGTGTCGGTGATCGACGAGCTGCCGCCCGGCCGCACGCCCATCGTCACCAAGCTCATCAACGATGCGCGCCGCGAGGAAGTGTTCGAGCGCGTGCGCATGGCCTGCGTGAATCGCCGCCAAGCCTACTGGGTGTGCCCGCTGATCGACGAATCCGAAGCGCTGCAATTGCAAACCGCCATCGAAACACACGCCACGCTCACAGAGATTTTTCCCGAACTCAGCGTCGGGCTGGTGCACGGCAAAATGGACAACGCCGACAAAGCGCAAGTGATGGCGGCCTTCAAGGCGGGCGACATCCACCTGCTGGTCGCCACCACGGTGATCGAGGTCGGCGTCGATGTGCCGAATGCCAGCCTGATGGTGATCGAGCACGCCGAGCGCATGGGGCTGGCGCAACTGCACCAGTTGCGCGGGCGCGTGGGGCGCGGTGCGGCGGAGAGTTTGTGCGTGCTGCTGTTCCAAAAACCGTTATCCGAACTGGCGCGCGCGCGCCTGAAAATCATCTACGAAAACACCGATGGCTTCGAAATCGCGCAGCAGGATTTGCGTCTGCGCGGCCCCGGCGAACTGCTCGGCGCACGCCAGAGCGGCGTCGCCATGCTGCGCTTCGCCGACATCGACGAAGACGAAAAATTGTTGGATATTGCCCGCGATCTGGCCGACGAACTTTTGCGCGATGCGCCCGAGGTTGCCCACGCGCACCTGCAACGCTGGATGGCAAACAAACCGGACTTTCTGCATGCGTGACCGTTACTGGCAAAGCGCGCTGCTGGCTTCGGCACCCTATACCGATTGGCTCAAGGACCGCGGCTCGCTCACCCGCCGCATCAAAGAACGCTGCAAAATTTTTACCGTGCGCTCGGTACGCAGCGGTCTGGCGCGCGTTGCTTACGACGAAGCCGCACTGCTCGGCCTGCCCTATGACCGCAACGCTTTTTCGCGCGAAGTCTTCCTGTATGCCGACGGCAAACCCGTGGTGTTCGCCCACAGCGCCTGCGCCCCCGCCCATTTGCGCGGTACTTGGGGCGCGGTGCGCGGGCTGGGCAGCCGCCCGCTGGGCGAGTTGCTGTTTTCACATCCGTTGGTCAACCGCCAACCGCTGCACTACAAAGCCCTGCATTCCAACCACCCGCTGTATCACAGCGCCATCGCCGTGCTGGGCGATGCGCCGCCGAGGCTGTGGGCGCGCCGCTCGCTGTTTATTTTGCGCGGCGCACCGCTGCTGGTGACGGAGGTTTTTTTGCCGGAGATTTTGAGGCTCAATCCGCGCTGCGAAGCGTCATAGGAATGCTTTGCAAACTTTGTTTTTACGCGGCGTATGTTTGTCGATACGCAGCCAACGTCAGTCCGGTTGTTTTTTTGAAAGCGCGCTGCAAACTGGTTTCGCTACTGTAGCCGAGCTCATCGCTGATTTGCTTAATGGCGGCACTCGATTCGCATAGCGCCTCACTAACTTGCCGCAGCTTTATCCGCCGCAGCCAGTCACCGGCGGCCAACCCGGTCGCACCCTGTACCAGTCGGCACAGGGTGCGCACGGAAATATTCAGATGGTTTGCCGCGCAGCTTAAATCCAGCGCTCTTGCAGGCGTGCGCTGGGAAAACAGCACCAACTTCCGCAGACTGTCATCTTGCAGTGTCATCAAATCCACCGCCAGAAACGCATCGTGGCGGACTCGCGGTTGCGGCAGCATCAATACTTCGCGCGCATCGCGTACCACCTCCTTGCCATAGATGCCCGGCAATTGATCCAGCAGCAACGGCAAGTAGCCATTGGCTCCTGCCGCAGTGACCGTTCGTTTGGTTGCTACTAGGCTTTCGCCGCGCTGCCAGAGAACCTTGGGGAACCGCTCGCGCATGCGGTCGCACAGCCACCACGTCATCGCGGCATGGTCACCGTCGAGCCGTCCGGCTGCAGCCAATAGCGCTACCCCGGCGCAATAGCTCCACAGCCTTGTCGGGCGCGGCAGGGCATGCAGTTGGGCGATGAGTTTTTGTTGCTGAGGCAGTATCGTTTCCTGCTTATCAACCGAGGTCAACCATAATCCCGGTACCAATATCACATCGCAGTTTGCTTTGGCGAGCACGGCCTGCGGCTGCAATGCCGGGCCTTGCCCGATATTGACCGTCCCGGCATCCACCCCAACCCAAACAAGCGAGACGCGCTCGCGACCGGCGCGCAAATTGCAGGCTCTGACCATATCGGATACCGCAAACAGTCCCGCGGGCATACACCCCGTATATAGCAACAACCCCAAGCGCAACGGCGCCGCGGAACGACGAATTCGAGCTGGCATAAATTGGTATCTAATTGGCGTTATTTGCCATTGTAGGCCGACATGCGCTGTCCATACAATGCGGCCAGCCTACCTCGGAAAGCACACAGTGAAGATCACCCAAATTCGCAACGCCACCCTCCTGCTGGAATTTACTTCGCATGGAAGCGAAATCAGTTTGTTGCTTGATCCCATGCTTGCCTTGCGCGGTACGCTGCCCCCGCTCAAATATTTGGGCGCACAACGGCAACGTAATCCGCTCGTTGATTTACCCGACAACGCACCGGCGCTGTTGGCGCGCGTAACGCACTGCCTGATTACGCATTGCCAGCGCGGCCACTTTGACCATCTTGATCGGGCGGGGAAAAAATTTCTGCGCGATGCGGATATACCCGTCATTTGTATGCCGCGCGATTCCACCTATCTGTCATCGCGCGGGTTAACCGTGCAGCCGTTGTCCGGCGAATTGCGGCAAGTATTTTTTCACGGGCATATCACGCCCATCCCTTGTATGCATGGTCGCGGCCTTATCGGACGACTAATGGAGCACGGATATGGCTATTTCATTGAACTGCCCGACCAGCCCAGCATCTACATTGCCGGAGATACGCTGCTCACCGTCGATGTACATTGCTGCCTAAGCCAACTTCAACCGGACGTTGCAATTCTTCCCGGAGGAGGTGCCCGTTTCGACCTTGGCTCAAAAATATTGATGGATGGCGCGGATGTGCTCGATGCTTGTGCGCTGATTTCCGGCATCGTCGTGGCGAACCATCTGGAAGCGCTGGATCATTGCCCGACCACTCGCGCCGAACTGGCATCATGCGCCAAGCGTGCGGGATTAATTCAGCGTCTGCGCATCCCGGAGGATGGGGAAACTCTCGAATTCAACTTGTGAATGCCAAATCATGGAGCATATCTTGCGCGGACTAAAAGCATTACTTATCAGAAAAATTGCGATCACCGGATTATTTTGGTGCATCCCCTTATTGGTGTTGCAGCCATCTGGATTTGTCGCACTCGGCATTCCCGCACCCGAACCGTTGTTGTTTGTACGATTGCTGGGCGCAGCCTATCTCGCCTTGCTGATCGCATACTACGCGGGGATGCGAGCACCAAACCCGGAGCAAGTCATTTATACGGGCATTGCGAGCAATGGCTTAGCCTGTTTTCTGCTGGTTTATTTTGGCGCAAATGGTACGTGGTCGCTATGGGGAAGCGGGGCACAGATATTCATGTGGTTATCTGCGGCAGGGGCGGGAACAATGACTTTTCGCCTCCTGCAATTCAGGCGCGCACTTTGCGGAAATGGCTAGCACTCAGGGTAAATTTGTTCTCCACAAAATTATTTTTAAATTCAAAAGATGTAGGGTGGGCACACACAACGTGCCCACCCTACGATTTTTGCGAGAACAAATTAGCTCTGGGCTAGCGCTTGAGCTCCGTTGCAGCGTAAGCACAAATGGCACACAATCCGCCTCCCGTTTCAGGAGTGCGACATGGAAACCACCTCGCTCAAAGAAAGCCGCTTGAATATCCGTTGCGACAACCACACCCGCCAGTTGCTGGATAAAGCGGCCAACTACTCGCACCTCAGCATTTCCGAATTCGTGCTTTCCAACGCGCTGGCTTCCGCCCAGAAAGTGGTGCAGAAGCATGAATCCATCACCCTGAAACCCAAAGATTTCGAGTCGTTTCTTGCCGTGCTGGATGCGCCGATCAATCCCAATGTGGCGCTTAAACGCGCGCTCAAGCGCCACGCAGACCAAGTCCGCCGGTAATGATTTCAGATCAAGCCTCTCGATGCGAAATCGGCACTGCCGACTTTCAGTGCGGCAACGCTGCGCTGGATGCGCACATCCGCCGCTATGCCTCGCAGGATGTGCGCCGGAATGTCGCCAGCCTGCCCGCATCTGTTTTTCAATCGAAATAATTTGCCAATTTAACGCACCATGAACCTCACCCAACGCCTGCACCTCTACATCCAGCTCACCCGCCTGAACCGTCCTATCGGCATTTTGTTATTGCTGTGGCCGACCTTATGGGGTGTATGGATCGCCGCCAACGGGCATCCGGCATGGCATATCGTGCTGATCTTCGTGCTCGGCACCACGCTGATGCGTTCGGCGGGGTGCGTTATCAACGACTACGCCGATCGCCATATCGACAAGCATGTGAAGCGCACCAAAGAGCGCCCGCTCACCAGCGGCAAAGTGGGTGAACGCGAAACCGTGTGGCTGGCCGTGGTGCTGGCGTTTGTTTCGTTCCTGCTGATCCTGCCGCTGAATCCGCTGACCTGGCTGCTGTCCTTCCCCGCCGTGTTCCTCGCCGCGAGCTACCCGTTCACCAAACGTTTCCTCGCCATCCCGCAAGCCTACCTCGGCATCGCCTTCGGCTTCGGCATCCCGATGGCTTTCGCCGCCACGTTGGGCGATGTGCCGCCCGTCGCGTGGGTGCTGCTGCTCGCCAACGTGTTCTGGGCAATCGCCTACGACACCGAATACGCGATGGTGGACAGGGACGACGACATCCACTTGGGCATCCATTCCTCGGCATTGTTCTTCGGCAAATACGATGTGATCGCGGTGATGGCCTGTTATGGCATCACCCTGCTGTTGCTCGCCGTGGCGGGGCTGATGGCGGGCTTGGGTATCGTCTATTTTGCC
>JBBIJL010000085.1:0-9088 GCA_037446005.1 Gallionellaceae bacterium | reverse complement strand
GGTTATCCCGATCACCTGTCCGGCCTGTCCATCCCGCTCGGCGCGCGCATTCTCGCCCTTGCCGAGGATTACGACACCGCCTTGATGGGAACCAGCTTCAGCAAACCGCTGAATCAGGCCGGCGCCTCTCTCCTGATTCAGGACAGCAAGGGCATACGCTATGACCCGACCGTCGTGGATGCCTTCCTGAAAGAATTGGGCCGCGTAAAAAACACCAACGGCGTCATCGCGGACCTGGTATTGCGCTCCGGGCAACTATTGCCGGACATGACGCTCGCCCAGGATTTGATCGCGCTGAACGGCGACATATTGCTGCCGAAGGAACAGGTGCTGAACGAACATCTCATTGACCAGATCAGGAGCTTCGAGCGTATCGACGGGCACACGCTCGCCATCTACGTTCATCCCAAAAAGTAACCCTGCAACAGAGCGCCGCCTCCTTATTTGGCCTGCGCCGGATTCGCCGGCAACCAGATGCGCATCGCAGTTCCCTTGCCGACTTCGCTCTGCACCTCGATGCGCCCGTGATGTTTTTGCACGATGCCGTAGGAAAGCGAGAGGCCGAGCCCCGTCCCCACCCCGACCGGCTTGGTCGTAAAAAACGGATCGAATATACGCGTGAGATTTTCGGGTGAAATGCCTTTGCCGGTATCGGCGATCTCCACCCATACCTGATCGCCCTCAGCGCCGGTGCGGATCGTGATAACCCCTTTGGTTTCGATAGCCTGGCTCGCATTGACCAGCAAATTCATAAACACCTGATTGATCTGCGACGCCATGCAATACACATCGGGCAGCTTGCCGTATTCCTTGTTCACCTGGCATTTGTATTTGAGCTCGTTCCACACGATATTGAGCGTGGAATCCAACCCCTTGTGCAGATCAACCCACTTCCAGCCCTCGTCCCCGACATGGGAAAAATCCTTGAGATCCTGCACGATCTTGCGCATCCGCGCGAGGCCGTCTTTGGATTGGGACATCAACTGAAAAATATCCTGCTTGATATAGTCGTAGTCCTTATCTTTCTTGAGCTTTTGAATATCGTCGAGCGCGGGACAATCCGCTCCAACCGTTCTCTCCGCCTCTTCATACGCGGTATTGATCACAAAAATATCGTTCAAATAATTTTCCAGCGTGCCCATGTTCGAATACACGAAACCGATGGGATTATTCAGCTCGTGCGCGACACCGGCGGCAAGCTGCCCCAGCGAAGCCATTTTTTCGGATTGCAGCAAATGGTTTTGCGCCTCCTCCAGCTGTTTGTTCAGGATGCGCTGCTGTTCGAGATTTTGTTTCAACTCGGCCTCCGCCTTGTCGCGATCATCGTTGGCCCGCTGCAAATCCCCGCCCATCTTATTAAACGATGCAGCCAAATCCCCGATCTCATCGTTGGATTTGATGTCAACGCGCGCGCCCAATTTTCCCAAGCCGATTTCAACGGAAGCGTCCCGGAGTTTGCGTATGGGTTTTACGATGCCGCGTGCAAACATAAATACGCCGGGAAACACAAAAAACGCCATGCTCAGCAGAATCAGGCGCGACCTGTCGCGCAACTCCATGAGCGAAGCAAAGACTTTTTGCTGCGGCATTTCAATTAACAGCACCCAATCGTTGCCCCTGAAATCGAGATGCCCGCGCTCCTTAACGTAAACAATAAATTCATCCTCTGCGTCGTTTACGATCCCGCCCGAGCGCGCGCCCTTATCCAGCAGCTCTTTGATCCGCCCCCACTCATGGGATACGCTTTTGAATATATCCGCCTTGTTGTGGTCGGAATAAACGATGAGGCCGTTCCTGTCGAGCAACTCTATTGCAGCGCCCTCTCCTATGTCGTATTCCCTGACATGCTCTTTCAATATGCTGCCAAATGCTTCCAGAGAAATCCGGGAAACCACCACCCCCAGCGCTTTCCCGTCCCGGTCTTTCACAATACCGGCGAAATGCAGCACGGCCTCTCCCAGCGATTCGGAATTGCTCAAGTTGCTCACAAAATCTTTTCCCGTCAATATTTCCGGCCAGTACTCGTTAAGAGAATGCTGCACGCCGATGTCCAATCCCGCCGTGTCCGCTATCCTTACCCTGCGTAAATCAAAAAATGACAGCGAAAGATAAAAGGGGTGGCTGTTCTTGTAGTCCAGCAGCCGATTTGAAATCTGTTTGGCGCTGGCGTGCCCGGATGAAATAACCGGATCGGCAGACAGCATATTGATGTCCAGATAACGCTCATAAAACATCCGATCGGTCGTATTCAAGGCATCGGTTGCCATCCCCTGCATTTTGCTGGTGATGGCTGCTTCCAGTTGCCGGGTGCTGGAGGTGTAGTAGAAATAGGTCGGGATCAATCCGACAAGAATAAATATTGTCGAAAAAAATACGGTTAGCTTTATCGAGATTTTCATTTCGGGTTTTTATGGTGGATTGATGTTTGCTGCTGCGGCAGCCACACGCGCATTGCCGTGCCCTTGCCCAACTCGCTGCGCACCTCAATGCGCCCGCCGTGTTTTTGCACGATGCCGTAGGAAACCGACAGCCCCAAGCCGGTCCCCTTGCCCACCGGTTTGGTGGTGAAAAACGGATCGAATATCTTCGTCATAATTTCCGGAGCGACGCCCTTGCCGGTATCGGCGACTTCCACCCATACCTCCCCGCCCTCTTGTCCGGTACGCAGGGTGATAACGCCTTTTGTTTCGATAGCCTGCGCCGCATTCACCAGCAGATTCAAAAACACCTGGTTGATCTGCGACGGCATGCACTCCACTTCGGGCAGCCCGGCGTATTCCTTCACCACCTCCGCTTTGTACTTGATCTCGTTCGCCGCCACGTTGAGCGTGCTGTCCAAGCAGTATTCGAGATTCGCGAGTTGCCAGGTCGCTTCGTCCACATGGGAAAAATCGCGCAAATCCTGAATGATGCGTTTTACCCGCGCCAATCCGTCCAGAGATTCCTTGAGCAGACCGGGAATGTCCTCCAGCAGATAAGGCAAATCGACCTTGCGCTTAACCTCGGCGACCTCGGCCAGCGCACCCGCATCGAGCCGCGCCTCGTTTTTCGCGTAAGCGGCCAGCACATCGCCCAGACCCGCAATATATTTTTCCAGAGTAGACAGATTGGAACTCACAAAACCGATGGGATTATTGATCTCGTGCGCCACGCCCGCAGCCAGTTGTCCGACCGAGGCCATTTTTTCCGATTGCAGCAATTGACTCTGCGTACTTTCCAGCTTCTGGTTGAGCTGCTTCAACTCGAGATTGCGCTGTTTCAATTCCCGGTTGGCTCCTTCCAGCGCGACCGTGCGCAGCCGGACGCGCTGCTCCAATTGCTCATTGAGTTCGCGCAGCGCCTCGTGTTCGCGCGCCAACGCCTGATTGGCCTCCATCACCTCCACGGTTTGCTCGCCGATCTTGCTGTACAGCGTATTCAGCGCCGCCATCATCACATCGCCGGAACGCGACACTGTAGACGCTGCCTGACTAGCCGCCTCGGCGGGACTGGCTCCCGCCTGCAACGCCTGAATCTCGCGCGCCATGCGCAAATCGTCCACCATGATGTGCTGCAACAGCCAGTGGGTAAGATAGTCCAGCAACTGCGCCAGCAGGCTCATCGAACTTTGCGGCGAGGTTTGAATAATGCCGACCGCCAGCGTCACCTGTTTGCGAAAATCATCGTGCGCCTTGAGATGGTTGGCCTGATGCTCGGCGTTCACCGCAAACTGCCGCATCATCTGCTCTTCCGTATCGAAGTGATACACGGTGTAGCGCACCAGCTCGTCGATGACCGGCTTGATCCGCGTGCTATCCGCATCCGCCGCGCATAAATTGCCGACCTCGTTAATCAACCCGACCAGGTGCTGGTGCTGCGTATCCACCACGTCGATGCCGGTGGCCAGTTTGTTGCTCCAGACAAAAGCTTCGACTTTGGGGGGGGCGCCCGCGTTTAAATCCGCGGCGTCGGCGCGAACAGGCTCGGGTGTGGCGGCAGTAGATGCGGAAGAGTTCATCGCGGGCGCCCGGCAAATAGAGGTGGCGGTATTCTGCGTCCGAATCCATCCCTAATCAACCGGAACTTAATGCGCTAATATGACACCTGCCGATCATGCTACCGCAGCTTGCCGAAGGAGCGCCAAATGGAACACTCAACGCAACACGCATTGGAATGGTTCAGCACCGAGGGCTTTATGCCGCACGGTCATTGCTACCTGTGGACGCCGCACCTGCTGTGGACGTTCGTCGTTGCGGAATCCGTCATCACCCTCTCCTACTTCTCCATCTCGCTCGCCCTGCTGTATTTTGCCGGCAGACGCAAAGACATCCACTTCAACTGGATGTTCAAACTGTTCGCACTCTTTATCTTTGCCTGCGGCATCACGCACCTGCTGGATGTCTGGACGATATGGCACACCGCTTACTGGTTGCAAGCGATTGTGACTGCGCTTACCGCTATCCTGTCGCTAAGCGCAACCGTGCTGCTGTGGCCGCTGATTCCGCGCGCGCTCAAGCTCCCCAGCACGCAACAACTGGAAGCAAGCATCGCCCAATTGCAGCAGGAAGTCACGCGGCGCAAGACGATAGAAGCCGAACTGGCGCGGCTGCAACACAACAGCGACGAACGCTACCGCGTCTTGTTCGAACAGGCGGCGGAAGGGGTAGCCGAGATAGATACGAACACGGGCACCATCCTTCGCGCCAACCGAAAATTCTGCTCCATTCTAGGCTATGAGCGCGATGAAATTTTGAGCATGAACTCAGTCATGCTCACGCATCCAGATCATCTTTCCGCCGAACTGCAAAACATGCAGGCCTTGAAAGAGGGGCGTATCCGCGAGTTCATGCTGGAAGAACGCTGTTACCGCAAAGACAGCTCGCCTGTCTGGATCAAGCTGACCGTTTCCCCGACTTGGGAGCCCGGCGCCCTCCCCTCCACTCACATCGCCATCATTCAGGACATCAGCATCCGCAAAAGCGCGGAAGAGAATTTGCAACTCAAACTCGACGAATTGCAGCGCTGGCAAAGTGTCACGCTGGAACGCGAAGGCCGCGTGCTGGACTTGAAGCGCGAAGTGAATGAACTGTTGGTCAGCAGCGGCAAGCCCGCGCGCTATGCCAGCGTAATGAACGATCCCGCATAGCTCCCGCCCGATGTTTATACGCACCGACTGGCAGTCTCCCCCGTTCTGGAAAACGCTTGCCGCTATTGCCGGGCTGCTCGGCGCCGCCATCGGCACACTGGCTCTGCTCGGCTGGATGCTGGACATCCCCGCATGGAAAAGCATCACCCCGGACTGGGTGGCGATGAAAGCCAATACCGCAACAGGCTTTGTGCTGACCGGTCTGGGGCTTTGGCTAAAAGCCCGCGATACAACCCGGTTCAAACCGCTCTGGCACGCACTTCAGCAACTATTGGCCGGCGCAGTCATCCTGCTCGGCCTGCTCACCTTGCTGGAATATCTGGCGGGCATTGACCTCGGTATCGACCAATTTCTATTTTCGGAAGCGGCGAATGCCGTCGGCACGTTGTCACCGGGGCGTATGGCGCCCGCCAGCGCACTATGCTTTGTATTGCTGGGCACGGCACTGCTACTGAACGGGCAATCGTCGCGCCAGCGTTCGCTCGTCACCACACTTGCCGTGTTGACCGTGCTGCCGACACTCGCCTCCGGGCTGATCCGCCTCTACGACACCGACAACGATTACGGCTTGGGATATATCGCACAACTGGCTGCACATTCGGTAATCGCCTTTCTCATCCTCGCATTCGGCCTGCTCTGCTCGCAACCCGAACACGGCATCGTCGCCCAGCTCAGAGGCAACGATAGCGGAGGGGCGCTGTTGCGCCGCCTGCTGCCGGCCACCCTGTTGCTACCCATCCTGATCGGCTGGCTAAAACTGAGCGGCGAACACAACAAACTCTATGAGCCGGATTTCGGTGTGGCGCTCGTCGCGCTCGCCTATATTGTCATTCTCAGTTCGCTGTTGATATGGAGCGCGCGTTTCTTGTCGCGGGTCGATGCCGAGCGCGAGCGCATGAATGCACTCATCGCATCGAAGGAAGCGCTCTTGCGCACTTTGGTCGGCACCATTCCCGACCTCATCTGGCTGAAAGACCCGGACGGCGTTTATCGGGCCTGCAATCCGGCCTTTGAACGCTTTTTCGGGGCGAAGGAAGCCGACATCGTCGGCAAGACAGACTACGATTTCGTCGCGCCCGAACTGGCGGACTCTTTCCGCGCCAACGATCAAGCCGCCATGGCGGCGGACGCTCCCCGCAGCAACGAAGAATGGCTCACCTTTGCCGACGACGGCAGGCACATTCTGGCGGAAACCACCAAAATGCCGATGCTCGACCCGCACGGGAAATTGCTTGGCGTGCTGGGCATTGCGCGCGACATCACGGCGCACCAGCGTTCCCGGGAGCAACTGCAAGCGGCAAAAAGCGAAACCGAACGCCTGCTGGCCGAATCGAATCTGGCTCGGCAAGCTTTGCTGGGGCTGGTCGAGGACATCACCGCCGAGCACGCGGCCGCGGAGTCCATGCAAAAAGCCAAGCATCTGGCCGAAGCGGCCACGCGCATGAAATCGGAATTTCTGGCCAACATGAGCCACGAGATCCGCACGCCGATCAACGCGATTATCGGCATGCAATATCTCGCGCTCAAAACCGACCTGACGCCCGACCAGCACAACTATCTGAGCAAAGCACAAACTGCGGCGCACTCGCTGCTGAACCTCGTTAACGACATTCTCGATTTATCGAAAATAGAGGCGGGCAAACTCGAGATCGAAAATATCGAATTCAGACTCGATACCGTGCTGGAACAATTGGGCAGCACGATCAGCGTACAGGCAGAGCAAAAAGGCATCGAGTTCCTCATCCGCTACGACGGCGCCCCCTATAGGCTGATCGGCGACCCGCTGCGCCTGAATCAGGTGCTGCTGAACTTGTGCAGCAATGCGATCAAATTCACCGAACGCGGCGAGGTCGAGCTGGCCTTGCACAGTGTGAATGCCAGCGAAACCGCGCTGACCCTGCAAATCTCGGTGCGCGATACCGGTATCGGCATGACGCCGGAAACGCAGAGCCGGCTGTTCCAGACTTTTACCCAGGGCGACGAATCCACCACGCGCCGCTTCGGCGGCACCGGGCTGGGCTTGTCCATCAGCAAGCACTTGATCGAACTGATGGGCGGACGCATCTGGGTAGAAAGCTCGCAGCCGGGCAAGGGCACCGTCATGTGCTGCACGGTGCCGCTCAAAATCGCGCCGCAGGCGCTGCAACATCAGCGCGAATTGTTGGCGCAGACGGAGCCGCTGCTGCAAGGCATCCGCGTGCTGGTGGTAGACGACAATGCGCTTGCGCGTGAAATTTTTTCCGGGATGCTGCGCTCTTTTAAAATAGCTGTCAGCGTTGCATGCAGCGGCAGCGAGGCCATCGACATGCTGCGCCAGGCAACGGATAACCCGTTTCATCTGGTACTGATGGATTGGCGCATGCCCGGCATGAACGGCGACGAGGCCGCGCGGCGCATCTTTGCGGACAGCGCCATCCGGCATCGGCCCAAAGTCATCATGGTGACCGCATACGGACACGAGGATGTCGAGCATCTGGCCGAACAGGCCGGCATAAACGGATACCTGCTTAAGCCGGTATCGCCCTCCACTTTGCTCGACACCATGCTCTCGGTGATGGGACGCAAACGGAGCCCGGGTGCTGCGCCCGATGCGGCAAAAGACAGCGATGCCGTCACCCATTGCGATTTTGCCGGGACGCATCTGCTGCTGGTGGATGACAACGAGATCAACCGCGAATTTGCCGAGGAGCTGCTGCGCAGTATGGGTATCGGGGTAGACGCAGCGGTAAACGGCGAAGAGGCGCTCGCGATGGTGCAGCAGCATACTTACGACGGGGTGCTGATGGATATTCAGATGCCGGTAATGGACGGGCTGGAAGCCGCCCGGCGCATCCGCGCACTGGCGCAGCAACCCGGCGGCGAACGCTTTGCTTCCCTGCCCATCATCGCCATGACCGCGCTGGCAATGGCGCACGACACAAAGAACAGTCTGCAAGCCGGTATGAACGACCACATCACCAAACCGGTCGCGCCGGAACAATTGATGGCGACGCTGGCCAAGTGGCTGCCGGCAAACAGGCGGAGTGCCGCCACAGACAGCAGTCCGGCGCCGGCTTATCCGGCCGATTTGCTCGCCATGCAGAGCGTCGATGTTGCACAAGGCATCCGCCGCATCGGCGGCAAAGCCGACGCTTACCGCAAGCAGTTACTGCGTTTCCGCGAGCACTATCGCGAGGCGGATGCGCAACTGCAACAGCGGATCGCGGAAAAAGGTGTGCCGGAGGGCGAAGCGTATTGCCATGCGCTCAAGGGCGTGTGCGGCAATCTCGGTGCCAACGCATTGTTTGCCTGCACCACGGAACTGGATGCGGTGCTGAAGCAGGGCAAGATACCCGAGCCCGCGCAGTTCGCGCGTCTGCATGAACTATTGCAACAATTAACGCATGAAATAGCGGGGCTCGGTACGCCCGCCGCGACATTGCCGACGGCAGCGCTGACGCGCGATGCGCTGCGGGATAAACTGGCAGAGCTGTCCGGACTGCTGGACAATGATGCCGTGGCGGCGGAGACGTTACTGGAAGAGTTGCGTAGCGGCGTTGCCGGCAGCGCGGCCGCATCCGCCCTGGCCGAAATTGCCGCCCAAGTGGATGTCTATGCCATTGATGAAGCCCGCAGCAAAATTGACGCACTGTGCAGCCGCCTGAACGGGGCGGCATGATTAAGGAAACCTCGCCATGACCGAAAACAAACCCAGAATACTCATCGTCGATGACATGCCCGAGAATATCCACGTCATCCAGAATCTGCTGCGCGACAAGTACACGATCATGGCGACAACCAGCGGGGAAAAGGCGCTGGAACTGGCGCAGCATCAGCCGCAACCGGACTTGATCCTGCTGGACGTCATGATGCCCGGCCTCAACGGTTATCAGGTCTTGCTCAGCCTCAAAGCCGACCCGGCGACGGCGGATATTCCGGTGATCTTTATCACCGCGCTGTCGGATGCCGCCGAGATCGGAAGAG
>JBBIJL010000084.1:0-9112 GCA_037446005.1 Gallionellaceae bacterium | reverse complement strand
TTACCAGATAAGGAGTTTCGTAAGTTTTTGCGACAATTCAAAGCGACTAGAACGCGTTGGGAGAATTGCCGCAGACATTAGGCGTTGCCCCACCACCAATAATAAGGACTCAGACACTCTCTGAGTCCTTTTCTTTTTCCACAAATCCCGCACACAGCGGCTTTGTTTTCAATAAGTTGCGGACTTCGCATCTCACCACAGCCCTCATGATCCGCAGCAATTCGCTCTCTCCGCGCCGTTATTCTCTGCCGACTCTCCAACCAAGCCAAAGCCGAAGTCCGCAAAGGCATAAAATTTCATCCTTTATTTTCATTGGATTACGCGCGGACTTGGATGAACGGTTTGACATGAGATTCGGTAGGGTGGTGGAAACCTCCCAAGTTTGAAGAGTGCACTTAAATCCATACCTCGGCATCCCACTCACATGACTTTCTGATGGATTTCTCCAACCAAGCTCATGGTTATCTTTGATTGTGGAGTTTGCTGGCAATTAATGCGCCTCAGCCTTATCGCAGTAGCAGCCTTATTTTATTTTCGCAGCAACCGCATGCCGTTAAACACCACGATCAGGCTAGCTCCCATGTCAGCAAAAACCGCCATCCAGAGCGTGGCTTTTCCTGCCAGCGCCAAGGCAAAGAACACCGCCTTGATGCCGATGGCCAGCGAGATGTTCTGCCGCAACACGCGGGACGTGTCGCGGCTTAGCCGGATGAAGTGCGGCAGTTTGCGCAAATCATCATCCATCAAAGCTACGTCAGCAGTTTCGATGGCAGTATCGGTTCCTGCAGCGCCCATGGCGAAGCCGATGGAGGCCTTGGCCAGTGCTGGTGCGTCGTTGATGCCGTCGCCCACCATACCTACCTGTCCATGGCGGCGGATCAGTTCGTCGATGACCGTCAGTTTATCCTCGGGCAGCAGGTTGCCGCGCGCATCGTCAATTCCAACCTGTGCGGCGATGGCGCTGGCCGTCGTCTGGTTGTCTCCAGTCAGCATCACCGATGCCACGCCAAGTGCATGAAGCTGCCGGATTGCCTCCTCACTGTGGCCGCGCACCGTGTCGGCAACGCCGATGACGCACAGCGCAATGTTATTGTTGGCCAATACGACAGCGGTCTTTCCCTGTTCTTCGAGGCGGTTGAGCACTGTCTCGACATGCGGCCCACAGATACCCAGTTCTTCCACCTGCCGATGATTACCAACATAGTAAAGTTGATCATCAACAACGGCTCTCGCACCTCGCCCCGTAATGGATTCGAACGAGGTCACTGGCAGCAGCAATCGCTGTATGCTATTGGTACCATCAGATGCTTGCCATGCCGAAGTGATCGCCACAGCAATGGGATGTTCCGAATGTGCATCTACACTGGCGGCAAGTTGTAGCAACGTGTCCGCCGATTGTTCGACTAGCGGAATCACATCGGTCACGACCGGTCTGCCGTGGGTCAGCGTGCCGGTCTTGTCCAAGGCTACGACCTTGAGCAACCGGCCATTTTCCAGGTGCACGCCACCTTTCACTAGCAGGCCATGTCTTGCCGCCGTAGCGAGGCCGCTCACCACGGTAACCGGTGTGGAGATTACCAGCGCGCAGGGACATGCAATCACCAGCATGACCAGCGCTTTGTAGAGCCAAGGCTCGAACGTAGCGCCGAACAGCAACGGCGGCACGGTTGCCACCAGAACCGCGAACGCCACGACGGTCGGCGTGTAATAGCGCGCGAATTGATCGACGAAGCGTTGCGTCGGCGCGCGCTGGCCTTGCGCCTCCTGCACCGAATGAATGATACGATCCAGCGTGGTGTGTCCCTTATTCGCGGTGACACGGAACTCCAGCATGCCGCGCTCGTTCAGCGTCCCGGCGAAAACCGGATCGCCCGCAGCTTTCATCACGGGAATGCTCTCCCCTGTGATTGGTGCCTGATTCACCGAACTGCCTCCCGCCGTGACCACGCCGTCCAACGGGATGCGTTCTCCCGGCCTGACGCGTGCGGTTTGCCCCACTTGCACTTCGGTCGCCGCCACCTCGCGCCACTCGCCACTGTCGAGGCGCACAGTCGCAGTCTCCGGGGTCATCGCCATGAGGCCGCGAATCGCGTTCTTGGCTCGCTCCAGCGAGAGCGTTTCGATCAACTCGGCCAGCGCAAACAGGAAGATCACCACTGCCGCTTCCGGCCATTCCCCGATAGCGACGGCACCAATCACTGCGATGCTCATCAGGAAATTAATATTGAGCGTGAGAGTCTTCAGTGCGACCCATCCTTTTTTGAGCGTGCTGAAGCCACCGCAAGCGATCGAGAACAGGGCAAGCACAACGATAACAGATGAATTTTCAGCCACGCCTGTCCATGCGAGTATTTCCGCAGAAACGGCGGCCACGCCAGACACCACGATGAGTGCCCAATCTTTGTGCGACACCACGGGCACGTTTGACTCACGTTCCGAAGCACCTGCTGTCTGTGGAACGGCAACCGCCTCCATGCCGATTTCGCGCAAAGCGTCGAGGATGGGCTGCTCACCGTCCAGCGTGTGCGTAATGGCAAGGCGGCGATCCATAAGATGGAACGTGAGTCCACCAACACCGGAGAGTGATTCGAGACGCTTGCGAATCAGTGCCTCCTCGGTTGGGCAATCCATGTTGCGGATGATGAACGTCGAATGTTTCATAGAGGCTCATTCCTATATGTTTGCGCCAGGCACATCACAAGAACAGCAGGACTATCGCCGACGGAATGCATGATCACAATACTCCCATTTTTTCCACTGTTGTAACCCGATAAATGCCGCGTCCGGTCAGACCGCAGTTTGTGGCGCGCAGCCCCTGCAAGACATCATCCACATCCTCATCCTTGAGCAGGATGTCCACGCGCACATGCGGGGTGTAGCCGATCACACGGTCGCGCGCGGTAAGCGCGTCATCGTGTTCGACTTGTGAGCCGTGACCTTCGGCGCGTGTGAAGGTAAAGCCCGTCACTTGCGAGAAGCTGCGCAAGGTGTCTGCCAGCACTTGTTCGAGATCGGCATGCACAATCAGCATCAGGTTTTTCATAGTGGATCTCCCTTGAAATTGTTGTCGTGTTTCTCTGCACGAGTCTCAAGCCAGGCATAAAGCGTGGGCAACAACACCAACGTGAGCAGCGTCGAGGTAAATAATCCGCCGATGACCACCACCGCCAGCGGTCGCTGCAATTCGGAACCGGGGCCGGTGGCGAGCATCATCGGCACGAGTCCCAATGATGCGATCAATGCTGTCATCAGCACCGGCCTCAACCTGCGCTCCGCACCTTCCTGTACGGCTTGCAGTACTGTGCGTCCCGCCCCACGCAGCTGGTTGAAATAACTCACCATGACGACTCCGTTCAGCACCGCAACACCAAACAGCGTAATAAAACCGACCGAGGCCGGTACTGACAGGTACAGACCAGAAACGTAGAGTCCCACCACACCGCCGATCAACGCGAATGGGATATTCAAAATAACGAGCCCGGCTTGACGCAACGAGCGGAAGGTCATGAACAACATGAAAAATATGAGCGCGATGGACACCGGAACTACCAGTCCGAGACGCGCTGCCGCACGCTGCTGGTTTTCAAACTGCCCGCCATAAACGACAGTGTAGCCGGACGGAAGTTTGACCTCGCGTGCGATGGCAGCACGCAGTTCGTTCACGAATCCTACGACATCACGACCTTCGACGTTGCTACGTACTGTCACCTGTCTCCGGCTTGATTCGCGCTGGATCAACACCGGACCGTCCACCTCGCTCACGTCGGCGAGCAAGTCGAGTGGCACCAGTGCGCCGCTGGCCGTCTTGACCATCAGCCGTTTGATGGATTGTGGTGAGGCGCGAGCAGCTTCCGGATAGCGCACCAGCACACCCGCGCGGCGATTGCCCTCGATAACTTCAGTCGCCACTTTTCCACCGACCGCCATTTCCACCACTCGGTTCACGTCCTCGTTGTTGAGGCCGTAACGCGCCAGCCGTTCCGAGCGAATGACTACTTTGAGATAGCCTTGACCGGAAAGACGCGCACGAAAGACATCGCTTGCGCCAGCCGTGCGCTTGACGATCTCTTCGATTTGCCCCGCCTTTTCTTCCAGTATCTCAAAGTCATCACCGAATAGCTTGATCGCGACCGCAGCACGTGCACCGGTCAGCATCTCGGAGACGCGCATGTCGATGGGTTGGCTGAATCCGATTTCGACATCCTCGAATGCCCCTAACTTCTCCCGTAGCCGTTCGTGCAGCCCATCCAGACTCATCGTCCATTCGTTGCGCGGTTTCGTCTGGAGAAAACAGTCTGTCTGGTAAAACCCCATCGGGTCGAGACGCAATTCATCCGCGCCACTACGGCAGACGATGCCAGTAATCTCGGGAATTTCCAGCACCGCCTTCTGTATTGGCGCATCCATTTCCAGCGAGGCTTCAAGTGAAATATCGGAGGCTTTCTCCAGACTGACGAGTGGAGTGCCCTCGTCCATCGTTGGCATAAATTCCTTGCCGATATATGGGAACAGCACTACAGCACCAATGAGCGCCAACAGCGCGCCGCCCATTGCAAAGCCCCGGTGAGCCAATGCCCAACGCATCACTGGCAAATAGATGCGCTTAACTACCATAAGCACGCGACCATCCTCATGCGATCCACCGCTCATCAGGAAACTGGCAAGCACTGGAATCACCGTAAGCGATAATGCCAGCGAGCCGATCAGTGCGAAGGCGATGGTGAGCGCGAGTGGCGCAAACATCCGGCCTTCGAGTCCGGTCAGACTGAGCAGTGGCAAAAAGACGATGATGATGATCAGAATGCCTGAAATCACCGGCGTGGCCACGTCTGTTGTGGCGCGATAAACCAGATGCAGACGACTCACGCCTTTGGGGGCATGCGCCAACTGTGTATGGATGTTTTCCACCACCACGACTGCCGCATCGACCAGGATACCGATGGCTATGGCCAGACCGCCGAGCGACATGAGGTTGGCAGAAATTCCGGTAAGCCGCATAAGGATCAGCGTAAACAGCACTGACAGCGGCAGGATCAGGGCGACAGTAAGTGCCGTGCGCAAGTTGCCGAGCAGCACAATAAGTACCAATACCACCAGAACGACTGCCTCACCGAGCGCTTTCTCAACGGTCCAAACCGCCGCATTGATAAGGTCGGCACGATCATAGTAGGGTTCGATGGTGACACCCGGCGGCAGCGTGGGGGCAAGCCGCTTGATCTCCTCCTTCACCGCCTCAACAACCGTGCGGCTGTTCGCCCCCATGCGTAAAAGCACCAGCCCGGTCACAACCTCACCGTTACCGTTGGCAGTAGCGCCGCCGAAACGGGTGAGTGAGCCAACATGCACGGTGGCAACGTCTTCGACTCGGGTTGGTATACCACTACGCGTCACGACGGTGATGCGACGGATGTCATTTTCCGTCAGTAATTGCCCCTCTGTACGCACCAGCAACATCTTGTTCGCGCGGTTGATACGATCGCCACCCGCATTGCGATTGTTTGCGTTTATTGCCCGTGCCAGCTCATCGATGTCGAGCCCGTGCGCGGCAAGTTTGTCCGGTGATGGAATCACTTCGAAGGCACGCACCTCGCCACCGAGTGCGTTAACATCTGCAACGCCGTCCACGGTGCGCAACTGTGGGCGAATGATCCAATCCTGGATGGTGCGCAGTTCGGTGTTGCTCAAACCCTCACCCTTGATGCGATACATGAAAATATCGCTCAATGGTGTGGCAATCGGGGCGAGTACCACCTCGACCCCGGCAGGTAGCGCCGCGCGTGCCTGGTTCAGCCGTTCGGTCACTTGCTGGCGTGCCCAATAAATATCGGTGCCATCCTCGAAGTCGATAATGATATTAACCAGCGCATACTTGGTCGTGGAGCGTAACGTCTTCTGTCTGGGTAGTCCCTGCATCTCCATCTCAATAGGAAAGGTGATGCGCGATTCCACTTCGGTGGGCGCAAGACCAGGAGCCTTAACGATAACCTGCACCTGCGGCGGCGAAATTTCTGGGAAAGCATCGATGGGCAACGTATCGAAGGCCAGTAGGCCGCCGACCGTCAGTGCGGCGGCGGTGAGCAGCAACATTAGCCGCTGAATCAGCGAAAAACGAATGAGTGCGGCGATCATGGTTTGTTTCTTTCTTGGGAATTGAATGCAGAAATACCAGATGCAAAACGCAGGTCGGCAGCGGCGAGCTCGCTTTCCTGTTGCAGCTCCAAATAACGGGTACGCGCATCAAAATAGATATTGCTGGCATCCAACAGCGATAGGATGTTGATCTCGCCGGATGCGAAGCCCTGGCGCGTGAGTGAATACACCTCACGCGATGGTTCGAGCAGACTCACACGCAGCCGCTCAGCCTGCTCCAGCAAACGTCCTAGTTGCATGTACGCCTGCTCAAGGCGGCTGCGGGCATCGCGCTGCGCTGCGGTAAATTGTGCCTGCGCCCGTCTGGCTTCGGCTCCCGCCTTGGCGACTAAACCCTGGTTGCTGTTCCATAGAGGAATTTGTACGCTCACTCCAATACCGGTCACATCACGCAAGCCCGTAGGGTAATAGTCACGCTCGCGGAACAGATTGAGTGACGGATCGGCATAACGCTGGGATTCGGCGGCGGCTATCCCAGCTTGCGCCGCATCAGACAGTTTGCGCGCCGCCGCCAGCGCGGGATGTGCGTCCAGCATTCGCGCATAAACATCAAGCGCCCCAAGAATTGTTGGAGAAGTTAATGCCGCCAATTCGACCTGCGCTTCGCTGGGCAGAGCAAGCAAAGTACGAAATTCGATGAGCGCTTTTTGCTGTTCACGTTCAGAAACACCCAAGGCTTGGTTTGCCGTCTCTTTCATGATTACCAAACGTTGGCGTTCGAGCGGCGTGAGAAAACGCACCAGCCGGTCTCCGTTCGTTTTACGCGAAATACCAGGCGACTCCATAACAAGGCGCAAACGTTCTTGTGCCAATAAGTGCTTGGCTTTAGCCAGTTGTAGTGCAAGAAAAACACGT
Organism: Gallionellaceae bacterium; assembly: GCA_037446005.1. Taxonomy (GTDB): domain Bacteria; phylum Pseudomonadota; class Gammaproteobacteria; order Burkholderiales; family Gallionellaceae; genus PALSA-1006. The sequence goes on along the minus strand of JBBIJL010000084.1, from coordinate 2,107 downwards.
GAAGTCTCGCGCTCTAGCACCAGTTTCTGGTAACGAAGGCTTTCACGAGCACTTTCGAGATTCGCCTCGGCGACGGTGCGTTGCCGCGCAATACGCCGCAGTGGTAGCGGCTGACTTAATGCGAGTTGGGTGAAATTGGCTCCCTTGCTCCCGTTCGGATCTTGGAGCCTGTTGTCAACACGTACATCAATGGTCGGATTGGGCCAAGCCTCTGCCTGCGCAAGTTCAGCCTCACGAGTCAGAATTTCGGCTTCTGCGACACGTAATTCGGGGGCGATTTCATGTACACGCCCCACACTGTCCGCAAGCGTCCAGACTTTTACCTTTCTTACAAAAACAGGTGATGCATCGTTTCCTCCGGTGGCAGGAAGAAGCGTTTGCGAAAATACAGGATTGTAAAACACTGCCGCCAATCCCAGCGGCAATAGAAATTTGACCATCGAATTCTCCAGTTAAAACAAGGATGAAATTCGGTGGGACGACAAAAGCCGTTAAGTATGAACAGTTAACAAGGGGCATCCCACCGGATTAGGCGAGGCTCGACTTCGGAGGGCGATCTATTGATGCAGAATCTTGCGAGGAATAAGTAGCATTCACCAAAAACGAAAACTCATTCGAGTGTTTGGGAAAAAACAGCGGGCGCGTATCAGATACTTGAATAGGCAGATGGCTAAACATGTGACAACCACAAGGATGGTCGTCATGTTGTTCAAAAAATGTCGATCCACTCTCAACATCATGCGCATCAACAACCTGCGCATTTATTTCTGCATCGCGATGAACATCCGACGTTGTTGCCTCCCAAGCGAAATCGGGCGACAACACCGTCAAGCTGATGACCAAAAGCATCATCAAAGCGACGATTTTTCTAAATGAGTAATGCATGGCCTTGAGTCTACCCAAATATATGATGTGCATCAATCACCATTCTCCTTTTAGATTGCCTTTATTCATCCCCACACCAACGGTGGATCAACCGCCATATCGAACAGGATCGCATCATCCGGCAGCGTGTCATCCAGAATCGCCGCGATGGTCCACGGGGGGAGCAGCGTCAGATTAATCATCCGGCTGACATAGCTGTTGTCCACGCCCTCGCGGGTGGCCAGTTGCCGCATGGTTTTCACCTCCCCCGATTCCAGCATGGCCAGCCAGCGATGTCCGCGCGCCAACGCCAGTTGCATGGCCGTCGGTTTTTTCGGCGAGTTTGCCATCCCCTCCTCGCCGTTGGGTAGCGTGATTTTCTTGCACCCACCCCGTCGCTTGATCTTGATCGGGATATTGAGCGTCAGGGTGCCGTTGCTGAACGGCACTGCCTCGATGCTACCTTCGATTTTGATGGAACTCATGCCATGGCCTCCTCGGTTGCCGCCGCTGGTTGCATCTCCCTGATGATCTGCCCGATGCCGTTGGCGTGCAGGCGCAGTTCGATGTTGGTCGGTGACACCACCACTTTTTCCACCAGCAGCCTGACGATGCGCGACTGCTCCGCCGGGAACAGTTGATCCCAGACCAAATCCAGCCGGGTCATGATCACAGTGATTTGTGCCTCGTCGATGCCAGCATCGAGATTTTTCACCTGCGGCACAATCTCACCAATCATCGAAGGATTACGCATGATGCCGCGCAACTGGTCGAGCACCGCGCCTTCCAATTGCGCGGCTGGCAATCTCGGCAAACCCGATGCCCCGGCGTACTCCTTGGTGTCGCGCTGTGGAATGTAATACCGGTAGCTGCGTCCTTGCCTGTTGGTGGAATGCCACGGCGACAAGGCGTAGCCGTCGCTGCCGAATACAATCCCCTTAAGCAGAAACGGCACCTTGGTGACGCGGGTAGTTTTGGCGCGCTGTCGCCCGTTGACGGACAGGATGGCCTGCACATCGTCCCAAACCTGCTGGTCGATGATCGGTGGATGCTCCGCTCGGTACCACTGCTCCTTGTGCCGCAGCTCCCCAAGGTAGGTGCGGTTGTTGAGCACCTTGTACAGCAGGCTCTTGTCGATCGGCTTGCCCGTGCGCACCTTGCCGTCCTGCGTCACCCATGCCTTGGAGGTTGCACCGTCCAGCCGCATTTCCTTGACCAGCAAGGTGGTCGAACCGACCTCGAC
>JBBIJL010000083.1:0-9132 GCA_037446005.1 Gallionellaceae bacterium | reverse complement strand
GGTGTTGGAAGGGGAGTCTTCCAGTACGCCGATATCCAACCAGACTTCCATGACGGGACGATATGTCCAGATGTTCGGGCCGCGCAGCGGCAGGATTTTGAGAAACTCCATCAGTCGGTCCGGGTGATTCAAGATTAGTTGAACGCACATTAACGCATCCGCCCCGGTTTTCGTTTACCGCGAGGCGCTATGTATGTCGATTATTTGCGACTGTAGTAAACTCAAGCGCAGTGAACGCCTATACCATCCCCCCCCAATCCCCCGATAGACCGCTCGCGGATGCGTGGCTTAAGTCCGTGCAACTGCATGTATCCGATCAGGAAAAGATACAAGCATGGCTGGAAGTCGATCTGGACGAGCAGATGCGTTTCAGCAAACGTCTGCTGTTGCTCACGGATCGGCGCCTCATCGGCTTGGTCGGAGCCGGAGCGGATATTTCCGAATATGCGTTAGATGCCGGGTTGTCATTGCGCCAGACCGACCATGCCGGTATCGGGTGCATCGAGTTGTTCGCCGCCGAAACACGGCTCGCCTGCTGGCGCTACACCATGGCGCAGAATGCCGATGCCACGCGCTTCGTGCGCCAGTTCGGGCAAGTGCTGGAATATCTGCGCACCGGGCAGATAAGCTCCGCCGCTCCTGCGGCCTATTGCCCCAAGTGTCTGACACCGATGACGTCCGATCAGGAAGCCTGTACCTACTGCGACCCCGAGGCCGAGGAAATTCCGCCGTCGAGCTGGGTGCTGCTGCGCCTGTGGCGTTTCGCCCAGCCGTACCGGTGGCAATTGCTGGCCGGTTTCCTGCTGATGCTGGCCTCGACGGCGGCGACGCTGGTGCCGCCCTATCTGACCATGCCACTGATGGACGACGTGCTGATCCCGTACCAGAACGGCACGCCGATCAATGTGCCCACGGTGTCATGGCTGCTCGCCGGGCTGTTCGGTTCGGCCATGCTGGCTTGGGCGCTGGGGTGGGCGAAGACTTACATCCTCGCGCTGGTGAGCGAGCGCATCGGCAGCGATCTGCGCATCGAGACTTACGACCACCTGCTGCATCTGTCGCTGGAATATTTTGGCGGCAAACGCACCGGCGATCTGATGGCACGTATCGGTTCCGAGTCCGACCGCATCTGCGTGTTCCTGTCGCTGTATCTGCTCGATTTCGCCACCGACGTGCTGATGATCGTGATGACGGCGGTGATCCTGTTTTCCATCAACCCGTGGCTGGCGCTGGTGACTTTGCTGCCGCTACCGCTGATCGGCTGGATGATCCAGTCGGTGCGGCACCGGCTCAGCACGGGTTTCGAGAAAATCGACCGCGTGTGGTCGCAGGTCAGCAATGTGCTGGCCGACACTATCCCCGGCATCCGCGTGGTCAAAGCCTTCGCGCAGGAAAAGCGCGAGTCGGCGCGCTTCCGGCTGGCGAACGAACACAACTTGGCGGTGAACGACCGCATCAACAAAATCTGGTCGCTGTTTTCGCCCAGCGTGACGCTGCTCACCGAGATCGGCCTGCTGGTGGTGTGGGCGTTCGGCATCTGGCAGGTGTCGAACGACGACATCAGCGTCGGCGTGCTGACCGCCTTCCTCGCCTACATCAGCCGTTTCTACACAAGGCTGGACTCGATGAGCCGCATCGTGTCGGTCACGCAAAAAACCGCCTCGGGCGCGAAGCGCATTTTCGATATTCTCGACCGCGTTTCCACCGTGCCGGAACCGTCCAAGCCCGTGCATCTGGCCAAGATCGAAGGGCGCATCGACATCCGCGAAGCGGGCTTCCGCTACGGCAACCGCGCCGTTATCAAGGGCTTGAACCTGTCCATCGCGCCGGGCGAAATGATCGGGCTGGTCGGGCACAGCGGCTCGGGCAAGAGCACGCTGGTCAACCTGATGTGCCGCTTCTACGACGTGAGCGAAGGCTCGATTAGTCTGGATGGTGTCAACATCCGTTCGCTGCCCATCGCCGAATACCGCAGCAATATCGGGCTGGTGTTGCAGGAGCCGTTCCTGTTTTTCGGTTCGATTGCCGAGAACATCGCTTACGGCAAGCCTGACGCGACCCGCGCGGAAATTATCGCCGCCGCGCGCGCAGCGCATGCCCACGAATTTATTTTGCGTTTGCCGCATGGCTACGACTCGCTGGTGGGCGAACGCGGCCACGGCTTGTCCGGCGGCGAGCGCCAGCGCATTTCCATCGCGCGCGCGTTGCTGATTGACCCGCGCATTTTGATTCTCGACGAAGCGACTGCCTCGGTGGATACTGAAACGGAAAAAGAAATCCAGAAGGCGCTGGATAACTTGGTGCGCGACCGCACCACGATAGCGATTGCGCATCGCCTGTCCACGCTGCACAAGGCCAACCGGCTGGTGGTGCTGGATCGCGGCGAAGTGGTCGAGGTGGGCAGCCACGATGAGCTGATGGCAAGGCAGGGTGCATATTTCCGTTTGTATGAGGCGCAGGCGCGCAATGTCGATACCGATTTGGATGACGAGAGCAGCTCGAACCCGGCCCCAGTCAAGGAGGTGCAGGCATGAGCGATTTTGAACTAAGCCGCAATGCGGCGGGGCGTTTGGTGCTGCGCACGGCGGCGGGCGAAACGCACGAGGGCGTTGTTCCCGTGCACGCTTTTCCCATCAGCGCGCCTGACGAATGTATTTCCCTGCTCGGCACGGATGGTCACGAGTTGCGCTGGATCGACCAGCTCGCCGACCTACCCACAGGCGCGCGCGAGCTGATCGAAGCCGAGTTGGCGCAGCGCGAATTTATGCCGGAGATCATCCGCATCAAACAGGTGTCCAGCTTCGCTACGCCGAGCCGCTGGCAGGTGTCCACCAATCGCGGCGACACCGAACTGCTGCTCAAAGCGGAAGATCATATCCGCCGCCTGGCGCTGACCACGCTGCTGCTTACCGACGGCTACGGCGTGTCGTATTTGATCCGCGATGTCGATGCGATGGACGGGCATAGCCGGAAGTTGCTGGATCGGTTTTTGTAGTTTGGCGCCATTCCCCCGCAGGCGGGGGAGGGACTTAGATATACGGACTAGTGGAATGCAAAACACAGCGGATGTTCAACGGCAGGACGGCGGAATACTGATACGCTCAGGCAGTGATGCCGACTCGGTGCAACGCAGCTTTATGGAGCAGGCCGCCCGGCTCGGCCTCGACCAAGCCATCACCATCACCCGAGCAAACGACCATCTCCGCTTCCGGCTGCGCGACGAGCTGGCGCGCGACTGGACGCCGGAGTGCGACACCTTGCAGCTTTGCGCCAAACTGCAACTCCAACCCAAAAGCAGCGCGTCCGATCTGGAAAAAGAAATCATTGTCGCCATGCTGGCAAGCCCGCTGGCATTCGAGTACCCGAGCTATGCCGAATTCGCCGCTTCGGTGCGTATCCGCCACAACATCGTCGAGGCTGCGCGCCGCACCGCGCTGTCTTTCCACACCAGCAAAATCGAGCGCCCCGAAGCCTATTGGACGTATACCGAGAGCTGCGGTTTCACCCTGTTGCCGGGCAAGTCGCTGATCGACGCGCTGATCATGGCGACCCAGCCCGCCGTGTCCGGTCAGCAATATGCCTTTTCCTGCTACCGCGCCAGCGAATACGTATTCGTGCTCGGCATCGCGCAGGAGCTCGCGGTGAGCAACCCGGCTCTGCTGGCGCAATTGCAAACACATTGGCAGTCGCGCGCGATCATGTCGCGCCAGTTTCATGATGTGTTTTTGCGCGAATACGGCACGATGGAAGCGCCGCTGCCGCCCAAGTATTACGTGCCCGGCGACCGCCTGTGGTTCCGCAATCCCGACGCGCATTCCGCCGATGTGGAAGGCTACGAGGGCTCTTGGGTGATCTATCTGGGGGGCGGGCTGTTCACCAATTTCTGGAAATGCGACAAGCCGTACAGCATGGTGGAAAAGTGTATTGAGATATACCACTGGCGCGACGGCGTTTACCGCGATGCGGATGGCAAGCTGCAAATGAACGAGGGCATCGTGGACGAGCGGGTGGGTGCCACCCTGCAAAATCCCGCCGAAGTCGAGCGCATCCTGCAACGCATGCTGCGCATGCGCGATCCCGGCGGCACTTACGCCGAAGGCGGCTGCATCGACACTTCGCGCGAATACGCGCGCTGGGTCTGCCCGGGCACAACCGATATGGCTATTCCCCGCAACTAGCGCGGCGGCATGGTTTGCATCCGGGTTATTTACCTTGGGTAAGGCCGCATGCAACCAAGTAGCTACTTGATTAAATTATTGCCCGCGTAAAGAAATAATGCGGCTTGAAAAAGTTGAGCAGTTCTTAGTTTGCAAATGGTTAATCCTGCACTCACAGCAATGCAACTACCCCAACCGCTTCAACAATTTTTCATGTATCCCGCCGAAGCCGCCGTTGCTCATCACCAGAATCTGATCGCCTGATTTAGCTGCGGCAGCGATGGCTTCGATGAGTTCGTTGAGGTCGTCTTTCACCACCGCCTTGTCGCCCAAGGGGGTCAGCGCACCGCGCGCATCCCAGCCCAGATTTCCCGCGTAGCAGAAAGTCAGGTCGGCATCTTTCAAACTGCCGGGCAGTGCATCTTTCATCACGCCGAGTTTCATGGTGTTGGAGCGCGGCTCCAGCACGGCGAGGATGCGTGCGCTGCCTACCTTTCGGCGTAAGCCTGCGACCGTGGTGTCGATGGCAGTGGGGTGGTGCGCGAAGTCGTCGTACACGGTGATGCCGTTGACGGTGCCGCGCACTTCCATGCGGCGCTTCACGTTTTTGAATGCTGACAACGCCGCCAAGCCTTGCGCGACGGGTACTCCGGCATGGCGCGCGGCGGCGAGTGCGGCGAGTGCATTCATGCGGTTGTGCTCGCCCATCAGCTCCCACTGCAAGGTGCCTTGCGCAACACCGTTCAGCGTGACGCGGTTATCGTCGTCGATGTTCCAGCCATCGGCACTGCCGAATTTTTCCACGGGCGTCCAGCAGCCGCGCTTGATGACGCGCGCCAGCGATTCTTCGCGGCCATTGCTCACCACCAGGCCGTTGCCCGGCACGGTGCGCACCAGATGGTGGAACTGCGTCTCGATGGCGCTCAAGTCGGGGAAGATGTCGGCGTGGTCGAATTCGAGGTTGTTCAAAATCGCGGTGCGCGGGTGGTAGTGGACGAATTTGGAGCGTTTGTCGAAAAAGGCGGTGTCGTATTCGTCCGCCTCGATCACGAAGAATGGCGCATCGGTGATGCGTGCGGAAATGCCGAAGTTTTGCGGCACGCCGCCGATCAGAAAGCCGGGGTTCAAGCCCGCGTGTTCCAGTATCCAGGCCAGCATCGAAGTGGTGGTGGTCTTGCCGTGCGTACCCGCCACGCCCAGCACCCACTTGTCGCGCAACAGCGTATCCGCCAGCCATTGCGGGCCGGAAGCGTAGGGCAGGTTGCGGTTGAGGATTTCTTCCATCAGCGGATTGCCGCGTGACACCACGTTGCCGATAACGAACACATCCGGCTTCAGTTCCAGTTGCTCCACGCCAAAGCCTTCGATCAGCTCGATGCCCTGCGCTTCGAGCTGCGTGCTCATCGGTGGGTAGACATTGGCATCGCAGCCGGTGACGCGGTAGCCCGACTGTTTGGCGATAGCGGCAATACCGCCCATGAAAGTGCCGCAGATGCCGAGGATGTGGATGTGTTTTGCTTTGCTCATTTTTTTATGCTCTAAAAATAAAATACACCGCGCCCATCATACACAGCGCCGCATACAGATAATCCATCTTCAACGGTTGTCCCATGTAGAACACCGCGAACGGTACGAACACCGACAGGGTGATGACTTCCTGCAAAATCTTTAGCTGCCCGAGGTCTAGCGCCGTGTAGCCGATGCGGTTCGCGGGCACTTGCAGCAGATACTCGAATAACGCGATGCCCCAGCTCACCAGCGCCGCGACATACCACGGGGAAGAAGCAAAATTCTTCAGGTGGCCGTACCACGCGAAAGTCATGAACAGATTGGAGACGATGAGCATCAGCGCGGTCACCAACAGCGGTTGCGAGATCATGCCCATGCGAATTTCTCCAGTCCAATATCAACGGCGGCGAATGGTAATGGGATTTGCCGTGCTGTGCCAGTTCCGCACATGGTTTGTGACGCGAATTAAAGTAGAATCCCGTTGCTGAGACACTTTTCCCTAAAGAGCCGTGCCACATACCCCACCCCACACCGCTAACGCTGCACGATATTCATGGCTGCTTGCCTTGGTAGCGCTGGGGCTATTGTCCGGGTGCGCCTCTGCTCCCGAAGCGAAAAAGACCGAGCCCGTTGCGCAGGCGCCCGCCCCGGTCGCTCCGCCCCCGGCGCCATTCAGCGTCGAACGGCTGGATACCAAATTGAATGTGCAGTTCGACTGGTGGAAATTGCTGCAATCGCCGCCGCTCAACATGCTCATCGAGCAATCGTTCGCCGCACACCCCACCGTCGCCAGCGCGCAAGACACCCTGCTCAAAGCACAGCAGAGCGACCTCATCCGCTCGGGATATTTCCGCGCGCCCGTCGGCGTGAGCGATGCCGCGAACGGCAGGAGCCAATTGCTGCTGGTGCAGCCCGCTGCGGATGTGCCGGAGGCGCGCTTCATCGGCAACGCCTACTATGGACTGCATACTCAGGGCTACACGGTCGGTTATTTGCCGGAGATGTTGCGTGTGCCGGAACAACCTGTCTCTAAAACCGACTTGGAGCGGCAGCGCCTGCAACTGGACGCGACCTACCGCACACTGGCCGACAACCTTATCGCCTGTGCCGTGCAAGAGGCCTCCCTGCGCGCGCAGATGGCGCTCGTCAGAAAGCTCGTCGCCATCGACCAGAGCCTGCTGTCTATCCTGCACAAGCGCCAAAAGGCCGGGCTGGTCGCGCAAGAGCTCGTGGCGCTGCAACAGACATCGCTCGCTAACACCGAACAAGTGTTGCAACTCGTCAAACAGCGCTTCGAGCAGACGCGCGAATTGTTGCGTCTGTTGCTGGGGATTCCGCCCGGTGGCGAGCTACCCGAGACGTTCGAGCTGACCTCTTTGCAATTGACGGAAGAGTTGCCCTTGGAGCTGTCCTCCTCACTCATCGAACAACGCCCCGATACACGTGCAGCCCAAGCGACAGGGGTGAACCACGAAAGCACCGCGAACGCAGCCTTGAAGAATGTCGAAGAAACTTTGTTCTCCATCCATAACGACGGCATCGCCCTCAAAGCCGCGGGCACTGCGGAACAGGAAGAGACCGCCAAGCTGGAGAGGATGCGCCAGCAATACGTGGCAAAACAGGCGGATTATCTGGACGTGCTCATCGCAGATCAGAGTGCGCAACTCGCCGCATTGCGCTCGGTGCAGGCGCGCACCCAGCATCTCGGCGATGCCGTTGCGCTCTATCATGCGCTGGGTGGGGCTTGGTGGAACGAGGTGGTGGCGTTGGAAGTGGCGGGGGAGTTAGAAAAACGTTGAAGTGCCAAGAGTAACCCGAAGCGGTCGTTCTTAATTTGTTTTTTTAGCTTGCTGCAACTCGTATCGACGCAGTATTTCTTCTGCCTTAGCAATACATTTATTAGCCCCTTTTCCTACGAAGACTGTAAGCACACGATTTATTTCGCCTTTGGCGTAGTAGACCTCACTAAGTATATTTTTCTCATCATAAGTGCGGATCACTTCGTAGAGGGAGCCAAAGAGTTTCTTTTTCTCCCTTACAATCCTGAAATCGGTATGCACTTCTCCCGGCATATCTCCATCAACGTAACAATCCATTACAGTTTTATGTTTTAGCAATGGAGGATTGTTGATGGGAGCCCCCTCCCATATCCACTGCCCCCTATCCCAGTACGGGTCGAATACTCCTAGACTAGGTGATTCATCAACGGCTACATCGGGCGATGGAAAGCGCTTGCCCCAACAAGTCATCGGTAGAATCATAGATATGCTAAACAGCAATGCAAATAGACTTTTTTTCATTCAAACCTTCATTTGATATCACTAGCGTCTCAATTGGAGAGCGCTGCCAAATGTCCCTTACTGGCCGATTTGCGACCTTCGCATCAGCACGATTCACGCCGCTACGTCTCTTCCGTCACCATCTTGATCGCCCCGCACGGGCATTCCTCTACGCATAATCCGCAGCCCTTGCAATAGTCGTATTTGAATTCGAAGCGTTTGCCGGGGCCGAGTTTTATCACGGCGTTGTCGGGGCACACGCCGTAGCAGTTGTCGCACTCGAAGCAGTTGCCGCAGGAGAGGCAGCGCCGCGCTTCGAATAACGCATTCGTTTCATCCAGGCCGCCTTGCACTTCGTCAAAACTGCTAGTGCGTCTGGCGAGGTCGAGTAGGGGGCGCACGGTCTTGTGGGCGTCGGAGTAGTACCAGGTGTTGAGATTCTTGAATTCCGCCAGTTCGTGTTTGGGGGCGGGTTCGTAAGTAGTGCCGCGTAGCCACGCGTCGATGTTGCGCGCGGCTTTTTTGCCGTGTCCCACGGCTACCGTCACGGTACGTTCCGATGGCACCATGTCGCCCCCCGCGAAGATTCCAGCGTGTCCGGTCATCATGTTGGGTAACACTTGCACGGTGCCATCCTTGATCTCCAATCCGGGTACGCCGTCCAGCAACGATAGATCGACATCCTGCCCGAGTGCGAGCACCACCGAGTCCGCTGCCAGCGTCTCGAACTCGCCGGTGGGTTGCGGGAAGCCCTTGTCATCCAGCGCCATCTTCTCGATGGTGATGCTGCTGTCGCCCGCCTGCTTGATGGTGGAAAGCCACTTGATCATCACGCCTTCCTGCAATGCTTCTTCGATCTCGAAGTCGTGCGCGGGGGCTTTGTCGCGAGTGCGGCGATAAACGATGATGGGCTCGGCGCCCATACGCTTCACGGTGCGCGCCACATCCACGGCGGTGTTGCCGCCGCCGTACACCACTACTTTGCGCCCCAGCATGGGCTTGTCTTCGCCTTCCATCGAGCGCAATACCGACACGGCATCGACGATGTGCGCGGCATCTCCGGCGGGGATCATGGCGCGCTTGCCGATGTGTGCGCCGACTGCGAGGAAGGCGGCATCGAAACCGCCGTCTTTCATACTCTGTTCGATATGCGCGACCTTGGTGTTGAGCTTGAGCGTCACGCCCAT
>JBBIJL010000082.1:0-9302 GCA_037446005.1 Gallionellaceae bacterium | reverse complement strand
GGCGTCGGGACGAAGCCGAGGAATTGCTGAAAAATGAATTCGCGCAAGCCACGCGTCGCATACTTATTGCGATAAACGAACTGCATGAGGTGATGTCGTCCACCTAGTGGCGCGGCAGGATTTTGGTCGATACAGACAGGGGCGCATTTGCGTCCCTGTTGCATTGGAGCTGCGGCTCAGGGGAAATTTCCGGCGGTTTGTTTTGCTTCTTCGGCTTGCAGGTTAATTTGTTCGATCAATTCGCCGGCTTTGGCCGGGTCTATTCCCAGTGCCTGCCACTCTTCGGGGGTTATCTCGCCCGTAGTGTGTTCGGCGATACCGACCGTTGTTAATATTTTTTCCGCAAGGTTGACCATGCTGACCAAGGGTTGTCCCGCCGCAGCGTTTTCATTGGCGGGATCGTGGTGGTAGCGCAATACCGCCACGACGGCATCCGGCAAGTCCCAGTGGCGTGCCAGCTCGGAACCGAGTTCGCAGTGGTTCATTTCCAGCAGCTCGGCTTCGATTTCGATGGAGGGGCGGTCTTGCTCGGCGGCGAGGCGCGTATGCAGTTCATCGCTGCGTTTTTGGTCTAGATGGTTCAGCACCATGTAGCCGATATCGTGCAACAGTCCCGCCAGAAATATTTCGTCGTCGAGCGGGCGCGTGTTGCTCGGCATGGCGCGGGAAAGCGTGCGCAGTGCCAGCGCAATGGACAGGCTGTGCAGCCAGAGCCGCTGAATATCCAGTTTCCCAGCCGGTTTTCTAGCCAGAGAGGACATCACCGCGATACCCATGGTGACGGATTTGACGCGCGTGATGCCTAGCAGCATGGCGGCATCGGCAATCGAGGCGACACGCTTGGATGCGCCGAACAGCGGGGAATTGGCGAGACCGATAATCTTGGCCGCGATCTGCGGATCCTGCTCGATGAGTTTGAGCATTGCCCGTTCCCCCTCGTCGCTTTCCAGATGCAGCGCGAGGATTTTCTGCGCGATGACCGGCATGGCGGGCAGGTTGTCGAGGTGGCGGACGGCTTCTCTCAGATTGACTGGCGAACTGCTGGTACTCAATGTTCTCTTTCCTGGCGTAATTGATTTTGGGGCGGATGCCGCGAACGCGCATTCTAATCAAACTGCCGGTGCTTCGCGAGGACATGGGGGAAATAGGAAGGAGGCAGGCTGGCGGTGCGCGCATCATTTAGCGCTCTGGGGGAGGAGATAACCAACCGACGCGCACCGCATCCTGACGCGGCGCAATGTAGCGGCATTCCAGTCCGCTTGGAATGCGACATGATGTCGCAGGGGGTGCGACAAAATGCCACATTCCCGCGCATAACTTTCTTGGATACATTGCATCCCGCAAATCATGCACCCATGGTGCAGATGATTTTCCTAACAATATTTCCGGGAGGTTGGTTCTATGTTGTTGTCCAAGAGCAAGCTAAGAAAAGGGATTGAGATCGGTGTGGGCATGACGGCGATTGCCGTGCTGGTGTCGGGATGTCTGGGCAGCAACAGTTCCAGCACGCCTGCCGCGGCGACTGCCTCATTGTTCGGTGTGGTGGCGGACGGTTACTTGTCGAACGCCAAAGTCTGTCTGGATACGAACAGCAACGGCGTGTGCGATGCGGGCGAGCCGTCGGGTACCACCGGTGCCAATGGTGCGTACACCATCTCCGGCATTACCGCCGGGCAAGAAACGCAATTCCCGATTGTGGCGGAGGTTCCCTCCACCTCGGTTGACCAGGACACCAACACTCCGGTCGGCACTGCATTTACGCTGACTTCTCCGGCTGGCGCGTCGTTCGTGAGCCCGTTGACCACGCTGGTGCAAGACAAAGTGGCCGCAGGGGCGAGCGCTGCTTCGGCGGTTGCTGCGGTGGGTCAGGCTCTGGGCATCCCGGCGGCGAGCGGCGTGAGCGCTTTGGATAACTACGTGGCATTGAAGGGCAATGCGACCGACCAAACCAACGGGCATTTCCGCGCGCACGAAGCGGCCAAGACCGTGGCGGCGGTGCTGAAGCTGGGCAAATCTACTCTTGGTGCATCCGCTGTTGCCAATACGGATTTCGCGACGCAAAGAATGTTGTTGAGCCAGGCCGAGGCGGTGCTGCAAATGCAGGCGACCAGCAATGCTGCCGCTGCCAGCACGTTGTTTACTCCCGCGATCGTGAATGCCAGCAGCATCCCCGGTGCGGGCACCCTGAAATCGCTGATTGCGGCCAACAATGCCAGCGCTGTAATGGCGGCGGCAACGCAAGCGGTGACCATCAATTTCGACGTGGTGAACGGTGCGACAGTCATCGGCACGACCGGCTGTGCGGCCAATGCGTTGACGCTGGGTACGGCCAATACCAGCGGTTCGCTGAAAGATTTGCGCTTCTACGTTTCCAACGTGGCGCTGATTGATGCGAACGGTAAATATGCGCCCGTCATCATGACCGAGAACACCAATCAGGGCAGCAATGTCGCCCTGCTGGATTTCGAGGACGGCACGAATACTTGCGCAACCGGTACGGCGGCAACTTATACGGCTGTCACCGGCAAGGTCGCGCCGGGAAATTACGTCGGCATCGCCTTGACCGTCGGTGTGCCGCCGCAGTTGAACCATAGCAACATTGCCGCTGCCACGACGCCGTTGCCGTTGCAGAATTCCGCGCTGAACTGGTCGTGGCAAAGCGGCCGTAAATTCACCAAGATCGAATTTACCGCCAACGCCGTGGCGCCCGCCACGGCCGGCGTGACGACGATGGTTCACCTGGGTTCGACCGGTTGCAAGGCCAACCCCGCGAACGGCGATGTCATCAACGGTTGCGGCAGCCCGAACCGCATGAGCATGTCGTTTGCCAGTTTCAATGCGGCCAACCAGAAAATTGCGCTGGATTTGGGCGCGCTGTTTAACGGTGTTGACCTGACTGCCTCCAAGACCTGGATGTCGGGCAAGCCGGGCGGGATGATGATGGCCGGCAGCGCGGCGTATTTCTTCAACAAGCTCCAGATTGATGCGAACTCCGGTTTGCCCATCAACGACGGCGCCGCACAGACATTGTTCGTGGTTAAGTAATCGGGCGGTTGATTCGGGAGTACTCGCCGCCGCACCGGCCAGCGTATGCTGGCAGGGTGCGGCGGCAGTGCTTTTGTGAGAACACAGGAGTTGCGATATGGCACTGCAAAAAAAACGCGCAATATGGATCGGCGTGGCGGCGCTCGGGCTGGGCGTCGCGCTGGCGGGATATTTTTTCTCCGCCCTGTACCAGCCCAAGAAATTAACCGAATGGAAATGGGATTTGCCCGCGCATTTCCCGCAGCCCAAAATTCCGGCGGACAACCCGATGTCGGAAGAAAAATTCCAATTGGGGCGCAGCCTGTTTTACGACAAACGCCTGTCTGGAAACGGCACGCTCGCCTGCGCGTCCTGCCACTTCCAGCGTCTGGCCTTCACCGACGGCAAAGCGGTGGCAACCGGCTCGACCGGCGAGCACACCGCGCGCAGCGCGCAAGGCTTGGCCAATTCCGCCTATCACCCGTATTTCACCTGGGCGAATTATTCCCTCGCATCGATGGAACGGCAGATGCTCAACCCCTTGCTGGGCGAGAATCCGGTGGAGATGGGCGTGAACGACCAGACCAAGCCAGCGATTCTGGAGCGCCTGCGTGCCGATGCCGCCTACGTGGAGCAATTCAAACAGGTGTTTCCCGGCGAAGAGCAACCCCTCTCATTGCAGAACATCATCAAAGCGATTGCCGCTTTTCAGCGCGGCCTGATTTCCGCCGACAGCAAATACGACCAATTCCTGCAACACAAAGCGGAGCTGTCGAAGGATGAGGAGCGCGGGCGCGCGCTGTTTTTCTCCGACAAGGCGCAATGTTCGCAGTGCCACGGCAGTTTTAATTTCAACGATCAGGTGATCGCGGCGGATTCCGCAGAAGTGCCGACGCTGTTCCATAACACCGGGCTCTACAACATCGACGGCAAAGGCGGATTCCCGGAAGGCAACCGCGGCATTATCGAGCTGTCCAACCGCGCGCAAGACATGGGCATGTTCCGCGCGCCGAGCTTGCGCAATGTGGCGGTCACCGCGCCCTATATGCACGACGGCAGCATCGCCACGCTGGAACAGGTGTTGGATTTTTATGCGGGGCATGGTCGAGTGATTGGCGACGGCCCGTTCAAGGGCGACGGCCGCAAAAGTCCGCTCAAGGATGCGCGCATCGACCGGATCGAACTTTCCGCACAGGATAAGGCCGACATCATCGCCTTCCTGAACACGCTGACGGACGAACAGTTTCTGACCAACCCGCGTTTTTCCCAACCCTTTAGCGCGCCCAAGCAGATTACCGAAACAGCCAAATGAAGCCGTTGAGATTGTCCCGGCTGGCGCTGCTGGCCGCCGTTCCGCTGCTGGCAAATGCCGAAGAGACGCCGCCTGCGGCGGTGTACGACACGGGCATGCTGGCTCCGGTGGTGGTTACGGCCAGCAAGTCATCCAACTCGTCGCTGGGTGCGGCAGGGCCCGACAAGGCGGGACTGGCATCGCAACGCTCCGCCACCAGCGACAGCGCGCGCCTGCTGCAAGACACTCCCGGCGTAAGCCTTTACGGTGCGGGCGGCGTGTCCAGCCTGCCGGCCATTCACGGCTTGGCGGATGACCGCATCCGCGTGCAGGTGGACGGCATGGATCTGGTTTCCGCCTGCCCCAACCACATGAACTCGGCGCTGTCCTACATCGACCCGACCAAGGTCGGCAGCGCCACCGTGTTTGCCGGCATCACCCCGGTCAGCGTCGGCGGCGACAGCATCGGCGGCACGATACAGGTGAAGTCCGTTGCGCCCGAGTTCGCCGACAGCGCGGAGACGACCTTGATCCAGGGGCACGCCGGCGCTTTTTATCGCAGTAACGGCAAGGCGCATGGCGGCAATGTCGCGGCGCTGATCGCGACGGAAAACCTGCACCTGTCGTTTGGCGGGTCGAGCGCGCAAGCCGATAACTACGCGGCAGCGCGGGACTTCAAGGCCTCCGGCGCGGGAACGGTGGGCGGGGAGTGGCTGGGCGGCAACGTTGTCGGCTCGACTTCCTACATATCCAGAAATCAGGATGTCGGCTTTGCGCTGCGCCACGAAGAACATCTGCTCCAGCTGAACGTGGGCGCGCAGCATCTTTCCTACGAGGGCTTCCCGAACCAGCGCATGGACATGACCGGCAACCACAGCACGCAGGCCAACCTGCGTTACGCGGGCGGGTATCAGTGGGGCGATCTGGAAGCGCGCGTCTACGAGCAAAACACCAAGCATGCCATGAATATGGGGCCAGACCGCTTCACCTACGGCACGCTCGGCATGCCGATGGAAACGGAGGCGAAAACCACGGGAGCGCAGGTGCAGGGGAATATCGTGCTGGCAGAACGGGACATCCTGCGCGCCGGCGTCGAGTACCAGGCGTACACGCTGTACGACTGGTGGCCGCAGGCCGGCGGGATGATGGGGCCCAACACCTTCTGGAACGTCGACTACGGCACGCGCGACCGCCTCGATGTTTTCGGCGAATGGGAAGCGCGCTGGAGTCAGGAGTGGCTCAGCCAGTGGGGCGTGCGCAGCGATACCGTGCAGACGGACGCGGAGCCCGTGCAGGGCTACAACGCCGCGCCGATCTGGGCGGCCGACGCGGCCGCCTTCAACGCGCGCGCGCGCCGGCGCACCGACTACAACTGGGACATGACCGCGCTGGCGCGCTACAGTCCCGACGCAACCCGGACCTTCGATGCGGGCTATGCGCGCAAATCCCGCTCGCCCAACCTCTACCAGCGCTACCCGTGGTCTACCCAGCCGATGGCGACGCTGATGAATAATTTCGTCGGCGACGGCAACGGCTACATCGGCAATCCCGACGTGAAGCCGGAAGTGGCGCATACCCTCAGCGCCGGCGGCGACTGGCATGATGCCGCAGAGGAAATCTGGGGGCTGAAAGCGACGGCTTACTACACCCGCGTGCAGAACTACATTGACGCGAAACGCTGCGATTTCGGCCAGTGCGGCGGTGCTGCCAACCTCACCGCCACGACCGGCTTCGTCAATCTCCAGTACGTGAACCAATCCGCCCGGCTTTACGGTATCGACGTATCGGGGCGGCGCCTGCTCGGAAGTGCCGACGGCTACGGCAGCTTCACCGCCAGCGGCGTGCTGAATTACGTGCGGGGCGAGAACCGCAGCACGGGCGATTCTCTTTACAACATCATGCCGCCGAATATGAAGCTGGCCGTGACGCAGCGCTTGGGCGGCTGGAACAATACTGCCGAAGTGCAACTGGTGGATGCCAAGACGCGGGTGTCGCAAGTCAGGAACGAGATCGGCACCGGCGCTTATAGCCTGTTCAATCTGCGCGCCAGCTACGAGTGGAAACAGGCGCGTCTCGACATCGGCATCGAGAATGTGTTTAACCGCTTCTACGCTATGCCGCTGGGGGGCGCTTATCTCGGACAGGGCGCGTCGATGACCAGCAAAGGCATCCCGTGGGGCGTCGCGGTTCCCGGCATGGGACGCTCGATCAACACCGCACTGAACGTGGATTTCTGAGATGGGGATCATGCAAATCAATCGCAAGCGCAGCGCTAATCCCCCTTGCAGGAGCGTACTGATACTTGCCGGATTGCTGGCACTGGCGCTTTTGGCCGGCTGCGGCGGGCGCGGCGGCCCCGCAATCAAGGCGCAGGCGCAGAGCATCAGCTTTGCCGCCGCACCCGCGCTGACTTTAAACGGCAGCGCCACGGTTTCGGCCACGGCCAGTTCAGGTCTCGCGGTCAGCTACAGCAGCGCCACGCCAACCGTGTGCAGCGTCGATAGCGCTTCCGGCGTGGTGGCCGCCATTGCGACAGGTGCCTGCATCATCGCCGCCGACCAGCCCGGCAACAGCGAATTTTCCCCGGCGCCGCAGGCGACGCAGAGCATCAGCGTCGCGATCAATCCCGTGCAGACGCTCGGCTTTGCGGCCGCGCCCGCGCTGGCGATTTACGGCACCGCCACCGTCGCGGCCAGCGCCAGTTCCGGCCTTGCGGTCAGCTACAGCAGCATCACGCCGGCCGTCTGCGCCGTCGATGCGGTCACCGGCGTGGTGACGGATATTGCGGCAGGCGCGTGTACCGTCGCGGCCAATCAGGCCGGCGATGGTTACTACTTCGCCGCGCCGCAGGTGACGCAGACCCTCGCGGTCGCCGCGTGGCCGGGGACGCTCACGGTGCCCGGCGCGCCTGCCGCAGTCAAAGCGACCGCAGGTACGCTGCCGGGTAGCGTCACGGTCAGCTTCACCGGCCCGGCGTCGAGCGGCGGCAGCCCTATCACCGGCTATAGCGTGACCTCCAACCCGGCCGGCATCACGGCGGCGGGCACCGCGTCGCCGCTTACGCTGACTTGCCCGTCCACCTGCGCGGGCTACAGTTTTGCGGTGACTGCCACCAACAGTGTCGGCAACAGCACGGCGTCGGCCCCGGCAGAGGTGCTCACCCGATATAACGTCACGTTGAGATTTTACGAACCCGATACCCAGCCCAACGATTCGATCTTCACCGGCTCTTTCACGTTCAATTCCACCACCGG
Source organism: Gallionellaceae bacterium (assembly GCA_037446005.1). Taxonomy (GTDB): domain Bacteria; phylum Pseudomonadota; class Gammaproteobacteria; order Burkholderiales; family Gallionellaceae; genus PALSA-1006. Next base: position 1,733 of record JBBIJL010000082.1, on the reverse strand, counting down.
CACGGTGTCGAATCTGGCGGGCAAATTGGCTTCGGCGGTGACCGGCCCGCCGATGCTCACCGTGCCGCTTGCGTACCAGCTCTCCGCAGTCGCGGACGGGCAGGGAGGGCTGCTGGTCAGCGCGTTTGCGTTAAACAGCACCAACACTTTTTCCGAAGGCGGCTTTGCGCCGGGTTCGCCGGGGTTGTACTACGGCTATCCCGCCGCCAAAAATCCCGCCGCCGGCGGCACGGGAAACGCCTATGTCACGATCTATGTGAACCTCGCCAATCCGGCGGCAGCGTTGACGGCGGCGCAGATAAACCGTCTGGCCTATGCGGACTGCACCGCTGGCGGAATGATGGGCGATGTGTGCATGACGGGCTACTCGGGCATCGGGACGATGGGCGGATTCCCCGTGTCGCAAACCGTCACGCAGCAATAGCAGTGAGTTCAACTTGGATTATCCGTTAGCGACGACTCCCCCGTAGGAGCGCGTATCTGGCTTCGGATCGGGTGCGGGCTCAGGCGGCGGGGCGTTTCGCCAGCTTGCGCTGCAAGGTGCGGCGGTGCATGTTGAGCTGGCGCGCGGTGGCGGAAATGTTGCCCTGCTGCTCCTGTAGTACGCGGTTGATGTGCTCCCATTCCATGCGTTCCACCGAGGGTGGCAATGCGTTGAGCGGCAGTTCGGTGCTGGCGCTGTGGCCGAAGGCGGCGACGATCTCGTCGGCATTGGCGGGCTTGGCGAGGTACTGCGTGGCGCCGAGTTTGACCGCTTCCACGGCCGTGGCGATGCTGGCGTAGCCGGTGAGCACCACGATGCGCGTGGCGGCATCGAGTTCATGCAGCGCCTGTATCAGCACCAAGCCGGATGCTCCGGCCATTTTCAGATCGACCACCGCGTATTCCGGCGGGTTGGCTTGCGCCAGTGGCAGCGCCTGCTCCACGCTGTGCGCGACGGTCACGGCAAAGCCGCGTTTTTCCAGCGCGCGGGAGAGCACGCCGCAAAACGTCGTGTCGTCGTCCACCAGCAGCAAGGACGGGCAGTCGGTGCAGGGCCGGTTCATGCGAGCTTTCCTTGCAGCGGCAGTACCACTTCCGTGGTGGCGCCGCCGCCTTCGCGGTTGAATAGGCGCACTTTGCCGCCCAAGCGTTCGATGGTGGCATTGGCGAGAAAGAGTCCGAGTCCGCGTCCCTCTTCCTTGGTGGTGAAGAACGCCGAGCCGGCATTGGCGGCGGCTTCGGGGGTTAGACCGTGGCCGTGATCCTGTATTTCCAGCGTGAAATGCGTGTCGTCCCAGCGCGAGTGAATGTCGATCTCGTGCGGCGAAACATCGGCGGCGTTGTTGAGCAGATTGAGCAGGGCGGCGCGCAGCGACGGGTCGATGCGCAGCTGCGGCGCGGGTTGCGCGCCGGAGGAATGGTAGCGGTGATGCACGGCGGGACGCAGCAACTGCCATTCGTCCAGAATGTCGATGACGAATTGTTCCAGCGATTGCGCGGAAGCCGGTGCGGAGTCCTGCGCATTGGCCAGCAACTTGTCGAGGATGCGTTTGCAGTTGCGCACCTGCCCGTCCAGCAGGGTGAGGCTTTCGCGCCATTCGGGCAGCGCGTCCGTTTCGTGGCGCAGTTCACCGATGACGACCGACAGCGTGGACAGCGGCGTGCCCATCTCGTGCGCCGCGCTGGCGGCCTGCATACCGAGCGCGACGATGCGCTCGTTGCGCAAAGTCTCTTCGCGGATGCGCGCGAGC
>JBBIJL010000081.1:0-9334 GCA_037446005.1 Gallionellaceae bacterium | reverse complement strand
CTGCCCAACAAACCGGCAGCCAAAGCCGGCGAAGAAGAGTGGGAAGAATTCTAAAAGCAGGATTCGGGAGTAAGGACTCGGGATTCAGAGCGGGGATTGTTATTCCCGCATCCTGAATTCTTGATCCTATGTCAAAGACAAGGAGACCGACATGGCAACAGAGACCAGCACAGTCAACACCAGCGGCACAGCGGGAGGGGAGTTTCTCACCTTCACCCTGGGCCATGAAGAATACGGCATGGACATCCTCAAAGTGCAGGAGATCCGGGGCTACGACGCCGTCACCGCCATCGCCAACACCCCGGCGTTCATCAAAGGCGTCATCAACCTGCGCGGCATCATCGTGCCGATTGTTGACCTGCGCATCAAATTCAACCTCGGCAAAGTGGACTACGACCAGTTCACCGTCGTCATCATCCTCAACCTGAGCACACGCGTGGTGGGCGTGGTGGTGGACAGCGTCTCCGACGTCTTGACGCTGACCCCGGACCAGATCAAGGCCGCCCCGACGCTGTCCACCGCTCTGGACACCCGCTACATCATGGGGCTGGGTACCGTGGACCAGCGCATGCTGATTCTGGTGGACATCGAGAAACTCATGAGCAGCAGGGATATGGAGTTGATGGATGCGGTAACGGCTTAACTTGCCTGCGGGGCAGTGAATAAAAGAGCGGGCTTGTGCCCGCTCTTTTTGTTGGAACTCCTCATGTTTTGCCGTTACTCATTGCCGAGCGGCTGATCTTTCTCGACGTTGACCTCTTCGGCGAATACCGGAAACAGCAGAGGCAGCAGCAGCAGAGTGAACAGGGTGGCGGAGATGATGCCGCCGACGATGACCACGGCGAACGGGCGTTGCGTTTCCGAGCCGATGCCGTGCGACAGCGCGGCGGGCAGCAGGCCGATGCCGGCCATCAGCGCGGTCATGAGTATCGGGCGCAGCCGCGCTACCGCGCCTTCCAGTACGCTCTCAATCAAGGTGCCGCCGCTGCGCATCCCTTCCATGAACTGCTCCACCATGATGACGCCGTTCTGCACCGAGATACCGGCGACGGCGATGAAGCCGACGGCGGCGGATACCGAGAGATGGAGTCCCGCCAGTCCCAGCCCGGCCAGCCCGCCGATCAAAGTGAACGGCACCATGAGGATGACCAGCAAGGCCTTGCGCATGGATTTGAAAGCCCAGAACAGCAGCACGAAGATCATCAACACCGACAGCGGCACGATCATTTTGAGGCGTTTGAGGGCGCGCTGTTGGTTTTCGAATTGCCCGCCCCAGGTCATGCTGTAACCGGGCGGCAGGGTGACTTGCTCGTTCACTTTTTGCATCGCTTCGGCGACGAAGCTGCCCTGATCGCGCCCGAGCAGGTTGGCTTTTACGGCCACCACGCGCCCCCCCGCTTCGCGCCCGACACGCGCCGCACCCTGGCGAATTTCGATAGTGGCGATCGAGCCCAGCGGAATCGAGGCGCCGTTGGGCAGTGCGATGGGCAAATCGGCGACATCATCCACGGCATCGCGGAATTCTTCGGCGATGCGCAGCGTGACATCGAAGCGGCGGTCGCCCTCATAAAAAGCGTTGACAGTGCTGCTCGCCAATGCGGTCTGGATGGTGGCATTCGCGTCGTTGATGTTGATGCCGTAGCGCGCCATGCGGGCACGATCCAGCGTGATATTCAGTTCGGTTTGGCCGCCGACCTTGATGGCCGCGACATCCGCCGCGCCGCGAATATCGTTGAGAATGCCGGCCACCTGCATGGATTTGTCCTCGAGGATGTCCAGATCGGGGCCGAATATTTTGACCGAGATTTCGCCTTTCACGCCGGACAACGCTTCTTCGACGTTGTCCTGAATCACTTGCGAGAAGTTGGTCGGTACGCCGGGAATGGCATGTATTTTTCGGGTCATGTCGGCAATGAGCGCTTCCTTGTCGGCAAAGCGCCACACGTCGTGCGGATTGAGATCGGCCATAATTTCCAGATTGTTCGGGCCTTTCGGGTCGGTGCCGTCGTCGGGGCGGCCGACTTGCGTGGTGACGTTGTTCACCTCGGGATAGGTATTCAGGATGGCGCGCACCTGGCGCTCGACCTCTTTGGTTTTATCCAGTGCGGTGGCGGGAGGCAGACTGATGGTCAGCCAGATGTTGCCTTCGTCCAGCTTGGGCAGGAACTCGCTGCCCAGCATGGCCGCGAAAGCCAGCGTGAGCGCGAGCAGGCCGATAGCCGCACCCACGATGGCTTTGCGATAGCCGGCCGCCCACAGCAACAGGCTGCGGTAATGCTCCTGCAAGCGGTGCATCCACGCGCTGTGTTGTTCGGCGAGGTCTTTGTTCCTGACCGCGTAACTCAGCAGCGCGGGCAGCAGCGTGAGCGTCAGCAAAATTGCGCCCAGCAGCGCGAAGGTCAGCGTGAACGCCACGGGCGAGAAAATTTTCCCTTCCACGCGCTGGAAGGTGAAGATGGGCAGGAAGGCCAGAATGATGATGGCTTTGGAGAACAGGATGGGATGCCCCATTTCGATGCTGGTCTGCTTGATGAGGTGGATGCGCCAGCCGTAGCCTTGGTGGTGCGCCAGCGTGTCGGTTTTGGCCAGCGCGAGTTTGACCATCAGCGCCTCGACCAGCACCACGGCGCTGTCGATGATGATGCCGAAGTCCACCGCGCCGAGCGAAATGAGGTTGGCCGAAACGCCGCGCGTGTCGATCAGAATGAACGCGAACAGCAGCGCCAGCGGAATGATGACCGCAACCGCCAGCGCCGCATACCAGTTGCGCAGGAACACAATCAGGATGGCGACCACCAGCAGCGCGCCGACGATCAGGTTTTCGCTCACCGTATGCACGGTATGGCGTACCAGATCGGTGCGGTCGTAGTAGGGGACGATCTTGACGCCCGGCGGCAATTTGGGCGCCAGTTGCGCGATGCGCTCCTTGAGCGCTTCCACTACTTTGGTGGCGTTCTGCCCCTTGGTCATTTGCACGATGCCCTGCACTACGTTGTCGTGCTCGTTGAATGCCACGATGCCGGAGCGCGGCCGGTCGCCGATGCTCACTTCGCTCACGTCGCCCACTAGGACGGTCTTGCCGTCTTTGGCGCTGACGACGACGCGCGCGATGTCGTCGATGCTCTGGAACAGCCCGATGCTGCGCACCACCAGCGCCTCGTCGCCGCGCCGCAGGATGCCGCCTCCGCCGTTGGCGCTATTTGCGCCCAAGGCTTGCGCGACTTGGTCGATGGTGACGTTGAATTTGCGCAACATGAACGGATTGATGCGCGCCTGATATTCCTTGACCGTACCGCCGAAGCTGACCACATCGGCCACGCCCTGCACCTGGCGCAACGCGGGGCGCAGCACCCAGTCCTGCAAGGCGCGCACCTCGCGCGGCGACATGTCGGCCGGCACATCCAGCACGTAGCGGTATACCTCGCCCACCGCGTTGGTCAGCGGTGCCAGGCCGGGTTGCGAGCCGGGCGGCAGGGTCACGTTCTGCAATTTTTCCAGCACCTGTTGGCGGGCAAAATAGTCGTCGGTGTTGTCGGCAAAAGTGAGCGTGACGACCGACAGGCCGGTGATCGAAACCGAGCGCAATTGCGTCATGCGCGGCACGCCGCTCATCTCGCGCTCTATCGGCAGGGTGACGCTGCGCTCGACTTCTTCCGGCGCCTGCCCCGGAACCTGGGTGACGATTTGCACCTGCACATCCTGGACATCGGGAAAGGCTTCAATCGGCAGATTCTGCGTGGCGTTCCAGCCCGCGATGAGCAGGACGAACGCGCCGGCCAGTACGAATACGCGCTGTTGCAGGGCGAAGGTGATGAGTTTTTCTAGCATGAGCTAACCATTAGTCGCTGCCCGCCAGTTCGGCATTCAGCAGCAATGCGCCGCTGGTGACCACGCGCTCGCCTGCCTGCAAACCTTCTTTGACATAGCTTTCGCGTCCCTGCATGCCGAGCGTGACGCGGCGGCGTTGCAGCACGCCGGGAGATGTTTCAACGAACACATAACTGTACAAACCCTGCGTGACCAGAGCGGTATTGGGTATGCGCGGCAAGCTGGAGTGTTCGTCGGCAATGGGCGAGACGCGCGCGAACATTTCCGGTTTTAATTTCAACTGCGGGTTTTCCAGTTCGCAGCGCACCTGGATGCGGCGCGTGAGCGCATCCAGCGCGCCGCCGATGACGGCAACCTTGCCCAGAAAAGATTCGTCGGGATAAGCATCGACGCGGAGCAGCACCGCCTGCCCGATTTTAACTTTCTCCAATTGCTGCTCCGGCAATTCAACCTGCACCCAGACATGCGCGGGATCAGTAATCACGAACAAAGGATTGACCGCGTCGGGGCGCACTTCGCTGCCCGCGTTGACCTGACGCTCGCTGATGATGCCGTCGATGGGTGCGCGCAGGATGTACTGCCCCGCAACGCCGCCCGCATGGCCGCTTAAATTCCTGAGGCGAGCCTTGGCGCGCGCGACTTCGGTACGGGCTTGCTGCCAGTCGGCTTCGGCCAGTTCCAGATCTTTGCGCGCCAGCCCCTTGGCCTGATAGAGCAACTTGGCGCGCTCATACGTTTCCTGCTTGCGCGCCAGATCGGCATCCGCCTTGCTGCTGTCGGCTGCGGCCTGCGCATAGTCGGGGGCATCGAGCGCCAGCACGCCTTCGCCGGCTTTCACAGCCTTCCCGGTCTCGACCAGAATTTTCACGACACGTCCGGCGATGGGCGAGAACACGCGCGCGGTGCGGTTGTCATCGTAAGCGATGCGTCCGTTCAGCGGCTCTACCAGCGGTTCGGGAAACGCTTCGACCGGTTTGATCTGGATGAAAGCCAGCTGCGGCGCGTTGGCGTCGAAGTGCAGTGTGTCCGTGTTTTTATGCGGTGCGGGCTGGGGCGCTGCAACAGGGGTGCTGGCCGGCTTATATTTCTGCCAAGCCATATAGCCCGCGCCGGCCAGTGCCGCGAGCAGCAACAGGGCGGCAATATTTTTGTACAGCTGGCTCATCGAGCGTGCTCTCCTTGCGCGGCGGCAACAGTGATTGCGGCAGGCGATTTGGTTGCCGGCGCCGGGGCGGACGCAATGGCGGCTTCGCGCTTCCACCAGCCGCCGCCCAGTGCCAGGTATAGCGCGGCGGTGTTGCCCAGACGGACGCTCTGCGCTTGAACCAGAGCCGCAACGCTGAGCTGATAATTTTGCTGCGCGGCCAACAAGGCCTGATAGCTCACATAGCCCAACTGGTATTGTTTGCGCGTCAATTTGAGCACGCTCAATTCCGCCTGCTCTGCGGCCTTGGCCGCCTTGAGCGCATCGGCATCGGCTTTGATGGCATGCAGCGTGTCGGCGACATTTTGCAGGGCGGCGATCACGGTGCTGCGATATTGCGCGCCGGCCTGAAGCAAGGCTTGTTCGGCGGCGCGCGATTTGGCCTGCAAGGTGCCGCCGTCAAAAATAATTTGCGAGATGTTGCCGGTGAGGCTGAAAAATGTGCCGCCGCTGCGGAACATCCAGTCCGGCGAAGTGGCCATGCCGCCGACGTTGGCGGTCACCATGAATTGCGGCATCTTGTTGGCGATGGACACGCCGTACAGCGCGCTGGCGCTGTGCAGTTGCGCTTCGGCGGCGCGCACGTCGGGGCGTTGTTCCACCAGTCGGGACGGCAGGCTCAAGGGCAACTCTTCCGGCACATTCAGGTAGGCCAACTCGAAAATTTCCGGCACGTCCTGATCGGGAGTGTTGCCCGACAAGGCGCGGATGAGATCGCGCGTTTGTTCCAGTTGTTTGGTGAGCGGTGGCAAGGCTTGCTCGGACTGCGCCAGCGCGGCCTCCTGCGTTGCCACGTCAATGTCGGCCACAAATCCGAGTTTGAGTTGCCGCTGCATGATCTCCAGATTTTCGCGGTTGATGGAGACCAGCGTCTGCGCAACATCCATTTGCGCGCGCAGGCCGGCTTCCTGAAATGCGGCTGCGACCAGATTCGAAACCAGCGTGAGCTGGGTAGCCTGCAACTGCATGCGCTGCCACTCTTCCTGCGCTTGCGCCGACTCGGTCAGTTTGCGGTTAAGGCCGAACACGTCCGGCACATAACCCACCGAGAGCTGCGCGGTGTGGAAGTTGTAGAAAGCCGGGCTGTCGGGAGTGCTCTGTATCGTGCTGCCGTTCTGCTGCAAGCCGGGCGAGTTGCCGCCCATATTGCCCGCGAGTTTGTTGCGCGAGGGCGCATAGTTCAGCGCGACCGAGGGCGCAAAAAAACCTTGTTGCGCGATGACGTTTTCATGGGCCTGACGCAATGCGGCTTGCGCAGCCTCGATATCGGGGTTGGCTTTGAGCGCGCGTTCGATCAATGTGTTGAGTTGCGTCGAACGGAACAATGTCCACCAGTCGTAAGGGATGTCTTTGGCGGCAACGAAATGCGGGGCTTCACCGGAGGCATTTGCCGCGAGCGGCTGCACGGTGTAGCTGCTCGCAGCAGGCGCATCCGGGCGTTTGAAATCGGGGCCTGCGGCACAACCCGACAGGAGTGCAATTGCCAGCAAAATGCACTGCGCGACGGGATGACTTGTTAGTAGAATGCGACGCTCAACCATGGCAGGGATATTTGGATGCTCGATTCGGTAAACCTCTTGCGAGAGGTGCGGCATTCTAGCCGATGTAGCCTAGGTTACTGGCCGTATTAGAGAGCGGCGAACTGAAAAGTTCACGAGAAATATCCAATGGATCGTTAGTCTCTGACTTAAAATTCGGACTTCACGTTTTTTTAACAATTGGCGCCCAGAATGAATCTCAATCCCACCCCGCAAAAGTCCTCCGCCATGAGCAACCACGAACACGGCTACATTGCCTACGACGACCCGCAACGCAACACTATGGCCAACCGCTCCACCTGGGTCAGCGTGGCGGCCAACATTTTGCTCACGCTGATGCAGATTGTGGCCGGCTTCCTCGCGCACTCCCAGAGTTTGATTGCGGACGGTATGCACTCGCTGTCCGATCTGGTGTGCGATTTTCTGGTGCTGGTGGCGAGCCACCACAGCAAAGAGCCTGCCGATGAGAGCCATCCCTACGGTCACGGCCGGGTGGAGACTGCGGCGTCATTTGTGCTGGGAGCCATTCTCGTCGGCACGGGCGGAGCCATCATGGTGGCGGCAGCGATCAAGTTGCAGCATATCGGCAATCTTCCCCCGGTGGCACCGCTGGCGCTCTGGGTCGCGCTGATTTCGCTGGCCATCAAAGAAGGACTGTTCCGTTACATGCTGCATGTGGGCGAGCGGCTACGCTCGCCCATGCTTATCGCCAATGCCTGGCATGCGCGTTCGGATGCGGCTTCGTCGCTGGTGGTGGCGGTGGGTATCGGCGGCAACCTGCTGGGATTCGTGTATGCCGACTCGGTGGCCGCGATTCTGGTGGGCTTCATGATCGTGCGCATGGGCATTGTGTTTGCATGGGATGCGTTTCAGGAACTGATTGATGCCGGACTCTCCATCGAGGAAGTGGACAGCATCCGCCAGACCCTGATTGATACGCCGGGGGTGCAAAGCCTGCACGAATTGCGCACCCGTCGTATGGCGCACCGCGCCTTGGTGGATGCACATATTCTGGTCGATCCGCGCATCAGCGTGTCGGAGGGGCACTACATCGCGGAGCATGCCCGCGGGCGTGTGCTGAAGAGCCATCAGGCGGTGGCCGATGTGCTGGTGCATGTCGATCCCGAAGACGATCATGACCACGACAAAAATGTCCAGCGCATGCCGGATCGCGAAGGCTTGCTGCTGCATCTGGCGCCGCTGCTGGAGGGACTGCCGGAACCGCAGCGCGTGGTGTTCCACTACGTGGCCGGCAAAGCCGAAGCCGAGGTATATTTTCCGCATTCTTTCTTTGAAAATGGCGGCGCGCTGGCCGAGGCCGAGGCCAAAGTGGCCAAGCAGTTGCTGGACAACCAGTACTTCAGTGCGGTGTCGCTCAACTGTCTGGTCGTGCCCAAGTAATGGATGACAAAGGTAGGTCGCCGGCAGAGTTTTTTCACAAGCTGTTCTAACAGGAGTTGCAATGGAAAATTTTTTTGAAAGTCTGATGTTTCGTAGTCGTTGGATATTGGCGCCCATGTATTTGGGATTGGTGGGCGGGTTGGTAGTTTTGCTGGCTAAGTTCGGGCAGGAGTTTTTTCATATCGCCATGCACGTGCTGGAAATCACGGAGCGGGAAGCCGTGTTGTCTATTCTGGCGCTGGTGGACATTACGCTGGTGGCGAATTTGCTCATCATGGTGATTTTCAGCGGATACGAAAACTTCGTCTCGAAAATTGATGTGGCTGACCACGTGGACAAACCGGACTGGATGGGCAAGGTGGATTACTCGGGGCTCAAGCTCAAGTTGATCGGCTCTATTGTTGCCATCTCCGCTATAGATCTGCTCAAGGCGTTTATGCACATCTCAACTCCCGGCGTCGAGCATCTGAGCGATTCGCAGATGGCGTGGATGGTGGGTATCCACGTCACCTTCATCGTTTCGGGCGTGCTGTTTGCCCTGATGGATCGTATCGCCGAATCCAAAAAGGAATAGCGGCAAATCTTCGCCGTGGGGCTACGGGTTAAAACTCTGCGTGGAAGCGCAGCGCATAAACGTGGATGGGTCCGCGGTCGGCGTTGTAGGCCGGGTTGCGGATGTACTGGTAGTCGGGGGTTAACCAGAGATCCTTGCCGATGTTCAGGCTGTAATAGCTTTCAACAATAACCTCCGGGCGGTAATTCAAGGCGCCGTCGCCGATGAAGAAAGAGGTGCCGCCTGCTTCAAGAAAACGGCGGCGGTCATCGGACAGGGTGTTGCGCATAAGCGCAAGGCCGATGGCATCTTCGCCGCGCCCCCAGCCATCGCCCTTGACGGCAACTCCGGCGGCAAAGGAGCCGTCGACTTCGGTAAAAGCATGGGTTTCCGTTTTTCCGTCGGCCTGCATCGCGCGCAAAAAGAAGCCGCTGCTGTCGCTGATTTCCTGCTCGATGTTGAAGCCGACACCGTATTTGATTTGTTCGCTATTGCGCACCGCATAGAGCGCATCGGGGCCGGCATACTGACCCGGATGGGCGTTGAGCCAGTCGAGTGCATCCTTGAAGGTGGCAAGTTTGGCGCGATTGCGCCAACCCAGTACCCGCACTTTGCCGGGATGGCCATACAGCTGGTGACCGTGCTCCACTTCGATCTGGTCGCCGTAGTGGATAGCCAGAGCTAGGTCGGTTGGCAGTCCATTGGGGTCTTTCGGGCCGGACATGCGGCCGAAGCGCAGCACCCAATCATCCCGATACCACTCAGCCGCGAAACCCCAGCCGAAGCCGCGCGCATCGACGTGTTCCCGGG
>JBBIJL010000080.1:0-9340 GCA_037446005.1 Gallionellaceae bacterium | reverse complement strand
TCGTCGTCGTGCAATACGCCGGGCACAAAGCCGGCATCGTGGTGGACAACCTGCTGGGCGAATACCAGACCGTCATCAAACCGCTGGGCAAGGTGTTCGGCGGCGCGCGCGGTTTCGGCGGCTTCACCATCATGGGCAACGGCGAAGTGGCCTTGATCCTCGATGTGCCCAGACTGATGCAACAGGTAGGCGGGCGCGAAACAGCGGCGTTGGAGCAGCGATGAACTGGTTTATCAAAGATGCACTTTAGTTGTTCTTGCCGATGCTGCTGATTCAGCAGGCGCTCTTGGTGCTTGCGCACTATTTGGCATGGAGTTTGTAAGATCGGCGGTTGCGGTATATCTGTTTTTTATTGAAGGCGGGAAAGTTATGTTTGCAAATATGAAGGTTAGGGTTCAGCTCGGGCTGGGCTTCGGTATTGCGTTGCTGTTGATGGTGTCGATTGCTGTGATGGGTATTTGGGGGATGAAATCGAGCAACGACCGGCTCGATGACATCGTTAAAGACAATATGTACAAGATGGAACTGGTCAACACCATGTCCGATTCAGTGCATATCGTTTCCCGCGTGTTGCGCACCATGGTGCTGCTGAATGAGGTGTCGGCCATTAAGGAGCAGGAACAAAAACTGCTGGCGGCACGCGCGGCCTACGACAAAGCTTGGGCAGAATTGGAAAAGACGCCAGCCAGCGAACGCGGGCAAGCCATCCGCGCCAAAATCCGCGAGGCTGCCAATACCGCGCGTCCGCTCAATAACGCGATCATCGAACTGGCCTTGGCCAACAAGGATGCAGAGGCTACCCAATCCCTCCTGACTGTGGCCGGTCCCGCCGTTACGAAATGGCAGGATGCGTTGGACGAGAATGCTGCACTGCAAAAAGAAAACAGCGACAAACAGGCGGCGGAAGCCAGTAGCACTTACAGCCGCACCTCGACAATCATGATCGCGCTCTCCATTGCCGGCGTCGTGCTGTCGTTAATCATTGCCTTCCTGATTACGGGCAACCTGATCCGCCAATTGGGCGGTGAACCGGCGTATGCGGCGGAAGTGGTGGGCAAGATTGCGGCGGGCGACTTCACCGTGCAGGTGCAGACCAATCCCGGTGACAGCACCAGCATGCTGGTGGCGATCCGGGAAATGTCTGAAAAACTTTCATCTATTATTGGTGAGGTGCGCAGCGCGGCGGATAACCTCGGCAGTGCCTCGGAAGAAATCAGCGCCACCTCGCAGAGCATGAGTCAGGCAACGAACGAGCAAGCCGCCTCGGTGGAAGAAACCTCCGCCTCCATCGAACAGATGAGCGCCTCGATCAACCAGAACAGCGAAAATGCAAAAGTCACCGAAGGCATGGCGAGCCAGGCTTCCCGCCAGGCCACCGACGGCGGCACTGCGGTAAAAGAAACCGTCGCTGCCATGAAGAGTATCGCGGGCAAGATCGGCATCATCGACGATATCGCCTATCAAACCAACCTGCTGGCGCTGAACGCGGCGATTGAAGCGGCGCGTGCCGGCGAGCACGGCAAAGGTTTTGCCGTGGTGGCAGCCGAAGTGCGCAAGCTGGCCGAGCGCTCGCAAATCGCCGCGCAGGAAATCGGCGAACTGGCCAGCGGCAGCGTGAGCAAAGCCGAGGAAGCGGGCAAGCTGCTGGACGAAATCGTTCCAGCGATCAACAAGACCGCCGACCTCGTGCAGGAAATCACCGCCGCAAGCGAAGAGCAAAGCACGGGTGCCGCGCAGATCAACACTGCGATGAATCAACTCAACCAGACCACGCAGCAAAACGCGAGTGCCACGGAAGAGCTGGCCGCTACCGCGGAAGAGATGTCATCGCAAGCCGAACAACTGCAACAACTCATGAGCTTCTTCAAAGTGAGCGGCGGTGCGGCAGTCAAGCATCAGGCTTTTCAGCCGACCGCAAGGCCTGTCGCCAAGCCTGCCAAGAGCGGCGCAAGCAAACTGGCCTTTGCGCATGCATCGCATGATGAAGCAGAGTTTGTGAGGTTTTAAAACAGCGTTGCACCGGTGCAGGCCGGTGCAATGGAATGTGGGTCGATCTATGCCTCTTTCCTAGATACAACAGGTCAGCGGCAAATAATGGGCGGGGTCGTAATTGGCAGTTCGTATTGTTTTTAATTCAAATAACAGGGAGAAAGCAATGAATAACATGAAAGTAGCAACCAAGCTGGCACTGGGTTTTGGCTTGGTGCTGGCATTGATGGTCATGATCGTCATAGTGGCCATGGTCAATATGGCATCGATGAATGGCAATACCGAAGAAATCGTCAAGGATCGCTATGCCAAGGTTGCGCGTATGACCATCGCGATCACCAACACGCTGGACAATGGTCGTAGCCTGCGCAACCTGTTGCTGGTCGATACTCCTGCTGAAATCGAAAAGAACAAGCAGGATATTCAGGACCGCCGCGCCAAGAACAGCAAAGCGTTGAACGAAGTGGACAAGACCATCAATACCCCCAAGGGGCGCGAACTGATGGACGAAATCACCAAGGTGCGCTCCGAACTCAATCACAAATACGATGTACTGTACGGATTCGTCGACAAGGTCAGCGACGATTTCAATAACACCAAGGCAAGAGACGAAGCACGGCATTACCTGCTGAAAGAATTCGCACCCACCAACACGGCTTTCGTCAAAGCGATGCAAGCCATGGCCGATTTTCAGGATAACAAAATGGTGGAAGAGGCGGATATGGCGGTGGCAAGTTATGAACAGACCCGCACGATGATGATCGTCATCAGTCTGATAGCAGCGTTGATGGGGATTGCCGCCGGCTATCTCATTACGCGCGGCCTGACCCGCCAGCTCGGTGGCGAACCCGGCTACGCCGCAGAACTTGTCACCAAGATCGCCAACGGCGACATGACCGTCAACGTTGAGGTCAAGCAGGGCGACACTACCAGCATGCTGGCCGCGATCAAGAGCATGGTCGAGAAGTTGTCTCAGATCATCGGCGAAGTGAACGGTGCCGCGACCAACATCGCCAGTGCTTCGGAAGAAGTATCGAGTACCGCACAAAGCATGAGCCAAGCCACCAACGAACAGGCCGCTTCCGTGGAAGAGACCAGCGCCTCGGTCGAACAGATGGGCGCCTCCATCAACCAGAACAGCGAGAACGCCAAAGTCACCGACGGCATGGCTGCGCAAGCCGCGAAACAGGCGACTGAGGGGGGCGAGGCCGTGAAGGAGACCGTGACCGCGATGAAACAGATTGCAGGCAAGATCGGCATCATCGACGACATCGCCTACCAGACCAATCTGCTGGCGCTGAACGCCGCCATCGAAGCCGCCCGCGCAGGAGAACACGGCAAAGGCTTCGCCGTCGTCGCTGCCGAAGTGCGCAAGCTGGCAGAGCGCAGCCAAGTGGCCGCGCAAGAGATCGGCGAACTCGCCAGCGGCAGCGTGAGCAAAGCCGAAGATGCAGGCAAACTGCTGGACGAAATCGTTCCCGCCATCAACAAGACCAGCGACCTCGTGCAAGAGATCACCGCCGCCAGCGAAGAGCAATCTTCCGGTGCAGCACAAATCAACACCGCAATGAATCAGCTCAACCAAATCACCCAGCAGAACGCGAGTGCCACGGAAGAATTGGCCGCCACGGCGGAAGAGATGAGCTCGCAAGCCGAACAACTGCAACAACTCATGAGCTTCTTCAAAGTGAGCGGCGGTGCGGCAGTCAAGCATCAGGCTTTTCAGCCGACCGCCAAGCCGGTAGTCAAGCCCGCCAAAAGCGGCGCTGGCAAGCTGGCCTTTGCGCATGCCGGACATGACGAGGCGGAGTTCGTGAAGTTTTAATGGGCGGCTTGATGGGGAGTTGTGCATAGCCATCTGACTAAGCCAGCAAGCTGCCAAGTGATTGGTTATCGCGCAGCCTGTCCTGAGCGAAGTCGAAGGGCTCAACCCATCCTACGGAGGCGTCGCAAGGGTTTGTAGGATGGGTGGCACCCGCAAGGAGTAGGCCGTGGCTGTAAGGGGCTTTGCCCCAACAGCACACGCTCAGCAACGCGATACCTATCGCAGGCCGATGCAATGGATTATTTGTTTTAAGGAGGAGTCATGAACGCAGTCGCAACAATCAACAAATCGCTG
The DNA here is from genome assembly GCA_037446005.1 of Gallionellaceae bacterium. Classification (GTDB taxonomy): domain Bacteria; phylum Pseudomonadota; class Gammaproteobacteria; order Burkholderiales; family Gallionellaceae; genus PALSA-1006. Next base: position 5,232 of record JBBIJL010000080.1, on the reverse strand, counting down.
CCTGCTGTTGCCAACAGCGCAACGCAGGATGAGCAGCAACACCAGTATCTGACTTTCATGCTGAGCGGCGAAGTCTTCGCCATCGGCATTTTGCGTATCAAGGAAATCATCGAGTACGGCAACCTCACCGAAGTGCCGCGTATGCCGGAATTCATCCGGGGGGTCATCAATCTGCGCGGTGCCGTGGTGCCGGTAATCGACTTAGGCTCGCGCTTCGGCAAACAAGCCAGCAGCGTGTCGCGCCGCACCTGCATCGTCATCATCGAAGTCGAGCACGAAGGAGAACAGCAGGTGGTGGGCGTGATGGTGGATGCGGTGAATGAAGTGCTGGACATCGCGCCCGCCGAGATCGAACCGGCACCGTCGTTCGGTGCAAAAATTCGCGCCGACTTTATTCGCGGCATGGGCAAGGTGGATGGCAAGTTCGTCATCATCCTCAATGTCGATCATGTGTTGTCGCTGGATGAGATGTCGAGTCTGGCAGGGGAGAATACGGGGATGGCGGTCGCGGCGTAACGCGATGGTTTTTCCCCTTCGACAGGCTGCTCAGGACAGGCTTCAGCCGCGAAGGAATCGGCGAGGCTCAGCGATTCGCGCCTGATGAAACTACTGGTGAAGCTACAAGCCATCTGACTAAGGCTGCAAGCGGCCAAGTCATGGCTTATAGCCATTTCACTTAGTCATCAAAAGACGATGACTAAGTGGCTGGTTATAAATTTACTCCCACAGGAAGGTATCTAAGGGGTAATCATTTTCTGACCCCTGTCTTGCTCTCCTACAAAAAATAAGGGTTTCCTGACTGTCGCGTGATGCGTGATTTGAGATTATCTCTTCGGGCAATCGAATGCCGTTGTGAAGTGAATCGTGTCGTTAATCCATCCGTCCCCTAACGGATTATTTTCAGGAGAGTCATAAAATGAAAAAAACAGTTTTGGCTATTGCCCTTGTGCTTGCAGCACCGTTGTCATTCGCAGAAGATTTCGCCGATAAGGGCGATGCGCAGGCGATCGTTGCCAAGGCAGTGAAGGCGGTTTCCACCAATCGCGATGGCGCATTAAAGGAGATCACCGGCAAGGATGCAAAGTGGATACATAAGGATCTCTACCCGGTGGTGTACGACATGAATGGCGTGTGTCTGGCGCATGGTCAGAACCCCAAGCAGGTCGGCAAAGACTTGATCGACTTGGCTGATGCAGACGGCAAGGAATTCATCAAGGAGCGCGTCGAACTGGCCAAGAGCAAGGGCAAGTTCTGGCAGGACTACAAGTTCACTGACCCGGTGAGCAAGAAGGTGTTGCCAAAAGAGGCTTACTGCGAGAAGGCTGGTGATGTGATCGTCTGTGCAGGTGTCTATAAACGATAATTTGCAAGTCTGCTACCCCGGCGCGATCAGTGATCGTGCCGGGGTGGTTTTAGGAGTGACATGATGCAGTTTATGGGCAAAATTAAATTTCGTAACCGTCTATTAATTGCACCGGTGATCGCAATCGTGATGATGCTGCTACTCGGTATGGCAACCTATTTCACGATAAGCTCTATTCGTGGAGATATTGATAACCTCACCGAGCGAAGCATGAAAACGATGGCGCTGGCAAACGATGCACGCGCAGAATTGTTACAGACCAATGTGGCGGCTTATCGCTTGTTCTCTTGGATGGCGAATTTTGATGAAGGGCGCATCAGCAAAGAGACTGCGCTCATTAATGCTGGTATTGATAAATCTGCCGAGAAGATAAAGCTTGCAGCAGAGCTGGATGGCACGACTGAGGAAGAAAAAAAATCCCTCGAGAAAATGGCTGCCAATTTAGCCAAGTACAAAAAATCATTGAATCAGGCACTGGACATAGCGGCTTCTGATATGGCTTCCGGCGTGGGCATGATGCAGGCCGCTGACAAGCGCTTTCAGGCAATCTCGCAGGAGGTAAATACTTTGCTGGAGGCTCAGCGGGGGGAGGCGGATGAAACGGTTGCGATGGTGCAAGCCAAGTCGGCGCGTAGCAATGTAATTACGCTGGTATTGATTGTTATCGCGACGGTTGTTTCTATTCTAATGGCATGGACGGTGACACAGGTTGTGATGAAGCAACTGGGGGGGGGAGCCGGAGTATGCCGCAGAAGTGGTGGGCAAGATTGCCAACGGCGATATGACCGTCAATGTGGAAGTTAAGCCGGGTGATAACAGCAGCATGCTGGCGGCGATCAAAGGCATGGTTGAAAATCTTGCGCGGATCATCGGCGAAGTAAACGGAACAGCGAGCAGCATTGCTTCGGCCTCGGAAGAGGTATCTGGTACCGCGCAAAGCATGTCGCAAGCCACCAATGAACAAGCGGCTTCGGTCGAGGAAACCAGTGCCTCCATCGAGCAAATGGGAGCCTCGATCAACCAGAACTCGGAGAACGCCAAGATCACCGAAGGCATTGCCTCGCAAGCGGCCAAGCAAGCTACCGAAGGCGGCGTAGCGGTCAAAGAAACCGTGCATGCGATGAAACAAATTGCGGGGAAAATCGGCATCATCGACGACATCGCCTACCAAACTAATCTACTAGCACTGAATGCTGCGATTGAAGCGGCGCGCGCAGGTGAACACGGCAAGGGCTTCGCCGTAGTTGCTGCCGAAGTGCGCAAGCTCGCAGAGCGCTCGCAAGTGGCCGCACAGGAAATCGGCGAACTCGCCAGCGGCAGCGTAAGCAAGGCCGAACAGGCAGGCAAGCTGCTGAACGAAATCGTTCCCGCGATCACCAAGACTTCCGAGCTCGTGCAAGAGATCACGGCAGCTTCCGAAGAGCAATCTTCCGGTGCAGCGCAGATGAATACCGCGATGAGCCAGCTTAACCAGACCACGCAGCAAAACGCGAGTGCGACGGAAGAGTTGGCGGCGACGGCGGAAGAGATGAGCAGTCAAGCCGAACAACTGCAATCGCTGATGAGCTATTTCAAGGTGGGCGGCGGCAGCGCATCGGTAAAGCATCAAGCATTTCACCCGGGCGCTAGCAAGCCCGTAACCAAGTCCGGAAAAAGCGGGGCAACCAAACTGGTCGCCTCCCGCGCCGCGCATGACGAATCGGAGTTCGTGAAGTTTTAACCCAGATTATCCATTAGGCCGTCATTCCGGCCTGAGCCGGAATGACGGAGTTTCGGCGAATGGATAATCTGGGTTTAAGGGTAGGGAGGGCACGTTGTTTGTGCCTCACTCTCCGCAAACAGCGTGGGCAGAGCGAGTGGGTAATGGCGTAGCCATTGGGAACCCGTCGGTCTCCCCCTTGCGGGGACTAAAGACGAGCCCACCCTACGGATGACCTATTTATGAGTTGATGGGTAACTACAGAGATTCACGCATGAACAGCCTGCGCCACCAGCCGCACGCCCAACGCTGCGCAAACTCGGCTGATGGTGTCGAAACGCGGGTGGGCATTCGGTCTCAGCGCCTTGTACAGAGCTTCGCGGGTCAGGCCGGATTGCTTGGCGATTTCGCTCATGCCCCGCGCACGGGCAATGTCGCCCAACGCCGCCGCAAGCAGGGCAGCGTCGCCGTCTTCCAAGACCGCGGTCAGATACTCGGCAATCGCCTGTTCGCTATCGAGATACTCGGCGGCATCAAAATCAGGCAGGTCGGCAATGCGAATTTTCTTGGTCATGGTTTACTCCTTAATCATCGCCGCAAATTTCACGGCCTTGGCAATATCGGCGGACTGCGTGGATTTATCGCCGCCGCCCAGCATCACAATCAGCACCGTTCCGTGTTGGACATAGTACATGCGCCAGCCCGGTCCGAAGTGCTCGCGCATCTCGAATATGCCACCGCCAACAGGTTTGACATCGCCCAAGCTACCTAGCGTGGCTTTGCGCAAACGTTTCACCAACCGGCGTTGCGTCATGCCGTCGCGGATGCCGTTAAGCCAATCGTTGAATTCGTCGGTGCGCTTGATTGTGTACATGGGGGTATTGTAGTCGAACGATTACATAAAAGCCAATGCCAATATCAAATCAAAAAGGAGAAACAATGAACGCAGTCGCAACAATCAATAAATCGGCCTCTTTTAAAATCCAAGTGGGTAATGCTTCATTTCAGAGCACCGATGCGACGTGATTGCACTTTCATTTTGTAGTGAGTCTGTTAATGCAGAATCAAAGCTTTGAAGCCGCGCTGGGCATTGCCACTCCTTGGTACATCAGCTGGAGGATGAGCCCGCGCAACTTAAGAGTGGCAATTCGCTCGCTTCGCGCACGCTGCGCATCGCCGTGCTGAGCATCGCGATGGTTTCGATCTGCGTGGGGGCGGTCTCGTATTACATCAATCAGGAGTTGGTCGAAGAGGCGGTGCGCAAGCAGTTGGTGCTGTCCACCGAGCAAACTTTGCAGCGCGAGTCGCTGCCGTTCGCCGAGATCAAGGCGCTGCAAAAGAATTTTCTGGCTGAGTTCAAGGCGGCCGAAGCAAAGCCCGCCAGCCGGCAACAGCTGGTGCGCGATTTCGAGCGGATTTTTTACCGTCATGCCGATGGCTCTTATACCCAGCGCCCCGGTCTGTTTGAAGGTCAGCCGCTGCCGGATGGACGGCGCTACGCCGGAATGTCCGCTACTTATGCGCCGGACATTCCGCCCGACGACGACATCAAGGCGCGTTTTGCGCTTTCTTTCCAGCTCTCGCACAAGTTCGGCTCCAGTGCCAAAGGCCGCTTGTTCAATTTTTACGGCGTGGTTCCCGAAAAAGGTTTTCCCATTTACCAAGCGGTCGATATCGCCAAGGCGTTCACCTATTCCGGCCCGGAGGCGCTCAAGCTGGAGACTTTCGAGTTTTACTACCGGGGATTTGGCTCGTCGCGCAACGACACCATTTTTACGCGCATGTACTGGGACCCATCCAATGCGGCCTGGATGGCGACCGTCGCCACGCCGGACGAGGCCTTCGTCTCGGGCAAGCATCGCATGCTGGCTTGTGTAGATGTGTTGCTGGACGAACTCATGCAACGCATGGGCAAACCCGCGATTCAGGGGGCGTATAGCGCGGTCTTCCTGACGGATGCCGACGGTACGCTGATTTATCACCGCGACTTTGCCGACGCGATCAAAAAGAGCGAGGGCAATGCCTCGATCAAATCGCTCAAACTCGCGCGCGACTATCCGCTGCTGGACGCGATTCCGGCTTTGGCCGCAGGCAAGGCCACGTTGATCGAAACGGAGCAGGAGATTGTCGCGCTCGGCATTATTCCCGAAACGCCTTGGGTGCTCTCCGT
>JBBIJL010000079.1:0-9361 GCA_037446005.1 Gallionellaceae bacterium | reverse complement strand
CTGTATCTCACTCAACAACACCTGCTCGCCATGCGCCACCATGCTGGGAAAAGTGCGACTCTCCACCACGCGCAAACCGCGAGCTTCAGCCACTAGTCGATAGTCGGCAGAAAACGGGCGTGTGGAAGTGATGCGCAGATCGGCACCGATCAGACTCTGCGCCTGCTGCTGCAACGCCTGCCGCACACGGTCGGCGAACAACCCGACGGTGGCGAGACTGCCCACCGCCAACACCAGCGCCAGTAACAACACGCGCCACTCCCCAGCGCGCCAGTCGCGACGCAGGAGATTGAGGGCAAGATGGAGGAGATTCATTGAGTATTCACAGGAAATAAGAACCACCAACATTGGTTCGATTGCGCTCAGAATTTGTCATAGTAATTTGACTAGATATTTTTGAGTTTTTCGGGAGCATTATTGTAATTTTTAAGAAGGGATTCTGAATCAAGGTTCAGGTATGCCCATCCAAGGAACGCCTTCATAGCCTCAGTATGCTCACCTGTTAAGGTCTTATAATCCACCATAGCTTTAAGAATGGCAGCCAGAGCACACTCCTCTGCATCAAATTCAACAAATGCGTCAGACTTCTCGTCAAAATGTTTCAGTGCATTAACGAACAACAAGCTATGGATGTGCGAAATCATTGAGGAGCGCTTTGGAGTCTTACCAAGATTTTTAAAATCATTCACTTTAATCACGTAGTCTACAAATGGCTGCTTCTTATCATTGAGTACTAATTGGTGAAGAATTTCCCCAGACGCTGCCGCAAGAGTAATCGCAGAAAACATGTCGCAACCATCTGTTAGAAAAAGTCTGATTGCGGTTTCGAGTTGCCCTCTTGCAATATCGAATTTGTGATACCGATGCTCACCTGAGAACATCCTCTTTATCTTTGGCTTCACAAGTTTTCCTCGGTTGTAAGAAGCGATTACTTTGATTGCGGCTAAAGCACCACCCGCCCTGCCGCCAAGCGCAACTGCTTGCCGCACCGCCGCGCGAGATTCTCATCATGCGTCACCAAGATCAAGGTCGTACCTTGCGCGCGGTTGAGTTCAAGCATGAGTTCGATCACTTGCGCGCCGGTGGCGGCATCGAGGTTGCCGGTGGGTTCGTCGGCGAAGAGTATCTTGGGTTCGGTGACGAAGGCGCGGGCGAGTGCGACGCGTTGTTGCTCGCCGCCGGAGAGGTGTTTGGGCAGGTGATGTCCGCGTGCATTCAGGCCGACTTGTTGCAAGGAGACTTCGGCACGTTGGCGCGCGTCTTTGCTGCCGGCCAGTTCCAGCGGCAGCATGACATTCTCCAAGGCGTTCAGCGCGGGCAGCAGTTGGAAGGACTGGAACACGAAGCCGGCCAGTTCGCCACGCAGTCTTGCGCGTCCGTCTTCATCCAGTTTGAACAGGTCTGTGCCATGCAGCGCTACGCTGCCGCTGCTCGGCATATCCAACCCGGCCAGCAAACCCAGCAAGGTGGATTTACCGGAGCCGGAGGCGCCGACGATGGCGAGGCTTTCGCCCGCTGCCACCGCGAAGCTGACATCGTGCAGGATGGTGAGGGGTTGGTCGCCGCTTTGTACTTGCTTGGTGAGGCTGCTTGCTTGGACTATCGGGGTCATAAACGGTCTGCTAGTTGAGTTCATCCAAAAGTTTGAGCAGGGCGGTTGCCGAGCAACGTTGTTCTTTGTCTTTGGCCATCATGCAATCCAATAGCGGTTGCAGATGCTGATGCTGCTGCGGCAGTTTGGGGATGGGCGCGCGCAGGTGCTGTTGCACGATGACTTCCAGCGTTTCGCCCTGATAGGGTTTGTCGCCGGTGAGCATGTTGTAGAACACGCCGCCCATGCTGTAGATGTCGGTGCGCTCGTCTTCGGCTTCGCCGAGTGCTTGTTCGGGGCTCATGAAATACGGCGTGCCGACGACGTAATCCATGTTGTCGTAATGGCGCGCCTGGATAATGCGCCGCGCAACACCGAAATCGCCCAGCACGGGGGTGCCGTCGCTGCGCAACAGGATGTTTTCCGGTTTGATGTCGCGGTGGATGACGCCCATGCGGTGTACTTCAATCAGTGCCTGCACTATTTCGCGCAACACGCTCTTTGCCCGCGCCGGCGCCAGCCCTGCGCTGCCGATATGCTGTTTGAGCGTGCCGCCGGGCAGGTATTCCATCACGATGAACAGGGCGTCGTCGGTGACGCCCTGATCGAAAATTTGCAGGACATTGGGATGGCGCACCTGTTCCAGCAGGCCGTATTCTTCGACGAAGCGGTACAGCATATCGCTGTCTTCGGAGACGCTGCCGTCGGCGAATTTCATGGCAAGGTTGGCTCCGTCGCGCAGCCGCTCGACCAGAAATACGCTGGACATCCCGCCCCGCCCTATCGGACGCAGGAAGCGATAGCCGGGGATGGCCGGAAAGGCCACAGCGGGCGCGCCTTGCGCGGCAGCATGCTGCGCCGGATCAAACGCGGGATAGCGCCCGGAACGGGTGCCGCGTTGTATTTCCAGCGTGGCATCCAGCACGCCAGCGGGCGTTTCTTCTTCGTCGCGCACCACAACCACTTCCGCCGCACGCACAGGTTGCTTCAGCCACTCGGCACCAATCAGGGTGCGATGGTTCGTGCGCACGCCGTGACCGGCAAGCTCCAGCGTCTGTTCGCTGCACACCACGTTCCAGTCCAGCTCTTTGGATTTGGCCGCCAGCAGCGAGGCGACCGAGACGGCATGCCCGCTTGCCACTTGTTGCACGTAAGGCGGCAAGCCGAATTCGGCAAAGATCAATTCGCCGCTGTGAATGCCGATCCCCACGCCGAATTTGTCCAATCCCTGATCGGGGAATACCTGCCGGATCCCGAAGCGGGTCTGGTAGGCGATCATCGCAATCGCCAGAGCGCAACGCAGCGCGCGGCGCGCGGGAACATCGGCGACGGCCTCGTCGGAAAACGTCACCACCATGCTGTAGTTGCTGATCGAGGTGAGAATGCCCTGCTGCTGTTCGACCTGGGCGCAGACTTTTTCGTAATACTCGCGCATCAAATCGGCGAGGCTGGTCGGCGACAGTTGCTCGGTGAGATGAATGAAGTCGCGGATGATGACGCTCACGACCGTGGCATTGATCGGTTCATTCCGTTTCGGATCGGTCACATTGCTATGTTTTGGTATTGATTTATTTTTCACAGCCCGCCCTTTTCTGCGAATGACGGGCGAACAGCCCGTCCCCATCCCCTGTTGCCCAGCAGCGATTTCATTGCTTGCCTGTCCGCCCCGCTGCTTGCACAATCGCGGCCATGAAATCTTATCTAAAAACCGCCTTGCTGATTATCACCTTTGTGCTGTCCGTCCCCGCACCGGCGGCGCCGAACATTCTGGTGTTCGGCGACAGTTTATCAGCAGGATACGGAATTGCACGCGATGCGTCTTGGGTAAGTTTGTTGCAGCAGGAATTGCGGCAAAGTCATCCGCAGACCGAGGTGGTCAATGCGAGCATCAGCGGGGAGACAAGCTCGGGCGGGCTGCGGCGCATCGCCAAGACGTTGCAGCAACATCGGCCTGCGGTGGTGATCGTGGAATTGGGGGCGAACGACGGATTGCGCGGCGCCAGCCTTGCCGAGACCGAAGTGAATCTGGAGGCCATCATCGCCCAGTCCCGCAAAGCTCGCGCCAAGGTGTTATTGATCGGCATTCAAATCCCGCCCAACTACGGGTTGGATTACGCCAGCCAGTTCCGCGAGCTATATCCCAAACTGGCGAAACGCCACCGGCTGGCATTCGTGCCGTTTATGCTGGAAGGCATTCCTCCAGAACAGTTTCAGGCCGACAATTTGCACCCCAACGCGGCGGCACAAGCGCAGATATTGCGCAATGTCATAGGTGTATTGAAAACGATGCTGTGATCCGCTCCTACAGTCCTAAAATTATCGCAGTGTTACACCACCGATTTGCGCGCCGAATCCGGGAAAGGCACTCGCCACACCCGCTCCGAACTTCTTCGCCAGACGGTCGGCAATACCTTCGTGTGCGGTAAAGTCCACAATGTCTTCGGCTTTAATAACGTCGCGCGCCACGGAATCCACGCTGCCGAACTCGTCCGCCAAGCCCATCTTGATGCTCTGCTCGCCGATCCAGAACAAACCGCTGAAAGTTTCCGGCGTTTCTTTGAGACGGTTGCCGCGCCCCTGCTTCACCACGTCGATGAATTGCTGGTGTATCTCGGCCAGCATTTTTTTGGTGAATTCCTCATGCTTGGGATTGCGCGGCGAAAAGGGATCCATAAAGCCTTTGTTCTCGCCTGCCGTCATCAGGCGGCGCTCGACGCCGAGCTTTTCCATCGTGCCGGTAAAGCCGAAACCGTCCATCAGCACGCCGATAGAGCCGACGATACTGGCTTTGTTCACATAAATTTTGTCGGCTGCGGCAGCGATGTAATAGCCGCCGGAGGCGCACATATCTTCCACCACCACGTACAGCGGAATTTTGGGATACAGGGCGCGCAAGCGGCGTATCTCGTCGTTGACGTAGCCGGATTGCACGGGACTGCCGCCAGGGCTGTTGATGCGCAGGATGATGCCTTGGGTGTTTTTATCCTTGAAGGCGTCCTGCAAGCTGCTGATAAGGTTGTCGGCATTCGCGTTGCTGTCGGCGGAAATAACCCCGTGCAAGTCGATCAGCGCGGTGTGCTTGCCGCCGGATAATGCGCTCTCGGATTTGCTACCGATCCAGCCCATAAACAGGAACAGGATGATGAACAGATAACCGAAGGTGAGCACCTTGAAGAAGATGCCCCAGTGCCGCGCACGGCGTTGCTCTTGAATGGCCGACATAGCCAATTTTTCCAGTACGCCGCGTTCCCAATTGTTTTGATCAGACATGTTCCGTTCCTTGAAATTTTCAGTTCAGTATATCAGGCGTATTTTTTGAGCCATGCGCGCAAGCCGGCGAAATCATCGAGCAAGGCCAGCGGTTTCAGTGCGCTTAACTGCTCTGCGGGATGCGCGCCGTGCGTCACGCCGACAGCATCCACATCCGCGTTGATGGCCATCTGCAAATCGTGCGTGGTATCGCCCACCATCAAGACGCGCTCCGCCGACATACCCAATTCGTCCATCAGCTCCAGCAGCATGGCCGGATGCGGCTTGGAAAAAGTCTGGTCGGCGGTGCGCGTCGCATGAAAATATTCGCCCAAGCCGCTCGCGGCCAGCGCGCGGTTCAAACCATTGCGGTTCTTCCCCGTGGCGACCGCCAGCCAGTAGCCTTGGGCGTGCAGCTCTTCAATGGTTTCACGCGCGCCGGCGAACAGCGGGATTGCGGCATCCTGCGAAAGGAAATGGTGGCGGTAGCGCACGGCCAACGGCTCGTACATGGATTCATCGGCATCCGGCACCGCATGGCGCAGGGCCTCGGCCAAGCCCATGCCGATTACATAGCGCGCGGCTGCGTCGCTCGGCACGGGCAAATCCAAATCGCGGCACGCGGCCTGGATCGAACTCGCGATCACCGCGGTCGAGTCCATCACCGTGCCATCCCAGTCAAACACGATCAGTTCGTAACGTTTCTTCATGCTTTTGCTTCCCAAAATGAGGCGCGGATATTATCACTGAACAGAATCCGACCTCGTATAATGCGCGCCTTTCAAATTAGGATCGAACCATGAGCCTGATCTACCTGCTGGACTTGTGCGCTGTCGGTGTATGCGCCATTACCGCCACGCTGGAGGCGCACCGGCGCGACCTTGATCTGTTCGGGGTAGTGGTAATCGCCGTTATTTCGGGCATAGGCGGAGGCACGGTACGGGATGTTTTGCTGGGCCGCTTGCCGGTCAACTGGGTACACGATCCGGTTTATATCGTAGTCGGCATGGTCGCCGCTGTCATAACCTTTTTTCTCGGGCGCAAGCTGCCTATTCCGAAAAACTTCTTTTTGCTGCCGGACGCCATCGGCCTTGCACTGTTTACGGTGATCGGCACCAGTGTCGCGATGGGTTTGCATGTGCATTGGCTGATTGCCGCAGTGATGGGCATGATTACCGGGGTTTTCGGCGGAGTCATTCGCGACATCCTGTGCAATGAAGTACCGCTGATTTTTCGCACCGACATTTACGCAACAGCATCACTGGTTGGGGCGTTGCTGTTGATTTCACTGGACGGGATCGGGATTGCCCACAATCAGGCGCTCATCGCCGCAATCATCGTTACCGTCATTATCCGTCTAGCGGCAATACGCTGGCATATTCATTTACCGCGCATGCGCCCTTACGATTAAGACGGCCGCGCTAGATCACTGCACGTTCAATATGGCGCTCGCGGCAACGGTTCCTGCCGTGGCACTGATGACCGCAGAGCCCGCCGCCACAGCCGTGGCTACGCCGGAGACGCCCACCGTCGCCACGCCCGAGTTGCTTGAAGTCCAGATATTCATCGCGGCAATATCGAGCGTGCCATTGGAGCAGGTGGCGAGCGCCGTATAGGCTTGCGTGCCGCTCGCGGCAATAGTACTGGATAGAGTGGAGGATGCCGGTGTGATCGCGATGCTGTTCAAACTTCCCCCGGTGATGTTCAACACGGCGCTGGCCGCGATCCCCTGCCCGGTCCAGGCGTGAACCACCGCGCTGCCGGCTGCTATACCGGCAAATACACCGCTTGCCGCATTGGCAATGGCAACACCGCTATTCGCCGGATCAACCTCCCAGTTCACGAGCGTGGTCACCACCCTTGAGGTGGCATCGGAATAGTATGCCGTCGCGGTATATTGCACCGGGACACAGGCGGCAACAGATGATGCGGTCGGGACTATCGTCAGGGATTGCAGCAAGCCCGTCGTGACAGGAGCCGTCCAGCCGCCGCTGCTGCCCTGTTCCGATCCGCTCCCGCCCAAACACCCCCCCAGCAGGGAGATGACTAGCAAGGGGAAACCCACCTCTGCTGTTATACGCAATTTATTCATATCTTATTCCTCTCGCCCAGTCGCCCCGGATCGCTAAAAGTCCCAACGGAAACCCAGCGAGCCGAAGGTGCGTGTATTCGTCGAAGTTTGATACGGCCCCGACGAGGTAGTCAGTTCAAATCCGATGTCCGCATCCAGACTCAACTCTTGTTTAATCTGGTAAGCCGCACGCAGCATGGGCATGTTGCGCACCATGCTGCCACCGTAGTTGTCCGTTTGGCGATACAAATTCCAGGAACTGTCAAAGTACAAATCGCGATCAACCGAGGTGCGGTTGTACACAAACAGCGACTGCCCGTCTTTGACATAGCCGCTGGTAACATAGCTGCCGCCGAACGAAGTGATGTCGGCATCGGAGTACAAATTGCTGCCGATCAATTGCGCTGTCACCGTTTTTTCCAACCCGCTGCTGGGATAGGCGCTCAAAATCCCTTCCAATGCGGTAGTTCCGCTTGCGGGCAGACCCGACACTTTGCTCAGTTTGATGTCTGCGCCGACTTGCCAGTTTTGCAATAATTTCTGCGTCACACCCAATTGCGAAAAAGCAGAACTGCCGGTGCGCAAAATGGCCAGTTGCTTCAATTGTTCCTCACTCATGGCGGCGAGCAAGTCTTTGACCGAAGTTGTCGAAGCGCCATTCAAGGCATTGCGCGTACTGATGGACGGGCTCTTGCGGTAATCGGCGATAAAATTAAAGGTTGTCCCCGTCGCTTCGAGGCCAAACGTGCCCGTGAGCATGGCAGCATTCAACACCTTGAAGTAGATGTCGTAGTCCAGCAGGGCAAATGCCATTTTGCCGCCGTCGAAGTATCTGAACTCTCCGCCCAAAGCTCGGCGATCCAGAACGCCTGCGATGGTTTGATTAAGCAGATAGATGGACACGGGGCCTTTATCCACGCTGACTCCGTAAAAAATCGGCTGCGTAATAAAAGTAAAATCCACCAGCTGTCCGACAACGCCATTTACGCGAAAATCCTGCTGCGAACCGTAGCCCGCTGACACACCGTCAAAACGCCCCATCACACCGCCGCCGCCCGTGGTCTGACGTCCCATGCGCGCGGAGTAATCCGCATTGCGGTCTTTCACCTCGACATAGGCGGAATTGATGCGATTCCTGTTTTTTCTGCCGTCCAAAAAGTTTTGCGTCACCACATCGCGAAAAACGATGCGGTTATCGTATGTCTCGTTGACGTAACGTCCGGTCGCGTCGATATTGCTGATTAGAGAGGACTGATCCGTCAGCGCATAGGTCGAGGTCTGCATCGTGTTGTTAAACGGATACGTCGTCTCCAGCGTGCTTTGGCCGTAGTAATAGCGCGAAGAAATACCGCCCTGCACAAAGCTGCGCGGCTCTATCTTTTTGGCTGTGGTCGCAGCTTTGGTCGTTGGCCGCAAGACCAATCCGGCCAGACGCTGCTTCACCCACTGCACCCCTTGCCCGGAAGTGTAGAGTTTCAAATACAACTCGTATTCCACCTTAGCCTTGTCAGGCTGGCCGCCGCGTTCGCGTGCCACGCCCACCCACTCTTGCGCATCCTGCGAATACTGGTTGGGGGGCAACATCAGGAGCTTGTTGAATGCCTCTGTTGCCGCAGGATAGTTTTTGGCGGACAAGGCGTCCCGCCCTGCCAGCATGAGTACATATGCTTGCTGGTTGTTATCGGGAGGAGGCGTTTCACCAGCCTTGGCAGTTGCATCGGCCGCAGCCCCTTCGGCAGGTGCGGCAACCGGTGCGGATGAAGTTGCCTCAGGCACAGGCGGCAGCACGGTGGGCAGCAAAGGCAACGGCAAGTTAAGCGCCACTGGCGCCTCACTCTTTTCCGGTTTGATGGCAATCACAAAACTGCGCCCATCCCCGCCCGCGTTCACACTGAATGCTACCTCGCTGGCAAATTCCACAACCAGTTTGGGCTGCACCGCTTGGTCGCGAGTCGTCACGGTAAACGCCGGTGTCATCGCCGTCGCGGGTGAATTGCGCACTTCGGCGTCCATCCAGCGTTCCGTCGGATCCGAACTCGGCACCCGCTCATAGTAAATCTCCACAATGCGGGATTTATTGGCCGGAACGTAACGCAAGAAATGCACCGGTGTTGTCAGCCTGATGGTCACTAACGCAACATCGCCCTGCTGCTGCAAATTCACCTCATCCAGCGGCGCGGCTTGCAGTGTACCCAATGGTGCCGCAAACATCGCCAAGCCCAGCAGAAGGCCGGAGGCCGCACGCACAAACGGGCTGGTCATCGCTTTTTTCATACTCTCCACCTAATCGTTTTTATATCTTCAATCGCGAAATGGCGAGATTGCTTTCTCGCCATTTCACGGGGATGCGGGCATTGCCCTGCCCCCGATTTATTTATTCCATGTCCTAGTCGAATGGCATGAGCCGCAATTGTGATACTTGGAGCCGACCGGATCAGTATTTGCCGGGG
>JBBIJL010000078.1:0-9422 GCA_037446005.1 Gallionellaceae bacterium | reverse complement strand
CAACGAGGTCGCCGCACGCCACGTGAAGGTGCTGGTGGTGGGCAACCCGGCCAACACCAACGCGCTCATCGCCATGAAGAACGCGCCCGACCTCGACCCGCGCAACTTCAGCGCCATGATGCGCCTCGACCACAACCGCGCCATCACCCAGGTCGCCCTGAAACTGTTCCAGCCGATTCAGGACATCAAGAAGATGGTGATCTGGGGCAACCACTCGGGCACACAATATCCCGACCTCAGCCACGCCGAAGTACGCGGGCGCAAAGTGCAGGACATCCTGCTGCAAAACGGTTGGGCAGACTGGGCGGAGAATGAATTCATCCCCACGGTGCAAAAACGCGGCGCGGCAGTGATCGAAGCGCGCGGACTATCGAGCGCGGCCAGCGCCGCCAATGCCGCCATCGGCCATGTGCACGACTGGCTGCTGCATTCGCACCACAACGACTGGGTCACCATGAGCGTGCCGTCGGACGGCAGCTACGGCATCCCGGAAGGCGTGCTCTACGGCTTCCCCGTCACCTGCCGCAACGGGCATTACACCATCGTGAAAGACCTGCCCATCAGCGACCTCGGGCGCAAGCACATGCTGGACAGCCATCAGGAATTGCTCGACGAGCGCGAGCATGTGAAACATCTGCTGGGATAGCCGCAGACGCGCCTATGCTTCCTGCGCGACCGATTTCTCTCCAATGAAAACGACCCGCGCAAGCGCGGGCCATTTTGTCTATTCTCCAAGCATGGCGTGTTAGCGTCTGCCGGCTCCCATCCCGCCCCCCATTCCACCCGCAGGAGGATTATCGGGAATCGCCCGGCCTTGCTCCTTGGCGCGTCCCTTCATTATTTCGTGATGTTCGGCGCGAATCTTTTCGCGCTCCGCCTTGGTGGTGGCACTGCGCATCTTGGCACGCTGTTCTTTACGCTCATCGGCAGTCATCATCTGACTGCCGGTTGTTTGCTGCTGCACCTGCGTTTGATCGCGGGGCTGCACTTTTTCCTGACCATCTGCCGACACCGCCCCGCTGAATAACAATATTGCCGCTGCCAATCCCGATAAGACGATTTTCTTGTTCATGATGAGCTCCAATTGGATACGGGATGATCGGTAACACGGCCCACTCTCGGCACGAGGCGCTTACCGTTTCATCCCGTATCGGAAAGCGCAAGGGCATCATACTGCCATACCCAAACCGCATCGGTGACTATCATCACCCAGCAGCGATATACCCGGTTTTATTCGATCCGAAATATCGACTTGAATATTCCCATCCCGCCCCCATGTCCACGGCATAGCCCAGAGGGAGGTTGCCATGTCTGCTGTCCGATCACCCGCCGTAGCAGGAATGTTCTATCCCGCCGATTCCCGGCAGCTTGCGCACGAGGTGCAACTATTTCTGGCGGAGGCGCGCCCGCAGACACTCGGCTCCCGCCCTAACTCCGGGGGGACGCGGGTAAACGAATCGCTAAGCGAGCTTCCGATCAAGGCGCTGATCGCCCCCCACGCGGGCTACATCTATTCCGGCGCCATCGCTGCCAGCGCATATTCCACATTGAAAGACATCGCGGCGCGCATCCGCCGGGTAATTTTGCTCGGCCCTACCCATCGAGTGGCGGTGCGCGGCTTGGCCTTGCCGGATGCGGATGCGTTTGCCACCCCGTTGGGAGAGGTGCCGCTGGATACTGAAGCCGTGCGCGCCATCGCACATCTGCCGCAGGTCGTCGTCAGCCGCGCGGTGCATGCGCAGGAGCATTCGCTCGAAGTGCAACTGCCCTTCCTGCAAAGCGTGCTGGACGATTTCACCATGCTGCCTCTCGCCGTGGGGATGGCAACGGGCGAAGAAGTCGCCGAAGTGCTGGAGGCGGTGTGGGGCGGCGAGGAAACTCTGATCGTCATCAGCTCCGACCTGTCGCATTACCTGCCCTATACTGCCGCGCAGGAAGTCGATGGCCAGACCGCCGATGACATCCTGCATCTGCGCCAACCCATCCAGCACGAACAGGCCTGCGGCGGCACGCCCATCAGCGGGCTGATCGTTGCGGCGCGCAAACACCGGCTCAAACCGCATCTGCTCGACCTGCGCAACTCGGGCGACACGGCGGGGACGCGCGACAGCGTGGTCGGCTATGGCGCCTTCGCATTCACCGGGGAGACACAGCATGCTTGATACCGCGCAAGGGAAAGTGCTGCTGCATCTGGCGCGCGCCGCCATCGCCGAACAATTCGGCGCAGCACAGCAGACCGCTCCGCAAGCGGACTGGTTGCGCGAGCCCGGCGCCACCTTCGTCACGCTGACGCTGCACGACGATTTGCGCGGCTGCATCGGCTCGCTGGAAGCGCACCGCACGCTGCTCGACGATGTGCGCTACAACGCGGTGGCGGCAGCTTTCAGCGATCCGCGTTTTCCGCCGCTGACAGAACGGGAATTCGCACAAGTGGCACTGGAAGTGTCGCTTCTTTCCGTAGCGCAAGCCATGCGCTTTGCCGGCGAACGCGACGCACTGGCGCAACTGCACCCCGGCGTGGATGGTTTGATTCTGGAATGCGGCCGGCATCGCGGCACCTTCCTGCCGCAAGTGTGGGAACAGTTACCCGCCCCGCATTTATTTATGGCTCACTTGAAACTCAAGGCCGGGCTGGCGCCGGATTTCTGGTCGGAAGACATCCGCCTGTCACGCTACACCGTACAAAAATGGCACGAAGGAGAATGATATGGATGAACCGATCAGCAGCGCCGAGCAATACCCCGCAAAGTATTGGCACAAGCTGGACGACGGACGCATCCAGTGCGATCTGTGCCCGCGCGACTGCAAACTAAAAGAAGGCCAGCGCGGCGCGTGTTTCGTGCGCGGCCGCATCAACGACATGATGGTGCTCACCACCTACGGGCGCAGTTCCGGCTTCTGCGTCGATCCCGTCGAGAAAAAACCGCTCAATCATTTTTATCCCGGCAGCAGCATCCTGTCGTTCGGCACGGCGGGCTGCAACCTCGCCTGCAAGTTCTGCCAGAACTGGGACATCTCCAAATCGCGCAGCTTCGACAAGCTCGCCGATCAGGCCACACCGGAAGCGATTGCCAATAGCGCGATCGAACTCGGCTGCAAGAGTGTGGCCTTCACCTACAACGACCCGGTGATCTTCGCCGAATACGCAATGGATGTGGCCGACGCCTGCCACGCGCGCGGCATCAAGACGGTCGCGGTAACGGCGGGCTACATGCACGACCAGCCGCGTCGCGACTTCTATGCCAAGATGGATGCGGCGAATGTGGACTTGAAAGCCTTCACCGAAGACTTCTACTTCAAGCTCACCGGCGCGCATCTGCAACCGATACTCGACACGCTGGTTTACCTCAAACATGAAACGCAAGTGTGGCTCGAACTCACCACGCTGCTCATCCCCGGGCATAACGATTCGGACGCAGAGGTGCGCCGCATGAGCGAATGGATAGTCCGCGAACTCGGCACGGACGTGCCGATCCACTTCACCGCATTCCACCCGGATTACATGATGATCGACGTTCCGCCCACGCCGCCCGCCGCGCTGGAACGCGCCCGCCACATCGCGCTGGAAACCGGCATTGCGCATGTCTATTGCGGCAACGTGCATGACCTCGAAGGCGATACGACCTTCTGCGCATCATGCAAAAAGCCGCTCATCGTGCGCGACTGGTACGACATCCGCGCCTATCACCTGAGAGACGACGGTAGCTGTCCGCACTGCGGCACAAAACTGGCAGGGTGCTTCGAAAAATACACCGGGCAGTTCGGCGCGCGCCGCATCCCGGTACACATCGCCAACCGCGCGTAACCGGCCATTCCGGCCTATCCCTCAACAACACCAAGGGTAACGGCCTAGATATTTTGAGAATATCTAGGCCGTCAGGCGTCTTGTCCATTGCGGCATTAGCACGCAGAATCGCCACCGTTTGAGAACCCGACGACGATTTTGCGATGCGCTTTGTAACACGTCTCACGAAAATTCGTTTCACCCAGTATCTCCTCCTTTCTGCCGGACTCTGCATTGGCCACTCTTGTTTCGCGCTCGAAAACGTCACGCTGCAACTGAAATGGACGCATCAATTCCAGTTCGCCGGCTACTATGCCGCCAAGGAGCAAGGCTACTATCGCGAGGCGGGGCTGAATGTGCATCTGGAAGAAGCGACGCCGGACACCGATCCGATCACCAGCGTCCTCGACGGCAAAGCCCAGTTCGGCGTGGGCACCAGCAGCCTGCTGCTGGCGCGCAACGCGGGCAAGCCCGTCGTGGCCTTGGCGGTGATCTTCCAGCATTCCCCCTATGTGCTCTTCGCCGCAAAACACAAAGGGATCGAAAGCCTGCACGACCTCGTGGATAAACGCGTCATGCTGACGCCGCAGGCGGACGAGTTGATCGCCTACCTCAAGAAAGAAGGCATCCCGCTGGAACGCATCCGCCAGGTGCAGCACAGCTTAAACCCGCAGGATTTAATCAGCGGAAAAGTCGATGCGATTTCCGGCTACCTGACCAGCCAACCGTATTATTTTGAGGCTGCCGATTTCGCTTATCAGGCCTTCATGCCGCGCATGGCGGGGATCGACTTTTACGGCGACAACTTGTTCACCTCGGAACAGGAATTGCGCGACCACCCGGAACGGGTCAAAGCATTCCGCGAAGCCAGCCTGCGCGGCTGGCGCTACGCCAAAGAGCATCCCGACAAGATCATCGAATTGATCTTGAGCAAATACTCCACCAAACTGACGCGCGATTTTTTGCTGTTCGAATCCGAACAGATCATTCCCTTGCTGCAATCCGACCAGAGCGACGTCGGCAATTCCACGCCCGCACGCTGGCAACATATCGCGGAGGTTTATGCCACGCTGGATATGCTGCCGCGCAACTTTGCCCTGGACGGTTTTATCTACAACGACAATTCCGCCAGCCTCATCTGGATTTACCGCAGCCTGACCGTCACCTTGCTCTTGCTTGCGCTCATCGGCGCAGTCGCCGCCTACATTTACCGCATCAACCGCAGGTTTAACCTGAGCCTCAAAGAGCTGGAAACCATCAACCGGCGCGAACAGGAGCGCAATCACGCCTTGGAGCTGCTCGCCAACGGCGCGCCGCTGGGTGAAATTTTGGCGGCAGTCGTCAAAAGCGTGGAAGCCCAGGATACGCGCGCCTTGTGCTCCATCTTGCTCATGAACCCGGATGGCAAAAGCCTTAATGTCGGCGCGGCGCCCAGCCTGCCGGATTTTTACCAGACCGCCATCGACGGCCTGGAGATCGGCCCCAACGTGGGCTCCTGCGGCACCACCGCCTATACCGGCAAACGCACCATCGTTGAAAACATCCTGACCCACCCCAGTTGGGCGCCGTATAAAGAGCTTGCCGCAGGAGCCGGCTTGGGCTCGTGCTGGTCTGAGCCTATCCGTTCTTCGGCAGGCGGGGTGCTCGGCACTTTCGCCGTCTATCACCATGAAGCCTACAAACCTTCGGAGGCGGACATCCGACTCATCGAGCGCTCGGCGCACTTGGCCAGCATCGTGATCGAAAAAATCCAGAATGCGCGGGAGCTGCAACAGAGCCACGATCTGCTCGCCAAAATCTCGGCCGAAGTTCCCGGCATCATTTTCCAGTTCCGCATGTATCCGGACGGTCATTGCTGCTTCCCCTTCATCAGCGAAGCCGTGCGCAAGATGTACGGCCTGTCTCCCGAAGACATACGCGAAGATGCCACCCCCTTTTTCGGCTTCCGCCATCCCGAAGATGCCTCCCGCCTTGCCGCGTCGATGCGGGAATCTGCGCGATCTCTCACGCGCTGGCATATCGAATACCGGCTGATACTTCCGGGGCAGGGCACGCGTTGGCGTCTGGGCGATGCCCACCCCGAAAAGCTCGAGGACGGCAGCATCCTGTGGCACGGGTTCATCACCGACATCACGGACCGCAAGAACGCGGAAGAACGCATACGCCACATGGCGCAGTACGACACGCTCACCGACCTGCCCAACCGCGCATTGTTCAGCGACCGCCTGCAACAGGCGCTCGCGGTGGCAAAACGCGAGCAGACGCATCTCGCTTTGCTGTTTATGGATTTCGACAAATTCAAACCGATCAACGATACGCTCGGCCATGCCGTCGGGGATGTGTTGCTGAAAAGGGCGGCGGTGCGCATGCAGCGCTGCATCCGCGAATCCGACACGCTGGCGCGCATCGGCGGCGACGAGTTCGTGGTGCTGCTGCCATCCATCGAAACGGAACAGGATGCCGTCATCGTCGCGGAAAAAATCCGCCTATCCCTCGACAAACCTTTCGAAATAGACGGCTATGTGCTCAATATCTCAACCAGCATCGGTATCGCTGTCTATCCCGAGCACGGCGAGGATGAAATTCAACTTTCGAAGAATGCCGACTTGGCGATGTACTACGCCAAACAGGGCGGCAGAAACAACGTGACGGTCTACCACCGCGAAATGAAAGTGATCGGCCAATAGCCGCAATCTACCTCACACGCACCGAGGCAAACCCGCCGCCCGGCGTTCTGAAATTCGTGGTCTGCCCCTGATACATGCGCGCGGCAAGCAGTTGCACTTTGCCGTCGTAGACATAACAGCGCACGTCGAATTTAAGCGCGACCTCTTCCCCGTTCACAATCACCCGGCGCTCGCCCGGCGGCGCCAATTGTTGCGCCACATAATCGCCCGCCAGAATTTCTTCGAACACGCGCTTGGTGATTTTGTCGCCGCGATAGGCGCCCTTCGCACCGTAGCCGCTGACGGGTTTAAAGAACCATTGCTTGCGCTCCGCCCACCATTGCTCCGCGTTCTCCGCCGCGACCATGCGCGTTTGCGGGATACCGCGTTGCAACGCGGCGACGGCCGGCGCGCTCGCCCCCATAGCGCGCAGCAAACCCGCATCGGTCAAACGCACCAGATTGCGTTTATCGGCATAGCGCGCATAGGCCTGCGGGTGCGGCGTAAACACAACCTGCCTGTTGCGATAGGCGGACCATAAAGCCGGATAGCTTGCCAGCGAAAAATCGGTAAGGCGGTTGTAGATGAGCGCGATTTTCTGCTCCCCCAGATACAAGCCGTCAGGCTTGGCCGCCAGCTCCACCGGATCGGCGATCACGGCGCGTATGCCCGCACGCTCGAACATCTGCTGCGCCAATACAAACTCGGGATAAAGATATTGTTCCGCCGGCTGCTCATCCACGATGGCCACTGTACCCAGCGGCAAGTTGCCGCGCTCCAGAAGCCATTCCTGACGAAACATCTCCACGAAACTCTGTTCGAGATTCCCATCGGCGGCAGCTCTGCCGGGCGCGGATACATGGGCCTGACTTTTCAACAGCAGCGCATTCAGAAACGCGCCGCCCGCATTGGTGTTGATCTCGATGAGATGCGCTCCGCTTTCGTTCAGGTGAAAATCGTAGCCGAAGAACACGCCTTTGCACTTTGCGGCAGCCGGCTCGGCTAGCCAATCCGGCAACGCAGCCACCTGCTCCACCGCAGCGATGACTGCTTCCATTTGCGCCAGCTGTTCTGCCGTAATGCACACTTGCGTATCGGCAAACAGATGCGCGTGCCGCGCGGTGATGCTGCCGTGAAACTTGATGCCTTGCTGCCGGATGAGCAGATCAAGCGCGTCACGGTTAAGCGAAACCGGCACCGCGCCCTCATTCATTCGCGTCATTTCATCTTGTGCCATTTATCCGGGTAATCCCAGCAAACGATTTTTCAAATCGGCCTGCGCCGGCTTGTCGCCCAGCCATACCTTCAAAAAAACGCGCATGAATCCGGCCTCGGCGACACGCCCGATCTCCCGTCCGTTCAGGCTCACGCGTATCCCCGTTGCGGGGTTGTAGTCCAGCGCGATCTGGTCGTCTTTGTTGATGTCCTTGATATGGTCGAAAATCGCCGCAAACGCTTTCCACCCCGCCTCCGCTTTTTTCACTTCTTCCGCGCTATGGTTTTCGGTGATCAGCTTATAGGTGGCTTCGAGCAACTGCGCACTGCTGACGCTGAACAAAAAATTCAAGGTGACGCGCTTGCCCGTCCCCTCCGCCAACACCTCCGCAACAGTGTGCTTTTTTTCCGGCAGATACAAAGCGATGACATACACGTTGAACACGGACACCAGCACGCGCGAACCCGCCCCGTTCAGCACCAAAGGCTGCTCGCCCGATCTGGCCTGCTCGGCCACGCTCACGCCCGCCACCTCCAGCGCCCCCGCATTGCAACTCAGCGCGGCCAGCAAAGCCGTCAAAAAAACACGTTTCATATATTTCCTTTCCAAGTACCGGGCGCATCAGCCGCCCAGCATGTCCTGCTTCAAATCCTCTTGCGCGGGCTTGCTGCCCAGCCAAATCCTGAGCAAAGCGCGGTTGAACGCCGCTCCCGCAATCGTGCCGCGCACGCTGCCGTTCACGCCGATTTGCGTGCCGCCGGCGGGCAGGTAATCAAGCGTGATGACATCGCCCGCCTTCACCTCTTTCACCGCGTTGAATATCTGCACCATCTGTCTGAGTGGCGCATCCAGCGCGGCCAATTCCGCCGGCGAGTGATTCGCCGCGATGGCCTCGTTGAACGCCCCCAGCAACTTCTCGCTACTCAAGTCGCGCAACAAATACAACGCCACGCGACGCTCGCGCTCGTCCGCGATGACCGCCTGCGCCGAAGTTTGTTTCTGCGGCAGATAGAGCGCCGCCACATACACCTTGAAGACCAGCTTGGTGCGCAGACCCGCCCCGTTCAACTGCAAACTTGCATTCCCCACCTGCGCTTTGTCGGCCAGCTTCACGCCCGCCACTTCCAGCGCATTCACATTCCAACTCAGCAACGCGGCACAAATCAACAACATTAATTTTTTCATTTCCGCCTCTTAACCTTACAGCGCTTCGAATATGCCCGCCGCGCCCATGCCCGTGCCGATACACATGGTCACCATGCCATACTTCTGCTTGCGTCGGCGCAGGCCGTGCAGCACAGTCGCCGTGCGTATCGCCCCGGTCGCGCCGAGCGGATGCCCAAGGGCAATCGCGCCGCCGAGCGGATTGACGATAGCCGGATCGAGACCGATGTCGTTAATCACCGCCAGCGACTGCGCGGCAAAAGCCTCGTTCAACTCGATCCAGCCCATGTCCTGCAAACTCAAACCTGTTTGTTTCAACACGCGCGGAATCGCTTCTTTCGGGCCGATGCCCATAATTTCCGGCGGCACGCCCGCCACACTGAAGCCCAAAAACTTGCCGATGGGCGTGAGGTTGTAGCGCTTCAATGCGGACTCTGAACACAGCAACACCGCCCCCGCCCCGTCCGACATCTGCGAACTGTTGCCCGCCGTCACCGAGCCTTTTTGCGCGAACACCGTTTTGAGTTTACCCAACGCCTCCAGCGAAGTATCCGCGCGCGGCCCCTCGTCCTGCGCCACCTCGCGCGCTTTC
>JBBIJL010000077.1:0-9451 GCA_037446005.1 Gallionellaceae bacterium | reverse complement strand
CAGGGCGATGAGCGCTCGCATTGGCTGTATATCATTATCAACGGCGAGGCCGAGGTGTATCTGGAAATGCCCAACGGCGGACGGCGCACGATCAGCACCTTGGGTAAAGGCAGCTTTTTCGGCGAGATGGGCTTGATGACGGGCGCGCCGCGGTCCGCTTCGGTGATCGCCAAATCGGATGTGGAGTGTTACCGTCTGGATAAGGATGCGTTTGAGGAGGTGCTGCATACGCGCCCCTCGATTGCCGAGGAAATATCGCATATTCTGGTGTCGCGTCGCGCGGAGCTGGATACCGCGATGCAGGATATGGATGCGCAATCCGCGCAAAAAGTGTTGTCGCAACAGCACAGCGAAATTCTGTCCACCATCAAACGCTTTTTCTCTTTAAACATGTAAGGGCGCTTGTTGTATCATTGCGCCCGAATTATTAAATAGCCATAAGAACGTTACCCATGAAAGTCACCTTCCTAGATTTTGAGCAGTCTGTTTCCGAACTGGAAAACAAGATCGAACAATTGCGTTTCGTCCAGGATGATTCCGCGCTGGATATTTCCGACGAAATCAGCCGTCTGCAAAAGAAGAGCCAGGCGCTCACCAAAGACATCTATTCCAAGCTCACGCCCTGGCAGATATCGCAAGTCTCGCGTCATCCGCAGCGGCCATACACGCTGGACTACATCGAGCACTTATTCACCGATTTTGAAGAATTGCACGGCGACCGCAGCTATGCGGACGACGCCGCCATCGTGGGCGGGCTGGCGCGTTTCAACGGCCAGAGCGTGATGGTGATCGGTCACCAGAAAGGCCGCGACACCAAAGAGCGCCAATACCGCAACTTCGGTATGCCCCGTCCCGAGGGCTACCGCAAGGCGATGCGGCTGATGCGCCTGGCCGAGAAGTTCGGTATTCCCATCATGACTTTCATCGACACGCCCGGAGCTTATCCCGGTGTGGGCGCGGAAGAGCGCGGCCAGTCGGAAGCCATCGGCAAGAATCTGTATGTGATGGCGGAGCTGCGTGTGCCCATCATCTGCACCATCATCGGCGAAGGCGGTTCTGGCGGTGCGTTGGCCATCGCCGTGGGCGATACCATGCTGATGCTGCAATACGCGACTTATTCCGTTATTTCGCCGGAAGGCTGCGCTTCCATTCTGTGGAAGAGCGCGGATAAAGCGCCCGATGCGGCCGAGACCCTGGGCATCACCGCCACGCGTTTGAAAGCGCTGGGGCTGGTGGACAAAATCATCAGCGAGCCTTTGGGCGGCGCGCATCGCGACTATGCGGCGATGATGCAGTCCCTGCGCAAGGCATTGCAGGAATCACTCAAGCAGGTGGGCGCGTTAACGCCGGATGAGATGCTGCAAGCGCGCTTCAACCGCCTGATGAGCTATGGCAAATTCAAGGAAGTCGAAATCTAGTCTCGCGGAGCGCGTCAGCGACGCGCTCCGTCCGGTTGTTCCTCCGCATTGTTCAATCCTGTTGGGTCTAAGCGGCGGCATGGATTCTGTCGTGCTGCTGCATCTGCTGCATACCCTTGCGCCGCGTTTCGGCTGGCGGCTTTCCGCCTTGCATGTACATCACGGTATCAGCCCGAATGCCGACTCATGGGCGAACTTCTGCGCCGATCTGTGTGCCCGCCACGACATCCCTTTGCGCATCGAGCGCGTCAATATTGTTCCGCTACGCGACGAGCTCGGTATCGAGGCGGCTGCGCGCAAATTGCGTCATGCCGAATTCGCTCGACAGGAATGCGATTTTGTCGCACTGGCGCATCACGCCGACGATCAGGCGGAAACCCTGCTGCTGCAATTGTTGCGCGGGGCGGGCGTCAAGGGTGCGGCGGCGATGCCAATGCTTAAACTTGCGACAGTACATGCTCCCGCCACTGTGCGCCCGCTGTTAAATATCCCGCGCAGTGCGCTGTTGGTCTACGCGACTCAACATGCGTTGCGCTGGGTGGAAGATGAAAGCAATGCCGATGACCGCTATCCGCGCAATTTTTTGCGCCATCGGGTATGTCCCGTATTGGAGCAACGTTTCCCCGCTTATCGCGACACGCTGGCGCGCAGTGCCGGACACTTTGCGGAAGCAAGCGAGCTATTGGACGAGTTGGCGCGTGAAGATGCGCGTGCGGCAGTGGTCGCTGACCGTTTGAGTCTTGCCGCACTAAACGGATTGAGTGCGGCGCGGGCGAAAAATTTGTTGCGCCATTTCTTGAGTGTGCGGGGGGCGCCGTTTCCCGATGCTTCGCGTTTGGAAGAAATGCTGCGCCAATTGCGCGAGGTACGCCACGGGGCGCAGGTTCAAATCATTTGGGGCGGCTGGGAGTTGCGTCACTATCGGGACGGCGTATATGTATTTCCGGCCTTGTCCGCGCCTGCCGCGTTTGAGATTGTCTGGACGGGCGAAGCGGACGTCGTATTGCCCGCGCCTTGCGGGAAGCTGCATTTCGAACCGGCGACGGGGGCGGGTTTGTCTTTGGCCAAACTTCGCGAGGCCGGAATCTTGATTCGCACGCGCGCCGGCGGCGGGGCGATACAAACCCATGCTGCGGGGCCGCATCACTCCCTCAAGAATTTATTTCAAGAGCATGGCGTCGCGCCGTGGTTACGCAACGTCATGCCGTTGCTGTATTGCGGGGCAGAATTGATTTGCGTGCCGGGGGTGGCAAATGCGGCGGCGTTTCAAGCGCAGCGCGGCGAACAGGGGATGTTGGTAAGCTGGCGGCAATTGCACTATGATGCGTCAAAATAATTTTTAGCAGGTCAACAGGGGAGAAAAGCCATGAAAAGCATAGTCGCGTTATTTGGAGTTTTGCTGCTGTCGTTGTCCACCATCGGTCATGCCGATCCTATCGTTATCAAATTCAGCCACGTTGTTGCGGCTGCTACGCCCAAGGGCAAGGCGGCGGATTTCTTCGCCAAACGCGCGGCGGAGTTGACCAAGAACAAGGTCAAGGTCGAGGTTTATCCCAATAGCTCCTTGTACAAAGACAAGGAAGAGCTGGAAGCCTTGCAGATCGGTGCCGTGCAAATGCTGGCCCCCTCGCTGGCGAAATTCGGTCCGCTGGGCGTGAAGGAATTTGAAGTGTTTGACTTCCCTTTCATCTTCGATGATTACGCGGAACTGCACAAAGTTACCCAAGGCCAGATTGGCGCGAATTTGCTGGCAAAATTGGATCCCAAGGGCATCAAAGGTTTGGCTTTCTGGGATAACGGTTTCAAATCCTTTTCCGCCAATACACCGATCAAGACTCCTGCCGATTTGAAGGGCAAGAAAATGCGTATCCAATCTTCCAAAGTGCTGGAAGAGGAGATGCGCTCGGTAGGCGCAATGCCGCAAGTCATGGCGTTCTCAGAGGTTTATCAGGCTTTGTCGACCGGTGTGGTGGACGGCACCGAGAACCCGATTTCCAATCTCTACACGCAGAAAATGCACGAAGTGCAAAAGCACCTGACCCTGACCAACCACGGTTATCTGGGCTATGCGGTGATCGTCAACAAGAAGTTCTGGGAAGGGCTGCCTGCCGATGTGCGCGGCCAGCTTGAACAGGCAATGAAGGAATCCACCGTTTACGCCAACAAGATCGCCCAGGAAGAAAATGACACCTCCCTCGCGGAAGTAAAGAAGAGCGGTAAGACTGTGGTTTACACTCCAACCAAAGAAGAGCGTATGGCGTTTAAGAAAGCGATGGCTCCGGTTCACGCTAAGATGGCTGATCGCGTGGGCAACGATTTGCTCAACTCAATCTACAAAGAAACCGGCTTCGATCCAAACAAGCTGTAATCGTCAGAAAAAACCGCCGATGCCCGAGGATCGGCGGTTTTTTATTTGATTGCCGCAATCGCATAACAGGGGGAGCGCTTCCATGAAATTTCTCGATCATCTTGAGGAATGGTTAATCACTTTTCTGATGGCCGGCGCGACATTGATTATTTTTGTCTCCGTCGTGCATCGCTACGCTGCCGGCTTGAGCATTCCTGTGGTGCAGGACTGGCTGCTGACCCTCAATTTCACCTGGGCGCAAGAGCTCACCATCATCATGTTTGTGTGGATGGCCAAGTTCGGCGCGGCCTACGGCGTGCGCACCGGTATCCACGTTGGCGTCGACGTGCTGATTAACCGGCTGGACGAAAAAAATCGCGCCAAATTTATCGTCATCGGCCTGCTGGCCGGGGCGCTGTTCACCGGCATCGTGGCGACTTTGGGCGGCTATTTCGTCTGGGAAAACGGCGCACACCACGCCTTCCTCGGCTTGATCGGCAGCCCCTCCGACGAAGTGCCCGAAGGCCCGACCACGCCCGATCTCGAATGGCAAACCTGGATGGTGTATTCGGCCATCCCATTGGGTAGCAGCCTGATGTGCTTCCGCTTTTTGCAAGTCATGGTGAGTTTCATCAAGACCGGAGAATTACCGCGCCACGACCACGGTCACGTGGACGGTCTCGACGATGAAGAAAAGCCGCCGGTTGATGCCAATGTCTATTCGATGAACGACAACTTGCATCCGGCAGCCCATGAGCAACTGGAAGGTGAAAAAACATCCCGCCATCAACACAAGGATGAAAAATAATGAACGCCTCGATCATCTTCATCTTGTTGCTGGCGCTCATGCTGACCGGTATGCCGATCTCGATTTCGCTCGGTCTGACGGTATTGAGCTTTCTGTTCATGTTCACCCAGGTGCCGCTGGAATCGGTGGCGCTGAAACTGTTCACCGGTATCGAAAAATTCGAGATCATGGCGATCCCGTTTTTCATTCTGGCGGGTAACTTCCTCACCCACGGCGGCGTGGCGAAACGCATGATCCGCTTTGCCTCGGCGATGGTGGGGCACCTGTACGGCGGTCTCGGTTTGTCCGGCGTGCTGGCTTGCGCTTTGTTCGCCGCGATTTCCGGTTCGTCTCCGGCGACGGTGGTGGCCATCGGCTCGATCCTGCTGCCCGCAATGGTCAAGGCCGGTTTTCCCAACAAATTTGGCGCGGGCATCATCACCACTTCCGGCGCGCTCGGTATTTTGATTCCGCCATCCATCGTGATGGTGATGTATTCGGTGGCGACCAATACTT
This sequence comes from Gallionellaceae bacterium, assembly GCA_037446005.1. GTDB lineage: Bacteria > Pseudomonadota > Gammaproteobacteria > Burkholderiales > Gallionellaceae > PALSA-1006. The sequence goes on along the minus strand of JBBIJL010000077.1, from coordinate 4,383 downwards.
CGGTCGGCGCTTTATTCATGGCGGGGGTTGTACCCGGTATCGTGCTGGCTTTGGTATTGGGCGGCGTCACTTACTATCGTGCCAGAAAGTTCGACTACCCGCGCTTGCCCAAGGCCAGCTGGAGTGTGCGCCTGAAAGCATTTCGCGAATCGGTGTGGGGTTTGCTGCTGATCGTGATCGTGATGGGCGGCATCTATACCGGCATGTTCACGCCGACCGAAGCGGCCGCGATGAGCGCGGTGTACGCCTTCTTTATCGCCGTCTTCGTCTACAAAGATTTGAGCCTCAAGGATGTGCCGCGCGTGCTGCTCAATTCGGCCAACATGTCGGCGATGCTGCTCTACATCATCACCAATGCCATGCTGTTTTCGTTCATCATGACCAACGAAAATATTCCGCAGGCGCTGGCCAACTGGATGCTGGGCAACGGGCTGGGGGTGATTACCTTCCTGCTGGCCTGCAATATTCTGCTGTTGCTGGCGGGCAACTTCATGGAGCCTTCCTCCATCGTGCTGATCTTCGCGCCCATTCTGTTCCCGGTAGCGATGAAGCTGGGCATCGACCCGGTGCATTTCGGCATCATCATGGTGGTGAACATGGAAGTCGGCATGTGCCATCCCCCGGTGGGGCTGAATCTGTATGTGGCTTCGGGCATTACCAAAATGGGCATCACCGAACTGACCATCGCGGTGTGGCCGTGGCTACTGTCCATGCTGGGCTTCCTGTTGCTGGTCACCTATTGGCCGGCGCTGTCACTGTGGTTCCCGCGCATGATCGGTGCGATGTAGTAGCCCATAGGGCGGGGGGTGTTCTCCGTCCGGCCTTACTGCCAAGCAAGCCCGCCCTGCGACAGGGCGGGCAAACCCTGCTAGAATCACACCCTCAGAATTTTCTGATTCACAATAATCATTTGGAGAGAAGCATGGCTGTCGAACGTACCCTTTCAATCATCAAACCCGATGCAGTGGCCAAGAATGTCATCGGTCAAATCTATTCCCGTTTTGAAAACGCCGGTCTGAAGATCGTGGCGGCACGTATGGTGCAACTGTCGCGCGCTGAAGCGGAAGGTTTTTACGCTGTGCACAAGGCACGCCCATTCTTCAACGATCTGGTGAACTTCATGATCTCCGGCCCGGTGATGATCCAAGCGCTGGAAGGCGAAGGCGCGATCCTGAAGAACCGCGACCTGATGGGCGCAACCGATCCGAAGAAGGCCGACAAGGGCACCATCCGTGCCGACTTCGCCGACAGCATCGACGCGAACGCAGTGCACGGTTCCGATGCCGCTGAAACCGCCGCAGTTGAAATCGCTTATTTCTTCCCCGCGTTGAATGTTTACTCGCGCTAAGCAATAGCGGCAACTAATGAAGCAAAACCTCCTCGATTTTGAACCTGCTGCGATGACCGCCTGGTTTGCGGAAAATGGCGAAAAGCCGTTCCGCGCCAAGCAGGTGCTGCGCTGGATTTACAAAAGCGGGGAGTCCGATTTCGATGCGATGAGCGATCTTGCAATATCGCTCCGCGAAAAACTGAAGCAAATCGCCTGCGTGCAGGCTCCCACGGTCATGCGCGAAGAAACCGCCTCCGACGGCACGCGCAAGTGGCTGCTCGATGTGGGCACGGGCAACGCGGTGGAAACCGTGTTCATCCCCGAAGAAGACCGCGGCACCTTGTGCGTTTCGACGCAGGCCGGATGCGCGCTGGACTGCGCGTTCTGCTCCACCGGAAAGCAGGGATTTAACCGCAACTTGTCTACCGCCGAAATCATCGGTCAGGTGTGGTGGGCAAACCGTGAGTTAGGCAAGAACGCAGATGGCAACTGGCCGATCACCAATGTGGTGCTGATGGGTATGGGCGAACCGCTGCTGAATTTTGACAGCACGGTGAGCGCCTTGCGCCTGATGCTGGACGACAACGCTTACGGCTTGTCGCGCCGCCGCGTGACGGTGTCCACTTCCGGCGTGGTTCCCGCGATGGACAGGCTGCGCGACGAGTGTCCGGTGGCGCTGGCGATTTCGCTGCATGCGCCGAACGATGCGCTGCGCAACGTGCTGGTGCCGATCAACCAGAAATATCCGTTGCAAGAGCTGATGGCGGCTTGCCGCCGTTATCTGGAAAAAGCGCCGCGCGATTTTGTCACCTTCGAATACATCATGCTGGCGGGGGTGAACGACACCGTGCAGCATGCGCGCGAGCTGATCGAACTGGTGCGCGATGTGCCGTGCAAATTCAATCTAATTCCGTTCAACCCGATCCCGCAAGCGCCGTATCAGCGCTCGGATATGCCGACCGTATTGCGTTTCCGCGATGTGCTGATGCAGGCCGACATCGTGACCACGATCCGCAAAGTGCGCGGCGACGACATTGCGGCCGCCTGCGGTCAATTGGCGGGGCAGGTGCTGGATAAGACAAAACGAACACAGCGGTTAGTGGAGGTGCGTCAGTGAGAGTGTTTAAGTTGATGTGGCTGGTTTTTTTGTTGGCAGGCTGTGCGTCACAGGGCGGCGGTTCCGCCGGAACGCCAACCGAGACAACGACGCATGCTCAGGCGGTCGCCAAGATTCATACGGAATTGGCGGCGTCCTATTTCGAGCGCACCCAATACGGGATCGCCTTGCAAGAGATTGAAGTCGCGATGCAGGCGGAGTCGAATTACGCGCCGGCATTCAATGTGCGCGGTTTGATCCGCATGGCATTGCGCGAAGACCAGCAGGCGGACGAGGATTTTCGCCGTAGCTTGCAACTGGATAGCGGCGACTCCAATGCGCACAACAACTATGGCTGGTTCTTGTGCCAGCGCGGACGGGAAAACGAGGCGGTCGCCCAATTTGTCGAGGCTTTGAAAAACCCGCTGTATGCCACGCCGGAGACGGCCTATGTCAATGCGGGCGTGTGTTCCAAAAAGATCGGCAAACTGAAAGAAGCCGAAGATTATTTCCAGCGCGCTTTGGCCAGACACCCGAATTTGCCGGATGCCTTGTTCGGTTTGGCCGACGTGAGTTATAGCGCGCGCGATTTTGCGGGAGCCAAGTCGTATTTCCTGAAGTTCTCGCGGAATGCCTCCGAAATGACAGCGGAGCATCTGTGGTTGGCGGTGCGCATCGAACGCCGGGTAGGCGACCGGAATTCGGAAGAGAGTTACGCTTTGCAATTGCGTAAACGTTATCCCGACGCACGGGAGACGCAGTTATTGCTACAGGGTGAATGATGGATACGAATTCAGAGAGTGCAGTGTCTGAGGGCGTGGCGGAAACATTGCCACCTATGAGTGTGGGCAAGATTTTGAGCGAAGCGCGTATCCGTCAGGGCTTGAGCGTTGCGGATGTGGCCGGACGTATCAAATTCGCACCCCGCCAGGTGGAAGCGCTGGAGGCGGACGACTTTACGCATTTGCCGGAACTCGCTTTTGTGCGCGGCTTTGTGCGTAGCTATGCCAGATTGCTGCATGTGGACGAAGCCGCGCTGCTCAATGCTTTGCCGCTTGCGCATCAGCAGATGACAGCCGGGCCAAAAGACTTGGCGGAAGTTCCGTTCCCGATATCGCAATCGACGCGTCGTATCAATCTGGCTTGGCTTTCCGCCGCTTTGGGGCTGGCTGTGATTTTGGGGATAGGTGTCTGGTTGTTTCAGGACAAGCCGGTTGAGAAAAAAGCGACGGAAGTTCCGCTCGTGCTCGATCCGGTATTGCCGGCGGTTTCAGCGGTTGCTGCCGCAAGTTCGGTTGCGCCTGCCGCGCTTGCTGTTTCCGCCGTTTCCGCCGTTCCCGCGCTGAAAGCGAAGGAGGTCGTTGCGGATAAAGGCGTCGCGCAAGGGCCGATCCGTCTGATGTTTGAAGGTGAATCCTGGGTCGATGTGAAAGATAAATCCGGCAAGACTTTGCTCAAACAGGTCAACGCGCCGGGTACCGAACAATGGATTAGCGGGCGTGCGCCGTTCTCGTTGGTGATCGGGAATGCGAGCAGTGTGCGCCTGTATTACGAGGGCGAAGAGGTCGATCTGGACGAGTTCACCGATGTCGAAGTTGCGCGCCTGATTTTGGAATAAAGCATGAGTCATTCATTTATTTTGCGTCGCGAGACGCAGCGCGTATATGTCGGTGGCATTGCTATCGGCGGCGGTGCACCGGTGGTGGTGCAGTCCATGACCAACACCGACACCGCCGATGCGGAAGGTACTGCGCGTCAGGTATTCGATCTGGCGCGCGCCGGTTCCGAACTGGTGCGCATCACGGTCAATACCTCCGAAGCCGCCGCCCAGGTGCCGCGCATCCGCAAGATGCTGGACGACATGGGCTGCGACGTGCCGCTGATCGGCGACTTCCACTACAACGGCCACCGTCTGCTCACCGAGTTTCCCGAGTGCGCGCAGGCGCTGGCGAAATAC
>JBBIJL010000076.1:0-9711 GCA_037446005.1 Gallionellaceae bacterium | reverse complement strand
GCGCGTGCAGCTTCCGCTTGCGCCTGAGCCTTGGCCGCAGCCTCCAACTCCGCCCTGACTCGCGCAGCCTCCTGCTCGGCCTTGATACGCGCCGCATCGGCTGCTTGTTTAGCCCGAGCTTCAGCTTCTGCTTGGGCTCGTGCCGCCGCCTCCAATTGTTGGCGTGCCAAAGCCTCGGCTTCGACCTTAGCTTTTGCGGCGGCTTCCAGTTGCAATTTGGCTTGCGCTGCCGCATGTTCGGCACGTGCCCGCGCTTCCGCCTCCTGTTTTGCCTTGGCTTCAGCTTGCTCTCTCACCAGCGCATCCTGTTTTGCCCGTGCATCAGCCTCGGCTTTATTTCTGGCGGCGATTTCGGCCGCCAACTTCGCATTGGCTTCGGCCTTAGCCTCCGCCTCGGCTCGTGCCTTATTTTTGGCTGCCTCGACTGCGGCCTCAAGTTCGGCGCGAGCACGTTCAGCGTCAGCCTCTTTTCTCGCTTTATCAGCCCCCGCCACATCACTTTTTTGTGCAGGAATACCGGCAAGTCCGGTGAAATCCAATTCCCCGCCCGAAGTCGGCGTAATTATTTTTGGCGTTGCAATCTGCGGCTCCGCAAACGGCTTATCTTTATCGCGGATATATCCACCAGCAAGCAACTGACTGAACACACTCTCGATAACGGCGCGCAAGCTCGGAGCCGCGCGTTTTGAAACCTCATCAAAAGTAGACTTATCATCGATCAGGAACAGCGCACGTTTGAGGTCACCCGACAAACTCCCGCCTTTACCCTTGATCTCGTTCTCACCTTTAGTGGTTTTAACAAAAATTGTTTTCTTGTCCATGTCCATTCAATCACAATCAATATACTAACGCCCTGCTTGCCGTTGCCAATGATACGCCTAACACCGCTTCAAGACGTATCCGAAAATCTGCATTCATGCCATCGTCGGCAAGCTGCGAACCTCCCCGCCTCCCGCTAAATTTAGCCATTGCCAAGTAGTATTGACAAGCGAGCTGCTAAGTAGTATTTAAGAAACAACTAGGCGGAGGCTATTATGCCAATCACTCTAAGTAGCATGGTTCGTACAGCAGCAATGACCCAAAGTGCCAATCAGGCGATTGCTAAGCAGGGGAGTTCGTCAGCGGATCCTTTTGGCGCAGCCAATCTGCGCGTGGAACAGCAGCTTAGCTCTACGGCAGTCAGGCTGTCTTCTTTCTCGCAAATAAAATCAGGCTTTTCCGGTGTACAGTCGGCGGCGACTGATTTGTCGGATTCCAAAAAAACCGGCACCTCCGATGATATTGTCAAAGCGGCACAGTCGTTCGCAACTGCCTATAACACTGCGGTCAGTTCGGTGAATTCCGCTGTAAAGGGAGAGAGAAAGAAAGGCGGCGTTCTCACTGATGATGTTCGTGCGCGTATCGCCAGCAGCGACTTGAAGAGTATTGCGACCAATGGTAGCAATACTTCCGACTTGAAGAAGATCGGTATCAGTTTAAAATCAGACGGAACAATCGCAGTTGATGCCACTGCACTAAAAAATGCAATTCAGGCCGACTCCACTGGCGTCAAGGACACGCTTTCCAAAATAGGAAAATTTGCGGAGCAAGTATCCTCTAAGGAATTGGCAAAAACCGGAAATATCGGCGGCTCAGTCAATGTATTGAGCAATCTGAGTCAAAGTCTTGAAACACAATTGGCAGAACAAAAACGACTGGCAGCAACTTCTCAGGATAGCGTTCAGAGACAAGTTGCCGGCATCAGCAGCACTGCGGCTGGCGGTGTCGCATCCTATCTGCAGACGCTTTCGTTGTAGCCTTGACTTGATTTACCGCTAGTGATTATGAGCCGCACAATAACTGGAAAATGATGCAATGAACGCTCTATCCGTAAATTCGATCAGCAATACATATGTGCAGACTTCTGTTGCACAGCAGCGTGTGTCTGCTGATCGGGCGAACGTACTCAAGAGTGAAGCACAATTAAACCAAGACCAAGCGCAATTGGACAAAGATCTGACATACCTTGTTTCGCTACAGCGCAAGACACAAGGCATTCAGCAAATTCAAGGGGCTCAGGCTCAGTCGAATGCGCTGGATCGGGTTGCAAAAAATGCACAAACTGCACAGCAAGCCGCACAACAGGCACAGGCTTCTCTGGCGTCTGCCACTTCAAGCAATCAAACAATCGGAACAAACGTCAACGTTGTAGCCTGAACAGCATGTGACGGAATCCAGACTAGCGCAGCTCGTCTTAGGATGGCGTGAAAAAACGGAAGTTGTTTCTGCCATTGCCCTTTGCAAGATACATCGCTGCATCCGCATGTTTTAGCAATGTGAATCTATCCGATCCGTGCGCGGGATAGACGCTAATTCCGATACTTGTTCCGATGTTTGCCTGATACGAGCCCAGCGTAAAAGGCATCCCGATTAGATCAATCACCTTTTGTGCGACGAAAGCTGCATCTTTTTCATCGTTGATATTGTTCAGCAATATCACAAATTCGTCCCCCCCCAAACGGGCGACCGTGTCGGACTCGCGAACACATTTTTGCAAACGCTCGGAGACGGCCTGCAACAAAACATCGCCTACATGGTGTCCCATCGTATCGTTTACGTTTTTAAACCGGTCAAGATCAAGAAAGATAATGGCAAACTTACCCTGATTGCGCTTGGCGCCGGCAATTGCCAACTCGAGGTGGTCATTTAACAGCGCGCGGTTGGGCAAGTGGGTTAGCGCATCGTAATGCGCGAGATGCTGGATACGGTCAAACGAGGCTTTACGCTCGGTAATGTCTGAAAAGAGGGCGATATAATTTGTGATAACACCTTGCTCGTCGCGCACGACAGCAATCGACAACCACTTCGGATAAATCTCCCCGCTCTTTCTTCTATCCATGATTTCGCCCTGCCAGCACCCCGTCTCCAACAGGATTCGCCACATCTCACGATAATAGTCAGCCCCCTGCTGCCCCGATTTCAGGATACGGGGATTCTTGCCAATCACCTCTTCTGCCGAATAACCTGTGATATCGGTGAAAGCTTTGTTCACCTGCATGATGTTATTGTTGACATCGGTAATGACGATTGCCTCGGCGCTATTCACAAACACCTGCGCCGACAATCTGAGTTTGTCCTGCCCTTCTTTGACCTGATTGACACTCTTCTGCAAACTATCGGCCAGCGCATTGAAGGCGTTGGCCATCCGGCCTATTTCATCCGTCCCCACAATTCCTACCCGCCGTGAAAGATCTCCATCGACCTGCATCGCCGACATCACCTCCTCCAGATTTTTGACCGGGCTCGTGAACGAACGAAGCATTTGGTCAATGACGAAAAAGAGTATCACCTGCAAGATCAGCTGCCCGAACCATAGCCATTGATTGATGGAGTCAATCATGCTCGCTTCATCGGTCAGATCCAGCACGATATTGGCCGCGCCGTTCACACTCCCCGCTTTGACGTTATGGCAGATCAAACAGTCTGTGCCTTTAAAATCATGACTGGCCACAAATGGAATGACGGCCCTCAGCGTGTGTGATTGGGCCGCCCTGCGCTCAAAATAAGGTTTGCCGGTATCCAGCACAGCCAGATCAATGGCGTCCCTGGGTTGCTCTTCCGGAAGCCCCGCGCCGAATTGTTTTTTGACTTGCTCTGCGCGAAAGATGCGCAACTCTTTAATCCCTTGGGATTTGCCCATTTTCTCAATGAATAATGCCCGCACTTTCGGGTCGCCAATCTGGCCGGTCAGCATCAGCATATTCATGCCGTTGATAATTCCGTCAGCCGTTTCAAAGGCACGAACTTTTGCCGACTCGATGATCTTGCTCTCGAAATTGGACATAACCCAACGCTGGGCAAACGCCAAAATAATCACCAGACTCACCTGAATTAACAGCGTCAGCTTGATTTGAATACTGAGCGATCCCCACCATCTTGCAATCATTCGCATTGCCTTTTATTAAACATGCCCGGACTTCCCGATTGTCATTGTAACGCACACATATAAACCCATTGATAATAAAAACAAAAACCCGCCAGACTCGCATCTGGCGGGCTAGACGCAACAGAGATTACTTCTTCTCGGCTTTGGCTTTCTTTTCAGCTTCTTTGGCTTCTTTTTTGGCTTGTTTTTCAGCAGCCTTGGCTGCCTTCTTGTCGGCCTTGCTTTCTTCCTTCACGGCAGCCTTCTCGGCCTTGGCTGGCTTCTCTTCAGTCTTCGCTTCCGCCTTGTCCGACTTCTTCGCTGCTACAGAAGAGCCTCCGCTGACGGTAAACTCGGAGCGCATCTTCTCTACCGTCTTATCCCCGAAACCTTTGACGTTCTTCAAGTCGTCAACGCTCTTGAACGAACCATTCTTCTGACGGTAATCAATGATCGCCTGAGCCTTGGCCGGGCCGATGCCCTTTACGCTATCCAACTCGTCCTTGGTGGCCGTATTCAGATTCACTGCCGCAAACGCGGCGCTAACGAATGCAAAAAACATCGCAACAACTAACAAGATTTTCTTCATGACTTTCCTCTCTTTAAAATTTAGACGACAACTGCCGCCCGCTAACAACGAACTACAGCCGATTAAGTTGACGCACGCAACAAATGATTCACATAGCGCCCCGTGCCCTGCTCCACGGTCAGGAACGGATCGGTAAACCCGGCAGCGCGCAAAGCATGCACATCAGCCTGAGTGTAGCTTTGGTATTTGCCTTTCAACTGCTCGGGAAAAGGGATGTAACGCATCAACTGTTGCTCAAGCATTTGCTCCAGCGTCAACGCAGCTTCGCCCTGGTCTGCACGCAAGGTGTTGATCGTTGCCACCGCGACATCGTTAAAGCTCTGCGCCTTGCCGGTACCGAGATTGAAGATACCGGATTTATTGGGGTGCTCGAGGAAGAACATATTGACCTTGACGACATCGTCTACCGAAACAAAATCGCGCAACTGCCCGCCGTTGGCATAACCCTCGCAGCCTTCGAACAGCTTCACGTAACCGTCTGCACGGAATTGATTGAAGAAGTGGTAGGCCACCGAAGCCATGCGCCCCTTGTGCTGCTCACGCTGACCGTACACGTTGAAATAGCGCAGTCCGACGATCTGCCCGGTACGGCTATGCCAGCGGCGGCGTATCACCTGATCGAACAGAAATTTGGAATACGCATAAACATTGAGCGGCGCCTCATGCTCGCGGCTTTCCTTGAACACCGGCCCCATGCCGTATACCGATGCCGAGGAGGCATACAGAAACGGGATCTCCTCGTTCTGGCAGTGATTCATCACATCCAGCGAATAGTGATAGTTGTTTTCCATCATGTAACGCCCATCGCTCTCCATGGTGTCGGAGCATGCGCCCTGATGCAGCACCGCACGCAAGATGCCGTCAAACGAACCGCCGTTCAGCTTGTCGAGGAAATCTTCCTTGTCCATGAAATCGGCGATCTCGCAATCGGTAAGATTCTTGAACTTGTCCGCCTTGGTGAGATTATCCACCGCGATGATATTGGTTTCGCCGCGCTCGTTCAGCGCTTTCACCAAATTTGATCCAATGAAGCCCGCAGCTCCTGTCACAACGTAGTACATATCAGCCTCTCATATCCGCAAGTATCTCTTCGCGCGACACCACCGCCGTCCCCAGCTTGCCCACCACGACCCCTGCCGCACGGTTGGCGATACGCACCGCATCCCGCATATCCGCCCCGCTCGCCAGCATCACGGCCAGCGTCGCGATGACGGTATCACCCGCTCCGCTCACATCGAACACTTCGCGCGCCTGCGTCGGTTCATGCAACGCATCCTGTTCGCGAAACAGCGACATCCCCTCTTCGCTGCGCGTCACCAGCAATGCCTCCAGTTTCAACTCGGCGCGCAGCTTTTGCGCTTTCGCGCTCAACTCCGCCTCATCCTTCCAACTGCCCGCCACTTCGCGGAACTCGCTGCGGTTCGGCGTCAGCAATGTCGCACCTTGATAACGCGCATAGTCATCCCCTTTGGGGTCGGCCAATACCGGCTTGCCTGCGGCACGCGCCAGACGAATCATCTCGGCGATATGCGTCAACCCCCCTTTGCCGTAATCGGACAGCACCACCACATCGCAGTTGGGCAGCTTGTCTTTGAAGTCTGCCAGCTTGGCTTGCAACACTTCGTGGCTCGGCGGCGTCTCGAAGTCGATGCGCAGCAGCTGCTGCTGGCGCGCAATAGCGCGCAATTTGACGATGGTAGAAAAGCCGGCATCACGATGCAGCATGGCATTGACGCCCCCCTGCTCGGTCAGCAAATGTTGCAAGCAGTCTCCGGCCTCGTCCGCGCCCACCACCGACAGCAAAGTACACTGCGCGCCCAGCGAGGTAATATTGCGCGCCACGTTGGCCGCACCGCCCGGACGCTCTTCCACGCGGCTCACCTTGAGCACGGGCACAGGTGCTTCCGGCGAAATACGGGTCACATCGCCGAACCAGTAACGGTCCAGCATGACATCGCCCACGACCAATACGCGGGCATCGGCAAATGATGGCAATTGGCTCATGCCATTCCTCCTATTTCATGACTAATCTGCTGCAAGGCCAGCAACGGATCTGCGGCCTTGGTGATGGGGCGGCCGATAACCAGATAGCTGGAACCGTTTTCCAAGGCGGCGCGCGGCGTCATGATGCGCGACTGATCGTCCACCGCCGCGTCTGCCGGACGGATGCCCGGGGTCACCAGACAAAATCCGGTTCCGGCCTGTTTGCGCAACAACGCGGCTTCCTGCGCGGAACACACCACACCGTCCAAGCCGCAGGCTTGCGTCAACGCTGCCAAGCGCAACACCTGCTCTGCGGGTGACACCGTGATGCCCAGCTCGGCCAGATCGGCCTGCGCCATGCTGGTCAGCACGGTCACCGCGATCAGCTTCGGGCGCTTGGCAAAATTCGCCAGACCTTCGCGCGCCGCTTCCATCATGCGTCTGCCGCCGGAGGCGTGCACGTTAACCATCCACACGCCCAAGCTCGCCGCCGCCTTGCAGGCCTGCGCCGTGGTGTTGGGAATGTCGTGAAATTTCAAATCGAGGAATACCTCGAAACCGCGTTGCTGCAATTGCTCAACCAACTGCGGCCCCGCCACGGTAAACAATTCTTTGCCCACCTTGAGGCGGCACAGCGCCGGATCAAGGCGCACAACCAAGACCAAGGCCGAGGCGGCATCGGGATAATCGAGTGCAACTATAATTTTCGGATCGCTCACGCGACACCTCCTGTTTCTTCGGTACGACGCGGCGAATAGGTCTCCCAGCCGTAGCACGCCGGACAATGCCAATAGAACTGCCGCGCCTTGAAACCGCAGCGCTTGCAGCGGTACATCGCCAGGCCGCGGGTACGCTGATACACCAGATTTTTCACCAGCTCGACATCGGCGCGACGCTCGACTCTGACATCCAGCAACGTGGCTTCCAGCAGCTTGTCCAGCCCCAACAAAGTCGGATGCAGCCTCAATTCATTGCGCACGAGTTTGTAGGCGGCCTCCGCTCCGTCGCGTTGCAGCACCGCGTTGAACAGCACATTCATCAAATCGAGCGAAGGATAGTTCGCCAAATAATTTTTCAGCAAGGCGATTCCGTCATTTTCGTTCTGACTTTGACGATAGGCCTGCAACAGCCGCTCCGCCACGAGCGGCAGGTACTGCGCATCCTGCTGTTCGATCCGCTTCCAGATTTCGATGGCGCGCACGGCATTCCCCGCCGCCAGCGCGATGTCGCCCAACATAATGGTGGCGCGCACGGCCAGCGGATTGGCCACGAGAGCTTGCTCCAGATGAACAGTCGCCGCCTCGACCTGTTTGCGCACGAGCTCAGCTGCAGCCAGTTCGCAAAAGAAAAATGCCGCCTCTTTGCCGTGCGACTCTCCGGTCAGCGCAGTCAGACGCTGGCTGATGTCGATGGCTTTGAGCCAGTCTTTTTCCTTCTGGAATATTTCCAGCAAAAAATCGAGCGACTCTTTCTCGTAGGAAGTACCGTGCAAGCTGGAGAAAGTGGATTCAGCACGGTCAAATATCCCGGCCTTCAAATAATCCTGCCCCAGTTCAAACAAAGCTTGCTGGCGTTTGCTTTCGTCCAGATCGCCACGCTCCACCAGATTCAGGTGCATACGCAGAGCGCGATCCACCTCGCCACGACGGCGGAACAGACTACCCAAAGCAAAATGCAGCTCGATGGTCTGCGGATCGACTTTGACGACTTCGATAAACGCTTCGATCGCCTCGTCCTGCTGCTCATTAAGCAGGTAATTCAGCCCCTGAAAATAGGATCGCGGCAGCGCGCTGGACTCGGACAGCAACTCTTTGATGTCAAAACGCGCAGCCAGCCAGCCCATGCCGAAAAACAAGGGGAAGACCAGCAACATCCAGGGTTCAAATTCCATAACTAACGTAGAGGCTCGGATTTAAGAGGGGTGAACGGGACTGTGCTGCTTGTCATCAATCCCGGCCAGCTTGTTTTTCAATTGCAGATCGCGCCGCAGAGCGGCCAATTCACGGCGTTGGCGAAACAGGTTGCCCAACATGGCCAGCACGCCGATGAGTACACCGGCGGTAAAAAAACACAACAGGATCACGACCAATGAAGTTTGCCACTCGTAACCGAAAAAATATCTCAACACGACAGGTTGATCGTTCTTTACTGCGAAACCCAGCAGCAGCAGAAACAGCGCTGCGCGCAACGGCCAAACCAAATAGCGCATCTTTCACTACCCGTAAAAATGGGAACACAACGATAACATGAACCCATAAAAAATTGGCGGCTCATCTCGCGATAGGCCGCCAATCCATTTACCCAGTCATCACATCATGGCTGGGGATAATCCACCCGCTCACGCAACTCTTTTCCCGCTTTGAAATGCGGCACATATTTGGCCGGCACTTGAACCTTGTCGCCCGACTTGGGATTGCGCCCGAGACGGGGTGGACGATAGTTCAAGGCAAAGCTGCCAAAGCCGCGAATCTCAATGCGCCCGCCGCGTGACAAGGTCGATGACATGCTATCAAGGATCACCTTGACAGCAAGCTCAGCATCCTTGCCCAGCAACTGGGTGTAGCGCTCGGCCAGTTTGGCGATTAGATCAGAACGCGTCATAGCTCTCTAACTCCTGATTAAGAAGCATCAGCCTTACTGGAGTCCATCTTGGCTTTCAACAACGCGCCCAGATTGGTGGTACCGGCAGAGCTGGTGTTTTCCGCGGCAAACTTCTGCATTGCGGATGCTTCGTCGGCCTTGTTCATCGCCTTGATGGACAGGTTGATACCGCGGTTCTTACGGTCAACGTTGATAATCAATGCAGTTACCGTATCGCCTTCTTTCAGGTGGCCGCGAATGTCTTCCACGCGGTCGGCGGAAACTTCAGAAGCCTTCAAGTACGCTTCCACATCGCCGTCCAGTGCGATCACAGCGCCCTTGGCATCCAGAGACTTAACGGTGCCGGTTACTACGGCGCCCTTGTCGTGGCCGGTAACGTAGCCGCCGAACGGATCACCTTCCAGTTGCTTCACGCCGAGGGAGATACGCTCGCGCTCAACGTCGATCGCCAGAACGGTTGCTTCCAGTTCGTCGCCCTTCTTGTAGTTGCGCACGGCTTCTTCACCGGCAACAGACCAGGACAGATCGGACAAGTGCACCAGACCGTCGATGCCGCCTTCCAAACCGATAAACACGCCGAAGTCGGTGATGGACTTGATTTGGCCCTTCACTTTGTCGCCCTTCTTGTGGTTCA
>JBBIJL010000075.1:0-9733 GCA_037446005.1 Gallionellaceae bacterium | reverse complement strand
CTTCGCGCTGGCATTGCGCGTCGTACTCGGCGAACACTTCCACCTTGCGCCGCGTGTAGGGATCGTAAGCCTCCACCTCATGCGCGCGCAGCCCCTGCTCCTTGCTGCCGCTGATGAAGTTTTGCATTTCGCGCGGCGGGTACTTTTCGTCATCCACATTCATCGTCTTCATCAGGCGCTTGATGGCGGAAAGTTGGTCGCCGGAATCGAGAATCTGGAACGTTTGCGGCAGGTTCGCCTCGCGGAAGTGCGCGCGCAACAGACGGTTGCACAACCCGTGGAAAGTGCCGATCCACATGCCGCGCGTATTGATCGGCAACATCGCCGACAAGCGCGTCACCATTTCCTTAGCAGCTTTGTTGGTAAACGTCACCGCCAGAATGCCGTGCGGACTGACCTGCCCGGTGCTGATGAGATAAGCGATGCGCGTGGTCAGCACGCGCGTCTTACCGCTTCCCGCTCCTGCCAGGATCAGGGCGGATTGGGCGGGCAGTTCGACGGCGGCACGTTGTTCGGGATTGAGACCGGAAAGCAAATTCATTGATTTTTCCAAAAGAAACGGGGAATCAAGCTAGGCCTGATTCCCCGTAGTGTTCATACAACTTTGCTTACTTCTTCTTGTTCTCGATCAGGTCGTGCATGATCGGAGCCAGAATCACTTCCATCGCCATACTCATCTTGCCGCCGGGCACCACGATGGTGTTGGAGCGGGACATGAACGAGTCATGAATCATGTCGAGCAGGTAAGGGAAGTCCACTTTCTTCGGCGAACGGAAGCGGATCACCACGAAGCTTTCATCCGGTGTGGGGATGTCGCGCGCGATGAACGGGTTGGACGTGTCCACGGTCGCCACACGCTGGAAGTTGATGTCGGTGTAGGTGAACTGCGGAGTGATGTAGTTAATGTAGTCCGGCATGCGACGCATGATGGTGTCCACGGTCGCTTCGGCGGAGTAGCCGCGTTCTGCCTTGTCGCGGTGGATCTTCTGGATCCATTCCAGATTCACCACCGGCACCACGCCGATGCTCAGGTCAACGAACTTGCTGGCGTCGATGCCTTGCTTGTCATCTTTGGCCATACCGTGCAGACCTTCGTAGAACAGCAGGTCGGAATCTTGTTCGATGTCTTCCCAAGGAGTGAACACGCCGGCCTTCAGGTCGGTAAGGCCGAAGTGCTTGTTGTGCTCGACGGCTTCCGCATCGCTATGCACGTAGTAACGGCGCTTGCACATGCCGGTTTCGCCGTAGGTCTTGAAGGTGTCTTGAATCTTGTCGAAGTGGTTGGCTTCGGGGCCGAAGTGGCTGAATGTGTTGTGGCCGTTCTTCGCCGCTTCTGCCGCTGCCGCGCGGAATGCCATACGATCCAGGCTGTGCAAGCTGTCGCCCTCGATCACAGCGGCCTTGATTTTTTCGCGGCGGAAGATGGTTTCAAACGCGCGCTTGGCAGTGGTGGTGCCTGCGCCGGAAGAGCCGGTGACGGCAACGACGGGGTGTTTACGAGACATGTTGAGTTTCTCCTCAGGTTTATAAAAAATATTTTGGCGGCATTCTAGCAGAACCCTCCCGATGCCGCTAACGCGACCGCAAGCCCTTCTTTGCACGCTCTTCCGACGGCAATGGCGGATATAATGCAGCCCTATTTTTAGCCACATTTACCCCGAGACCATGCAACAAAACTACTCACCCAAAGACATCGAAGCCGCCGTCCAACAACAATGGGAAGCCGCGCAGACCTTCCGCGCCGCCGACACAAGCGACAAACCCAAATACTATTGCCTGTCGATGTTCCCCTACCCCTCGGGCAAGCTGCACATGGGGCACGTGCGCAACTACACCATCGGCGACGTGCTGAGCCGTTACCACCACATGAAAGGCTACAACGTGATGCAGCCGATGGGCTGGGACGCGTTCGGCCTGCCCGCCGAAAATGCCGCGATGGCCAACAATGTGCCGCCCGCCGCGTGGACTTACTCCAACATCGAATACATGAAGCAGCAGTTGAAGTCGCTGGGGCTGGGCGTGGATTGGTCGCGCGAAGTGACCACCTGCAAGCCGGACTACTACCGCTGGGAGCAGTGGCTGTTCACCAAGTTGTTCAAAAAGGGCGTGATCTATAAGAAGACCGCGACAGTAAACTGGGACCCGGTGGACAACACCGTGCTGGCCAACGAGCAGGTGATCGACGGGCGCGGCTGGCGTTCAGGCGTGCAAGTCGAAAAGCGCGAAATCCCGATGTATTTCTTCCGCATCACCCAATACGCCGATGAATTGCTGCAAGACCTCGACGGGCTTTCCGGCTGGCCGGAACAAGTGAAGACCATGCAGGCCAACTGGATCGGCAAGAGCTACGGTGTGCGCTTTGCCTTCCCGTATGAGCTGGATGGCAAGCAGGACAAGCTGTGGGTGTACACCACCCGCGCCGACACCATCATGGGCGTGACCTTTGTCGCCGTGGCGGCGGAACATCCGCTGGCAACCCATGCGGCAAAGACGAATCCGGCACTCGCCGCTTTCATCGAAGAATGCAAACACGGCGGCGTGGCCGAGGCCGACATCGCCACGATGGAAAAGAAGGGCATGCCGACGGACATCATGGTTACTCATCCACTCACCGGCGAACAAGTACCGGTGTGGGTGGGCAACTATGTGCTGATGAGCTACGGCGAAGGCGCGGTGATGGCCGTGCCTGCCCATGACGAACGCGATTTCGGGTTCGCCAAGAAATACTGCTTGCCGATCAAGCAATCCATTGCGGTAAAAGGCCAAGAATTCAGCGATGCCGCCTGGCAGGAATGGTACGGCGACAAAGAAAATGGTGTTTGCGTGAACTCCGGCAAGTACGATGGCCTGAACCACGCGCAAGCCGTGGATGCCATCGCCGCCGACTTGAATGCCAAAGGTCTGGGCGAAAAGAAGGTGCAGTTCCGTCTGCGCGACTGGGGCATCTCGCGCCAGCGTTACTGGGGCTGCCCGATTCCCATCATCCATTGCCCGAGCTGCGGCGATGTGTCGGTACCGGACGATCAGTTGCCGGTGAAGCTGCCGGAGAACGTGGTGCCGGATGGCGCGGGTTCGCCTCTCGCCAAAATGCCGGAATTCTACGAATGCACCTGCCCGCAATGCGGCGGCAAAGCGCGGCGCGAGACCGACACGATGGACACTTTCGTGGAATCGTCCTGGTACTACGCCCGCTACGCCAGCCCGCAATGCGATACCGGCATGGTGGATAAAGTGGCCGCGCAAAAATGGTTGCCGGTGGATCAATACATCGGCGGTATCGAGCACGCGATTCTGCATTTGCTGTACGCGCGTTTCTTCCACAAGCTGATGCGCGACGAGGGGCTGGTGCAAGGCAACGAACCGTTCAAAAATTTATTGACCCAGGGCATGGTGGTCGCGCCGACGTTCTACCGCGATCTGGAAGGCGGCAAGAAACTGTGGATCAATCCCGCCGATGTGGATGTGGAAGTCGATGCCAAAGCGCGCCCCGTCGGCGCAAAGCTGAAGTCGGACGGTTTGCCCGTCGTCATCGGCGGCACGGAAAAGATGTCGAAGTCGAAAAACAACGGCGTCGATCCGCAGGCCATTATCGACGAGTACGGCGCGGATACCGCGCGCCTGTTCATGATGTTTGCCGCGCCGCCCGACCAGCAACTGGAGTGGTCGGATGCCGGCGTGGAAGGTTCGTTTCGCTTCCTGAAAAGAGTTTGGAATTTTGGCGCTTTCATTCAGCAAATTAAAAAGGCAAACCCTCAGTGCGATGAAGATATTCAGAAAGCAGCCGGCATTTATGGCAAGCACATCATGGGATCACCAAGCCACTACCCCAAAGTGGCCCGTCGCGAGATTCATTTAATTCTCAGGCAGGCAAATTACGACCTAACAAAACAGCAGTTCAATACCGTTGTATCTGCTGCAATGAAGTTGCTCAATACGATTGGAGAGCTCCCCCCGCATGGAAAAGAGCACTTTGAGATCATTCTGGAAGGGGTCTCCATTCTGCTGCGTCTGCTCTCGCCCATCACCCCGCACATCGCGCAGACCCTGTGGAAAGAGTTGGGCTACGGCGATAACATCCTCGCCGCATCATGGCCGCAAGTGGACGAATCCGCGCTGGAGCAGGACGAGATCGAGCTGGTGATTCAGGTCAACGGCAAGTTGCGCGGCAGTCTGCGCGTGGCGAAAGATGCCGACAAAGCGACCATCGAGCAGTCGGCCTTGGCGCACGAGGCGGTGCAAAAGCATCTCAACGGCGCGGCGGCGAAAAAGGTTGTCGTCGTGCCGGGACGGCTCGTCAACGTGGTGGCGTAACCGTGCAAACGGCGACGCGCCTTTTGCTGCTGGCGGCGACGCTGTCGCTGGCGGCCTGCGGCTTTCATCTGCGCGGGCATGGCGATCAAAAAGTCGAACTGGCGTTCGCGAGCGTGTATTTGAAAGCGGCTGGTGAATCCGCTTTCGTGGCGGATATGCGCAATGCGCTCGCCCTCAACAAAATCGCGGTGAGCGACACTTCCGAGCAAGCCACGATCACGCTGGAAATTCTTTCCGAAGGTTCGGACAAGCAGATCCTTGCGCTCTCCGGCGCGGGGCGGGTGCGCGAATACCAGTTGCGGTATCGCATCTCGCTGCGCGCTTACGATAAACAACTCAATGTCTGGCTGCCGGAAGAAGAGATCCTGCTGATGCGCACGCTGACTTACGACGATTCACAAGTGCTGGCCAAAGAGCAGGAAGAAGCGCTGCTGCTTAAAGACATGCGCACCGATGCCGTGGCGCAAGCCCTGCGCCGCCTGAGCCGCGCCAAACCGCGCAACGGGCACACCGAATAATGCGCATCTCCAGCGAAGACCTGCCGCGTCATTTGGCCAAAGGCCTGGGCGGACTGTATGTGATCCACGGCGAGGCGCTGCTGCTCGCCATCGAGGCGGCGGATGCGATCCGCGTTGCGGCGCGCGCGGCTGGCTACAGCGAGCGCGAGACCATCATCGCGGAGCAGCATTTCAAATGGGCGGAGTTGCGCAACAGCGCGCAAAGCATGTCGCTGTTTTCCTCGCGCAAGGTGATCGACCTGCGCATCCCTTCCGGCAAGCCCGGCGTGGAGGGCGCGCAGGCGCTGCAAGAGCATTGCGCAAACCTCGACCCGGATACGCTCACGCTGATTTCCCTGCCCAAGCTCGAAGGCACTGCACTCAAGAGCAAATGGTTCGCCGCGCTGGAAGAGCACGGCACGGTCGTCAGCGCGGATGAAGTGCCGCTCGCCGCGCTGCCCGTCTGGATCGCCGGACGGCTGAAACGGCAGGATCAATCCGCCGACGCGGATACGCTGGCCTTTCTGGCGCAGCGCGTGGAAGGCAATCTGCTGGCGGCCTTTCAGGAGATTCAAAAACTCGCGCTGCTGTTCCCCGCCGGGCCGCTCACTTTCGAGCAGGTGAAAGATTCGATAATGGATGTGGCGCGCTACGATGTGTTCAAACTGTCCGAGGCAATGCTGGCGGGCGATGCCGAGCGCTACGCGCGCATCCTCGACGGCCTGCGCGCGGAGGGTACGGCCACGGTGCTGATCCTGTGGGCGGTGGCGGAAGACATCCGCACGCTGGCGAAGGTGTCGCGCGCCATGCAGCAGGGCGGCAATCTCGCCGGGGCGTTGCGCGACGCGCGCGTATGGGGCATTAAACAAAAGCTGGTGGAGCGCGCGGTGCGCCGCTTCACGCCCGCATTCGCCGAGCGCGCCTTGCGTCAGGCCGCGCTGATCGACAAGCTGATAAAAGGGCTGCGTCAGGGCGATGTGTGGGACGAGTTGCTGCAACTCGGTGTGCGCTGCGCGCGGGTAGGTGCCCCCAAGGGAAGTCCGCAGCCGGCCAAGGCCGGGCGGAGTTGACGCCGCGATGAGCGAGGTATTGTTGGTCATCAGCAATTTCCCCGACCGCGCTTCGGCAGAGTTGGCCGCGGGCGTGCTGGTTGCGGATGGCGACGCGGCCTGTGTGAACGTGCTGGCTGAATGCACCTCGATCTACCGCTGGGAAGGCAAGGTGGAGCATGCCAGCGAAGTGCCGCTGCACATCAAGACCACGCGCGCCGCCTATCCGCGCCTGGAAAGCGCGTTGCGCGAATTACATCCCTATGAACTTCCCGAAATCATTGCTGTCCCTGTGACCGCCGGGCTGCCCGCCTATCTGGATTGGGTGGCGCTGGAAACTCAACCGAGGAATGCCGAATAATGATGCGTATTTTGTTGCTGTTGTTGCTACTGCTGGTTTCGCCGCTGTCCCACGCCGGCAGTTTTCTGGAACGACTGGGCGGTGCAAAGCAAACGACTTTCCTGCCGCCGGATCAGGCGTTCGGATTGAGCGTCGAGGTCTGCGACAAGAGTGCGCTGCTGGCCAACTTCAACGTCACGCCGGGCTATTATTTGTATCGCGACAAGATCAGCTTCGCGCTGACAGGCAACCCAGCCAAAATCGCCCGCATCCAACTGCCCCAAGGCGAAATCAAGAACGATCCCAATTTCGGCGCAATCGAGGTTTACCACAAATCCTTTCAGGCCAAAATTGAGCTGGAACAGGCCAATCCGGCGCAGCCGCTCACGCTGAACGCGAGCTACCAGGGCTGTAGCGACAAGGGCTTGTGCTACCCGCCCATCGAAAAAACACTGGTCGTCAATTTGGCGCAATTTGTGTGCAACTCGCCCGCCCCGGCAGCGGCAGCCACCGTCGAAAACGAGAATACCCAGATCGCCAACGTATTAAAGCAAGGCAGCTTCTGGCTGGTCGTGTCGTTCTTTTTCGGCGCGGGCTTGCTACTGGCCTTCACCCCCTGCGTGTTTCCCATGGTGCCCATCCTGTCCGGCATCATCGTCGGGCGCGGCCACAAGATTACCCACGCCCATGCCTTCATGCTGTCGCTGGCTTATGTGCTGGGAATGGCGCTCACTTATGCGGCGGCCGGTATCGCGGCCGGGCTTTCCGGCGAGCTGATTTCCAACGCGCTGCAAACGCCGCTGGTGCTGGGCAGTTTTGCCGCCGTGTTTGTGCTGCTGTCGCTGTCCATGTTCGGCTTCTATGAATTGCAGCTTCCTTCGGCTTTGCAAAGCCGTCTCACCGACACCAGCAACAAACTGCACGGCGGGCATCTCTCCGGCGTGTTCGCCATGGGCGCGCTCTCCGCCATCATCATGAGCCCCTGCGTGGCGGCGCCGATGGCGGGCGCGCTGCTCTATATCGGCAAGACACACGATGCGGTGCTGGGTGGCACGGCCTTGTTCGCTCTGGCGCTGGGCATGGGCGCGCCGCTACTGCTGATCGGCACGTCGGCCGGGGCATTGCTGCCCAAGGCGGGCGCGTGGATGGAGGCAGTAAAGCGCCTGTTCGGCGTGGTGATGCTGGCGCTCGCCATCTGGATCATTTCGCCCATCATCCCGGTTACGGCGCAGATGCTGCTATGGGCAGCCCTGCTCATCTTTATTTCCATCTACCTGCACGCGCTGGATGCGCTGCCGCATAACGCCAGCGGCTGGCGCAAACTGTGGAAAGGCATCGGCATCCTCGCGCTGCTGCTCGGCGCGGCCTATCTCATCGGGGCCTTGTCCGGTGCGCGCGACATTTTGCGTCCGCTCGGCCATATCGGCCGCGCTGCCGCCGAAGCGCCCGCCACGCTGCGCTTCGAACGCATCAAGAGTTCGGCGGAGCTGGATGCCCGTATCGCGCAAGCCAAAGGCAAGTTCGTGATGCTGGATTTTTATGCCGACTGGTGCGTGTCCTGCAAAGAGATGGAACGCCTCACCTTCAGCGATGCGGCAGTGCAGGCCAAACTGAAGGATGCCGTGTTGCTGCAAGCCGATGTCACCGCCAATAATGCCGACGACAAAGCGCTGCTGCAACGCTTCCAATTGTTCGGTCCGCCGGCCACTTTGTTCTTTGATAGCCAAGGCAAGGAGTTGGGCGACTTGCGCGTAACAGGCTATCAGGATGCCACGCTGTTCTTGCAGTCGCTGCACAACGCCGGCTTATGAAACCCTACCGGGTTCTCTGGCAATTCCATCGAAAATATAGACAAACGCATCCATTTTGCGGCAAACTTCGCCCGTGAAAAATATTCTCGTACTCCACGGCCCCAACCTGAACCTGCTCGGCACACGCGAGCCGGGCGTGTATGGTCGCGTGACGTTGGATGAAATTAACGCCAAGTTGGCGGCACAAGCTGTCGCAAACGGCGCAAATTTGACATCTTTCCAAAGCAACGCCGAAGCCGACCTGATTGCGCGCGTGCAGCAGGCACGTCAGGACGGCACCGAGTTCATCATCATCAACCCTGCTGCTTACACCCACACCAGCGTGGCAATACGCGATGCGCTGGCGGCAGTCGCCATTCCTTTTATTGAAGTGCATCTTTCCAACGTGTTCGCCCGCGAGGCGTTTCGCAAGGAGTCTTATTTTTCCGACATCGCTGTCGGGGTCATCAGCGGTTTGGGCGCGACGGGTTACGAACTCGCGCTGCAATTCGCACTACAACATTCTGTAAGGAGCTAAAAAATGGATCTACGCAAACTGAAGACACTGATTGAACTGGTCGAAAACTCGGGCATCGCCGAACTGGAACTCACCGAAGGCGAAGAGCATGTGCGCATTTCGCGCAATGTTGCCCCCAGCCAACAGTTCTATAGCGCCGCACCGCAACAGCACATAGTGGCGGCTGCCGCCCCCCAGGCTGCCGCAGCTCCAGCCGCTCCCGCAGAGCCGGCCGCGCCGGAAGGCCATGTGGTCAAATCGCCGATGGTGGGCAGCTTCTACCGCGCGCCTTCCCCCGGCGCCAAGTCGTTTGTCGATATCGGTCAAACCGTGAATGCGGGCGACACGCTGTGCATTATCGAAGCGATGAAGCTGCTCAACGAGATCGAGACCGACAAGGGCGGCGTGATTAAAGCCATTCTGGTTGAAAACGGCCAACCCGTTGAGTTCGGCCAACCCCTGTTCATCATCGGCTAAACCATCATGGTCATGTTCCCGCGCAAGACAGCCACTCCCGCAAAGCCGGAGACTCCCGTCATGTTTGAAAAAATCCTGATCGCCAATCGCGGCGAGATCGCGTTGCGCATCCAGCGCGCTTGCCGCGAGATGGGCATCAAGACGGTTGCCGTCCACTCCGAAGCCGACGCCGAAGCCAAATACGTGAAGCTGGCGGACGAGTCGGTCTGTATCGGCCCGGCCCCATCGAGCCAAAGTTATCTGCATGTTCCCGCCATCATCAGCGCGGCGGAAGTGACCGACGCACAGGCGATTCACCCCGGCTACGGCTTTTTGTCCGAGAACGCCGACTTTGCCGAGCGTGTGGAAAAATCCGGTTTCGTGTTTATCGGCCCGCGCGCCGAAACCATCCGCCTGATGGGCGACAAAGTCTCCGCCAAGAACGCCATGAACAAAGCGGGCGTGCCTTGCGTGCCCGGTGTGGACGGCGCGTTGCCGGATGATCCGAAAGAGATCATGCGCATCGCCAAGTTCATCGGCTATCCCGTCATTATCAAGGCGGCGGGCGGCGGCGGTGGGCGCGGTATGCGCGTGGTACACACCGAAGCGGCGCTACTGAACGCCGTAACTATGACCAAGACCGAAGCGCAGACAGCCTTCAATAATCCCATGGTGTACATGGAAAAATTTTTGGAAAACCCGCGCCATATCGAGATTCAGGTACTGGCCGACCAACACGGCAATGCCGTGTTTTTGGGCGAGCGCGATTGCTC
>JBBIJL010000074.1:0-10046 GCA_037446005.1 Gallionellaceae bacterium | reverse complement strand
AGGCGACCCCTATCATTGCGAATGCCTCAAGAGCGGCCGCCTGATCGCGGAAGCGCTGGGATTAAATCAGGAGCAATACGTCGTCAGCTTCCAGTCGCGCTTCGGCAAGGCGGAATGGATCAAGCCCTACACCACCGCCACCCTGCTGGAATTGGGCAAGCAGAAAACCAAACGCGTGGACGTGGTTTGCCCGGGCTTCGCGGCGGACTGTCTGGAAACGCTGGAAGAAATTGCCCAGGAAGGCAAAGAAGATTTTCAACACGCGGGCGGCGGCGACTACCACTACATCCCCTGCCTGAATGCGCGCCCGGACTGGATACAGGCGCTCGGCGGTCTGGCGCTGGCGAATCTGCACGGCTGGCTGGATAAACCGGATGCGGCGCAACTTGAGCAAAGCCGCTTGCGCGCACTCGCGTTAAACGCGACTAAATAAAACCCGCGTCAGATGAGGCTGATCCGCTCGCTCTCGAGTTGGATCATGTAGCGCTGCACGACATTGCCCGCGCCCCGGCTCAAATTCACAAATTCCAAACCGACGTGGTGCATCTGCTCGCCGCTCTTGGTTTTGATGGATTTCCATATCCCGCACACTTTTAGTGTGAGCGGGACAACCCCGACCGCCGGAAACTCGATACTGCATCCTTGCAAAACAGCGCCCTGGGAAAATACCGCATGCGGCTCCCCTTTGATCGAGATGCCGACCCCGCCCACGCTCATATCCACAATGGCGGCCTCGAGGGTTTCTTTTTTGACGTCAGCATCGAACACCGGAATCTTGCAGATGAGCGCTTTGCTGCCCTGCGGCGTGCTCAGACGGAAATATTCGCGGCGCTGGATGCGCTCGATCACCTCGGGCAGTGCCATCTCGAAGGCATTGCCGTCGCTTAACTCCACCAGCGTCAGCTGCGTGGCATGCCAGCGCACTTTAACGCCCGTCTGCGTGGAAAAAGTCACGTGTTTGCTGTCGGTGATCTTGTCGTTAATCCTGTCGTCCGGGCTGATGTCCATGTAGACGTAGTTGCCGTTGGCGCTGAGTTCCAGCACGGCGGTTACCAGCCCCACTCCCTCGCGGGTATCGAGGTTGATCGCCGTGCGATGCTTCACCATATCTTCCAGGATGAAGATGATCTCCTTGCGGTTGTGTACGGCAAATTGCGAATTTTCTACATTGTGCGCCATCGTTGCCTGCTAGATTATTTGAGGGTAGCCGCAGCGCATTTTTCTTGGCGCCAGGCACGCTATCCACGGGGAAATTACGGGAGGCGCCACTTTACTGATT
This sequence comes from Gallionellaceae bacterium, assembly GCA_037446005.1. Classification (GTDB taxonomy): domain Bacteria; phylum Pseudomonadota; class Gammaproteobacteria; order Burkholderiales; family Gallionellaceae; genus PALSA-1006. The sequence continues at coordinate 8,767 of JBBIJL010000074.1, read as the reverse complement.
TTGACTAACAAAATCCACAAGCACGCATCCCGGCTATGCCTGTGCCGCGATCAAATCGCGCAAACAAAGCACGGCTTCATCGGCTCCCGCAGGGACTGGCGTCAATGGCTGCGGCAAGGCCCAGAGTCGGCGCAGCACTTCGTGCAACTCGCCTGTTTCCAGCGCCGTGCGCTCCACTTCCAGACATCTGCCATGCTGCTGCAACCACTGCACCAGATACGGCTCTTCCGGCCAGTCGCGCCGAGCTACATACAGCACCGGCACGCCCGCGCACGCGGCTTCGGCGAAGGTGCCATAACCGGGCTTGGTCAACACGGCATCGCATGAAGCCAGCACATCGCTGAACGGCAAACCGAACGACTCGAACGCGCTCATGTCATCGCGCGTAATCCCCCATGCGGCGGGAAGCAGCCAGCGCACCCCCGGTATGCGCGGCCAGCATTCCATCGGCAAACGGAATTCCATGCCGCCCATGGCGACCAGCACTAATCTCTCCGCACCGGCAAGCGGCAACTGCGCGGCAATTGCCGCGCGTTGCTTGTGACCAAGCGTGGCAATGGGGGCAATACGGCGCGTATTGGAAAAATCCGGCATCGCCATGCTGGGCTGCGGTTGCAAAAAGCATGCGGCACTGTTGTAGGCTGCCGTCATTTGCGCGCAGATCTCCCCGCTGGCGGCATCCCGCACACAGTAGTGCCGGTAAATGTCCGCCCAGTTCAGGCTGCACATGGCGACGGCGCGCACTTGGGCAAACTGCGCGGCGGCAAACGACAGATACGGGATATTGGCCAGCAACAGGTCAGGCGCCAGCGCCTTCATTGCCGCTGCCTCGTGCTGCACTTTGGCATCCCAACCGGCATGAAAGTCGCGGTAGGCTGCGGCACTCTCCTCCGCCAGCACATCGACCGCGTTGGACATCAGCATGCCGAAATCGAAGGCGATGGGGATGTGCGCAAACTCGCACCGGAAGCGTTGCCGCAAAATCGCATAGGGCGCGGCGGTGCGCACCGTAATGCGCAAGCCGGGCATGAGCTGCGTCAAGGCATTCACCACAGGAGCGGTTTGGCTGACATGCCCGAAACCGTGGGAGGAAATATCAACCAGCAGATGCGGCATCTATCGTCCCGTCAATAGAACTGATAGTTGTTGCGGCCGCGTTCCTTAGCCCGATACATCGCATCGTCGGCACACTTGACCATGCCGTCGCCGTCCCTTGCGTCGTCGGGAAAGATGCTGATGCCCACGCTAAAGGTAACCACCAAATCCTGCCCTTCGATCGGGTGAGGCGCCACCATGGCCGCGATGATTTTTTGCGCCACATTTTCCACGTCTTCCTTGCTGCCGACTTCGGACAGCAGGATCATGAATTCGTCGCCGCCCTGACGACAAATCGTGTCCGACTCGCGCACGCAAGCGCGCAACCGCTCCGCCACGGATTGCAGCAACAGGTCGCCCACCAGATGTCCCATGGTGTCGTTGATGCTTTTGAATTTATCCAAATCCAGAAACAACAGCGCGACTTTGTTTTTGTTTCTGCCCGCCGCAATGAGCGCCAGCTTGAGGCGGTCGGCAAACAACGCCCGGTTGGGCAGTCTGGTGAGCGCATCGTAATGCGCGAGAAACTCGATCTTCTGTTCGGCGGCTTTGCGTTCGGTGATGTCGGAGAACAGCGCGATGTAATTGATGACCTCCCCCTTGGTATTCTTTACCACGCCGATGGACAGCCACTCGGGATAGACCTCTCCCGATTTGCGCCGGTTCCAAATCTCGCCTTGCCATAGCCCGGCTTCATTGAGACTTGCCCACATTTGCTGGTAAAAATCCTCGCTCTGAGTGCCCGAACTCAACAGGCTCGGATTGTTGCCCATGACCTCATCAGCCGCGTATCCGGTAATTTCGGAAAAGGCCGGATTGACCGCCACGATTTTTCTATCGGCATCCGTAATCAGGATCGCCTCGCTACTGCCGTGGAACATTTTGCCGAACAACTCCAACCGCTCGGTCGCCTGTTCCAGATTGCCAACCAGCGCATTAAACGTGCGCGCCATTTCGCCGATGTCGGGATTGTTCTCATCCACATCGGCGCGTTTGGACAAATCGTTTTCGCGCTGAATTTCGGACATCGCCGTCTGGAGCTTTTTCACCGGCTCGGCGATATTTCTGACAATGAGCACCTTCACAAACCATGAAATGATGATGGACAGGAAAATCTGGATGGCGATGTGTCCCGCCCACAGCCAGTTCTTGATTTCCTGAAGCACGGCTTCGTCTTTACTCAGGTCGATGACGACGCTGGCGGCACCGTTGACGCTCCCCGCCTCCGTTTCATGGCAGGACAGGCAATTCGTTCCGCGGAAATCTTCCTGCGCGATAAACGGCACCACCACCCGAAGCAAAGGCGCGCCGTCGTTCACCTCGATCTTCTTGAACAGCACCTTGCCGGTTGCCAACACTTCGCGGTCCATATCATCGAGCGCCTGCTCTTCCGGCAAGCCCTTGCCAAATTGTGCGTTCACGCTCTTGCCGCGGATGATGCGCAGCTCCTTGATGCCATGCGATTGCTGCATCTTGCTCAACAGCAGCTTGCGGTTGTCCGGGTTGATGATCGCACCGGTCAGCATCAGCATGTTCATGCCGTTAATCAAGCCGTCCGCTGTCTCGTCGGCGCGCACCTCGGCCGAGGTCATGATCTGCTCTTCAAAGCGGGAGATAACCCATTCCATCGAAATGAAAAACAGAATAATCAGCGATCCCTGAATCAGGATATGCAGCTTCTCCTGAACACCCAGACCGTGCCATTTTTTTCTGATGCCGTTCAACATACCCGTCTCCCCGCTCCGGCTATACTGCCGGCTTTAATGTCGAACCATCACAGCTTGATGAAGTGCTCCCGGTAATGCTTTAACTCTTCAATGGACTCGTAGATGTCGGCCAGCGCCTCGTGCTTGCCGTGCTTTTTAACGCCCTTCGCCATATCCGGCTTCCAGCGTCTGGCCAATTCTTTCAGCGTGCTCACATCGAGGTTGCGGTAGTGGAAATAATCTTCCAGCTTGGGCATCCAGCGCGCCATGAAGCGGCGATCCTGGCAAATCGAGTTGCCGCACATGGGCGATGTGCGCGTCGGCACGTATTCCTTGAGAAAGGCCAGAAACTGCTCTTCGACTTGCGCCTCGGACAAGGTGGACGCCTTGATCTTGTCGATCAGCCCCGACTTGCCGTGGGTGGATTTATTCCAGTTGTCCATCGCATCCAGCACACTGTCCGGCTGGTGTACCACCAGCGTCGGCGCTTCCGCGATGGTGTTCAGGTCGTTATCGGTAATCACCATCGCCACTTCGATGATGCGGTCGGTTTCGGGCACGAGCCCGGTCATTTCCATGTCCAACCAGATAAGGTAATTTTGATTCTGTGCCATAATTCGCCGCCCTGTTTATTGATTAATATTCAGGTGCGTATTGTGGCATATCGGCACACTTCCTTGGCCGGCACTTTTTTGAGATCAGATGACAACTTCCCTATTCACCACGCTATTCCTGGCCGCTCTGCTGCTCTCCACTCTCACCAAGCTCTGGCTGGCGCGCCGCCAACTGCGCCACATCAACGCGCACCGCGCGGAAGTCCCCGCCGCCTTCCGCGAAAAAATCGATCTGGCTTCGCATCAAAAAGCCGCCGACTACACCAGCGCCAAGACCCGGCTGTCCTTGTTATCCATCGTGTTCGATACCGCATTGCTGCTGGCTTTCACGCTGGGCGGCGGCATCCAGCTCATCAGCGATTGGTCGCTCGCCACCTTCGACAGCACGCTGCTGCAAGGTACGGGCATCATCGTTGCGGTTCTGCTCCTCAGCTCGCTGCTGGAAGCCCCGTTCGGGCTGTACAGCACGTTCAGTATCGAAGCGCGTTTCGGCTTCAACAAAATGACGCTAAGCCTGTATCTGCTGGATGCGCTCAAAGGATTGCTGCTCGGCGCCATCCTCGGCTTGCCGCTGCTGCTGGGCGTGTTGTGGCTCATGGAGAAAATGGGCGCGCAGTGGTGGGTCTATGTTTGGTGCCTGTGGGTCGTCTTCAACTTGCTGCTGCTGTACATCTACCCCAACTTCATCGCGCCGCTGTTCAACAAGTTCCAGCCCTTGCAGGACGACGTACTCAAACAACGCATCGACGCGTTGCTCCAGCGCTGCGGCTTCACCACCAGCGGCCTGTTCGTGATGGACGGCTCCAAGCGCAGCACCCACGGCAATGCCTATTTCACCGGCTTCGGCAAAACCAAGCGCATCGTGTTTTTCGACACCCTGCTGCAACGCCTGACGCCCGCCGAGATGGACGCCGTGCTGGCGCATGAACTCGGCCACTTCAAACACCGCCATGTGATGAAGCGTATCGCCTTCACCTTTGCCGCGAGCCTCGTCTTCCTGTGGCTGCTGGCGCAACTGATGCAGGCCGCCTGGTTCTATCAGGGACTGGGCGTCAGCGGCCAATCCACCGCGCTCGCGCTGCTGCTGTTCTTCATGGCGCTGCCGGTCTTTACCTTTCTGCTGCATCCGCTCTCGTCCTACTATTCGCGCAAACACGAATTCGAGGCGGATCGTTACGCCGCCGCGCAAACCGATGCCAACGCGCTCGGCTCGGCACTGGTCAAGCTGTATCAGGACAACGCCAAGACGCTCACACCCGACCCGCTCTATGCCAGCTTTTACGAGTCACATCCGCCCGCGTTGGAACGCATTGCCCATTTAACGGAGAACGCCAAATGAAAAACATCGGGGTCGTATTGTTATTGCTAACCAGCGCGGCGCAGGCCGCCCCGTTTGCCGCAGGCAATGCCGAGGCAGGCAAAAAAACGTTCGAGCAAAACCAGTGCAACCGCTGCCACGTCCAAATGGTGGGCGGCGACGGCAGCGAGATATTCACCCGCCCCGACCACAAAGTGCGCAGCGCCGCGCAACTCGTCAAACAAATCAATTTCTGTTCCGGCAACATCGGCGTTCACCTCTCGGCGCAGGACGAGCAAAATCTGGGCGCGTACCTGAACCAGCGCTACTACAAACTGCCATGAGCGCGACATCGCTTTGAACGGGACGCTCACACAGCAAGGCCTCATCACCGCCGCGTTCGGGCGGCACTATCTGGTCGAACTGGCCGACGGCGAGATGCTGGAGTGCGTGCCGCGCGGCAAGAAAAGCGAGGTCGCCTGCGGTGACCGGGTGGAACTGCAACGCAGCTCGGATAATCAGGGCGTGATCGAGCGCACCTTGCCGCGCACATCCCTGCTCTACCGCTCCGATGCCTACCGGCAAAAAATCATCGCGGCCAATGTCACCCAGATTATTTGCGTGGTAGCCGTGGAGCCCGCGTTCAGCGACGAACTGCTGGCGCGTTGCCTGATCGCCGCGCACGACCAGAACCTGCAAGCGCTCATCGTGCTGAACAAATGTGACCTGCCCGCCGATGCGGCACGTACCGTGCTCGCGCCTTACCGCGCCATCGGCCTCCGCGTGCTCGAACTCTCGGCGCTGCAAAATGCCTCCCCCTTGCGCCCCTTGCTACAGGGGCACACCAGCGTGCTGGTCGGCCAGTCCGGCATGGGCAAATCCACGCTCATCAACGGCCTGCTGCCCGATGCCAAAGCCGCCACGCGCGAAATTTCCACCGTGCTGGATTCCGGCAAACACACCACCACGCACGCGCGCCTGTATCACCTTGATGCGGAAAGCGCGCTGATCGACTGCCCCGGCGTGCAGATGTTCGGCTTGCACCACCTGAGTCTGGGCGAGATCGAATCCGGCTTCGTCGAGTTCGCGCCCTATCTCGGCCAGTGCCGTTTCCACAATTGCAGCCACACCCACGAACCGAATTGCGCGCTGCTCAACGCCGTTGCCGCCGGTAAAATCGACGCGCGTAGAATGAAACTGTTTCAGGACATCAGCCGCCCGGTGCGGGATGTGCATGGGCGCTGAACATTAAAAACAAAAATTAGCCACAGAGGGCACAGAGATCACAGAGAAAGCTGGTATCAAAGGGAACAAGCGGTTTGCCACTCACGGGGCGAAGCAAAAGCCGATAATCTACCGCTTACCGCTCTGTGTCCTCTGTGATCTCTGTGGCTAAATGTTTTTTCCAATTTCGAATCCAGCAGCAAAAGGAATCACACATGTCCCATCAAACCATCGCCGAACACAAACTCCAACTGGCCGAAGTGCTGCACCTGCTGGTTGCCGACGGTCTCGTCACGCGCGACGACGCCGACGCGCTCGTCGCCAAACACAAATTGCAGCGGACGGATCAACATCCGCTGGTCGTCATCGCCGAGAGCGCGTTCAAATCGCTGCTGCCGCCCAACAAAACGCTGACACTGGAAGCGCTCACCGAATGGCTGGCGCAGCGCGTCAAGCTGGAATACCTGCATATCGACCCGCTGAAAATCAATTTCGCCAACGTCGCCGACCTCATGTCCAACGACTACGCAGGACGCTTCTGCATCCTGCCCTTGCAGGTGACCGCCACTGAAGTGGTGGTCGCCACGGCCGAGCCGTATTTGCGCGAATGGGAAAAGGTGGTCACGCATATTTCGCGCAAGGAAGTGCGCCGCGTGGTCTCCTCGCCGCTGGACATCAAGCGTTATCTGGCCGAGTTCTACAATCTGGCGAAATCGGTGAAGAGTGCCGCGAAGAACACGACCACCACCTCCAGCGGCGCCTCGTTCGAGCAACTGGTCGAGCTGGGCAAGAGCAAGAGCGCCTTCGACGCCAACGACCAGCACATCGTGCATATCGTCGATTGGCTGTGGCAGTATGCCTTCGACCAGCGCGCGTCGGACATCCACATCGAGCCTCGCCGCGAGTTCGGCCTGATCCGCTTCCGCATCGACGGCGTGCTGCATCAGGTGCACCAGCTGCCCATGTCGGTCATCACCGCGATGACCAGCCGCATCAAGCTGCTCGGGCGCATGGACGTGGTGGAAAAACGCCGCCCGCAGGACGGCCGCATCAAGACCCGCACCGGCGAAGGACAGGAAGTCGAGTTGCGCCTCTCCACCCTGCCCACCGCGTTCGGCGAAAAGTTAGTCATGCGCATTTTCGACCCCGAAGTCTTGGTGCGCGATTTTTCCGAACTGGGATTTTCCGACGAAGACGGCGCGCGCTGGCAGCAGATGACGCAGCGCCCGAACGGCATCATCCTCGTCACCGGCCCCACCGGCTCGGGCAAAACCACCACGCTGTATTCGACGCTCAAACACCTCGCCACGCCCGAGGTAAACGTCTGCACCATCGAAGACCCGATTGAGATGATCGAGCCCGCCTTCAACCAGATGCAGGTGCAGCACGGCATCGACCTGGGCTTCGCCGACGGCGTGCGTGCGCTGATGCGTCAGGACCCGGACATCATCATGGTGGGCGAAATCCGCGATCTGGAAACTGCCGAAATGGCGATCCAGGCCGCCCTCACCGGCCACCTGGTGCTCTCCACCCTGCACACCAACGATGCCCCTGCCGCCATCACCCGCCTGCTCGATCTGGGCATCCCGCCGTACATGATCAGCGCCACGGTATTGGGCGTCATGGCACAACGCCTCGTGCGCACCCTGTGCCCGCACTGCAAAAAACCGCAGCCCATGCGCGACATCGACAACGAACTGTGGGATCACCTCGTCACCCCGTGGAAATCCAACCGCCCCGCGCAAATCCACAGCAACGAAGGCTGCCTCGAATGCCGCATGACCGGATTCAGCGGTCGTATCGGCATCTATGAACTGCTGCTGATGACGCCGGAACTGCGCAAGCTCATTACCGACAAAACCGACGTCGCCGCCCTGCGCGAACAGGCACAGCGCGAAGGCATGAAACCGCTACGCATCTCGGGCGCATTAAAAGTAGCGGCAGGCGTGACGACACTGGAAGAAGTAGTGAAGGTCGCGCCGCCGGCAAACTGAACGAATCGACTGGAAAACAATTTGATTAACGGCGAAAATGCCGCACCATTTTTTAAGGGAACCACCATGTCACTGACCGAACTCAACCAGCGCTTTGCCATCAGCAACCATGTCCAATTCAAAGAGATCGCGGACGGCATCATCATCGCCGAAGTCTCCAACCAGCACGCCAACAGCAACATCGCCTTGCAAGGCGCGCATGTTGCCACCTGGCAGCCGCGCGGACAGGAGCCGGTGATCTGGCTGTCGCCACTGGCGAAATTCGCACCGGGCAAATCCATCCGCGGCGGTGTGCCGATCTGCTGGCCGTGGTTCGGCCCGCACGCGACAGACAGCAAACTGCCGGGACACGGCTACGCCCGCACCGTGATGTGGGAAGTGCTGGAGACCAAGGCGCTGACGGATGGCTCCACCTTCCTGCGTTTCGGTTTGGTCGAAACAGAAGCCACCCGCGCCCAGTGGCCGCACGCCTCCTCCGCGCAACTCGAAGTGACTGTCGGCGACAAGCTGCGCGTTGAACTGGTTACCCAAAACAACAGCAAGGAATCCTTCATCCTCGGCGAAGCATTGCACACCTATTTCCAGATCAGCGATGTGGCGCAAATGACCATCCGCGGGCTGGAAGGCTGCGACTATCTGGACAAGGTGGGCGAGCCGGCGCGCCGCACGCAACAAGGCGGCATCGTCATCGAGAGTGAAGTGGATCGCGTGTATGTGGATACCGAGGCAGATTGCGTGATCGAAGACAAGGGACTCAAGCGTGCCATCCGCATCGCCAAGACCGGCAGCCGCTCCACCGTGGTGTGGAACCCGTGGACGGAGAAGGCCAACAAGATG
>JBBIJL010000073.1:0-10051 GCA_037446005.1 Gallionellaceae bacterium | reverse complement strand
CGTCGCGGCGCAGGATGTGCGCTGGATGCTGATGCTGACTTCGCCCAAGAACATCACGGGCAGTGCGAGCCGTCGTCAGAATCTGGAGCTGGACGATAAGACGCTGGCACGATGCCGCTCGGTGTTCACCAAAGCGTTGCAGGGCGGCAAACAATTGTCGCGCGAGGGGATGTATGCCGTATTGGCACAGGCGAAGATCTCCACCGCAGGGCAGCGCGGTTATCACATCCTGTGGAACAGCGCGCTGCACGGCCTCATCTGCCTGGCAGCCAGCAACGACAAAGACCAGAACTTCGCGCTCATCGACGAATGGATCGCACCGACCCAAGAAAAGACCCGCGAAGAAGCATTGGCGGAACTGGCCACGCGCTACTTCACCAGTCGCGGCCCGGCCACGTTGCAGGACTTCATCTGGTGGTCGGGCTTGAGCGCGGCGGAGGCTCGCCTCGGTCTTGATGCGATCAAATCCAAGCTGGTGCAGGAGACGGTAGGCAAGCTTACCTATTGGATGCACGCCGACATAAGCATACCGAAAAAAGAGCCGAACACATTTGCTTTGCCCGGCTTCGACGAATATCTGTTGGGCTACAAAGACCGCAGTATCGTGCTGGATGCGGAACATGCCGAGCAAGTGTGCCCCGGCGGCAACGGCATGTTCGCATCCACCATCGTCATCGACGGGCGTGTGGTGGGTACGTGGAAACGTGTGTTCAAAAAAGCGGGGATAGAGATCACGGCCATGCCGTTCACGAGCATGAGCAAAGCGGAAAAGAACCGCTTTGACGAAGCAGCGAAACGCTACGGTGAGTTTCACAAAATGCCAGTGCAAGTTATCTGAGGAAATTACAGATCAGACAGCGTAATCAAATCAGTGAACGGTGACAATGATCGGTTCGCCACGGGTAACGATAAGGGTGTGTTCGTATTGCGCGGAAAGATTACCCGGCATACCGGCCAGCGTCCAACCATCATCAGTTTCGGAAACTATTCTGCTTTTAGTGGACAGGAAGGGCTCAATGGCGATGACCATGCCTTCCTTGAGAACGCGATGGTCATGAGCATCGTAATAGCCGAGGATATGCTCGGGTTCCTCATGGATCGCGCGGCCTACGCCGTGTCCGCCGAGATTTTCGATAATCCTGAGCTGATGGGTCTTGGCGACGTTTTCAATTGCGCGACCGATTCGATTGATAGGTTGTCCCGCTCTGGCAACTTTGATTGCTTCGGTCAGGGCTGTACGCGTGGCGTGGCAGAGCTTGGTTTTGATAGGAGACGCAGGAGGGACGATACGCGTTCCTCCGGTATCGGCGAAATATCCGTCCAATTCGGCCGAAACATCAACATTCACAAGGTCGCCGGCCTTGATGATGCGACAGCCGGGCACGCCATGCGCGGCTTCTTCATTAACGCTGATGCAAGTGCATCCCGGAAAATTATAGGCAAGTTGAGGTGCTGAACGGGCGCCATGCTCGGATAACAGTCGCTCTCCAATAGCATCTAATTCTCTCGTTGTCATGCCGGGCTCGATGGAATCGAGCATTTTGTGCAGCACGAGGGAAACGATGCGCCCAATGCGCTGTAGGGCGATGATATCCGCTTGAGATTCGACAGTCATGGCTTATCCCGGTTAGAGGCTGCGTATCTTCTTCAGCAATGCCGTGGTCGAGCGTTCGTGCAGGAAGGGGATGCTGTGCACCGAGCCGCCCCAAGCGATAACTTCCTTGCTACCGACGATGTTCTCCGGCTTCCAGTCGCCGCCCTTCACCAGCATATCGGGATGGCTGGCGAGCACGAGGTTCAACGGCGTGTCTTCATCGAACTTCACCACCAGACTCACCGATTCCAGCGCGGCCAACACTGCCATGCGATCCTGCTCGGCGTTGATCGGGCGGTCGTCGCCTTTGCCCTGACGCTTCACCGAGGCATCGCTGTTCACGCCGACGATCAGGGATGCGCCCAGCGCGCGGGCTTGGGCGAGGTAGGTGACGTGGCCGCGATGCAGCACGTCGAAGCAGCCGTTGGTGAACACCAGCGGGCGCGGCAACGCGGCGACCTTCGCGGCGAGGTCTTGTGCATTACAAAGTTTGTTTTCGAAACTCGGGGTGGCGTACATGCTGGTTAAAAGTCCGCGTGGCGACTTGTCAGTCAATATATTCGAACACGCGCACTACTTTTTGCACGCCGGGAGTGGTGCTGGCGATTTCCGAGGCGGCATTCGCTTCGGCGTGGGTGACTAGGCCCAGCAAATACACCACGCCGCGGTCGGTGCTGACGCGCACCGTTCCGGCTTGAATGGCTTTGTTCTTGTTCAGGCCGTATTTGATGTCGCTGCTGATGCCGGAGTCGGTACGGCGCGAGCTGGAACTGGACAATGCGCCCACGACAACCTCGTTGGCGATCTTCTTTACGTTGGGTACGGAGTAAACCACTCGTTCGACATTGCTCCTGATGTCTTCGCTCAACGCTTCCCCGGTGATGAGCACGAAGCGGTTATAGCTGGTGACGGTGACCTGCGCCGCGTCTTTGTATTTTTCCTGAATGCGCGCCATCGACTTGGTTTCGATGGTGTCGTCTTCCACTTGCGTGCCCGCCGAGCGGCGGTCATTGGCACCGACTCTGGTGGCGACACCGGTGCAACCTTGTACCGCGACGAGCACGGCGGCGAGCAGCAGGATATTCAGGTAACGCATCATTCACCCCCTAACAATAAATGGTCGATCACATCGCACAGGCAATGCAAGGCTAACAAATGGACTTCCTGGATGCGCGCCGTGCTTTGCGTCGGCACGCAGATATGGAAATCGGAAGAAGTGAGCATGGAAGCCATGGTGCCGCCGTCGCGCCCGGTCAGCGCAACCACGATCATGCCGCGGTCATGCGCGGCGCGGATGGCTTCCATCACATTGGCGGAGTTGCCGCTGGTGGAGATGGCGATCAGCACATCGCCCGCCATGCCGAGCGCGCGCACTTGCTTCGAAAAAATCAGGTTGTAGTCGTAATCGTTGGCGATGGAAGTCAGCACCGAACTGTCGGTGGTCAGCGCGATGGCGGGCAGGCCGGGGCGCTCGACTTCGAAGCGGTTTACCAGTTCGGCGGCGAAGTGCTGCGAATCCGCCGCCGATCCGCCGTTGCCGCAGATCAGCACTTTGCCGTCGTTCAGCAGGCAAGTGACGATGGCTTGGGCGGCGTCGGCGATGGGTTTGGCGAGGACTTTCTTGCTTTGCAGTTTGATTTGCGCGCTGTCGTCGAAATGTTTGCTGATTCTGCTGGTCAGGGTCATAGAGCTAATGTCGGTCAAGGCGGATGTAATGGGGGCGAATATTACCCGAATCAAGCGCCGAAGGCATTCTTGACCCATTCGAGATTGTTGCAGGCATCCAGCAGAACGGCATCGAAACGGCACGGCGGGAGGTGCTTGAGCGTGGCCAAGTAATGCTGGGCGGTGTGGATCAATTTGCCTTGTTTGCGCGCGTCGATGCTGGCCATGGCGCCGCCGAAATCTTTGCTGCCGCGCAGGCGCACTTCGGCGAACACCAGTGTGTCGCCGTCTTGCAGGATCAGGTCGATTTCGCCGAAGCGGCAGCGGTAGTTGCGGGCGACGAGCTTCAGCCCGCGTTGCTGCAAATAGTGCGCGGCGACGTCTTCGGCCTGCGCGCCGCTGTTCATTTTGCCGTGGAGGGCACGCTGCTCGCGCTTTCGGCTTGCTTCGCCGCTTTGGCGGCGGCCTTGGCGGCATTGAGTGTCGCCAGCGTGTCGGCGGTGAGACCCAGCCCTTGGCGGAAGAATGCCGGGGCAGGTTCGCGCAGGAACTGCTGGTTGCCCAAACTGATGCGTCCGGTCACCCCGTCCAGCGGCAAGGCCGAGTCCGTGCGGTTGGTCAGCAAAATATGCACAAGACGGTAAGCGTCGATGCCCAGCGCGTACAAACGGTCTTCTTCCGGCGCAAGCGGGGCGGCGGCACGCGGATAGATCATCACGGCGGGGTGATCCGGCTGCAACAGCCATGGCATATCGGCGAAATGCACCTCGTTGAGATCGAAGTTGGCGAGTTGCTTATTCGTGTTGCCTTTGAACAATAGCGAGGTCGCGTAAACCGGCAAGGTCGGATTCAGATAGGGGCGCATCAGTCGCGCCTTGTCGTGGTCGGCGGCAAGGAAAACCATGTTGCCGGGTGCGATAGGCGGGGGCAGCGGGCGGTTGGAAACGATGGGTTCGCCCGTTGCCGAAACAGCGGAGGCAGGCTTGGGTTCGGTGCCTTTCGGCCAGGGGGCGACAGGCAGATTGGCCAGCACGTCGAAATCGTCGGTGAACAGCACCTCGGCGGTGACAGTGCCGCCCAGCCGTTTCCATTCCTCGGCAAACGCGACAGCAAGGCGTTTGGAAATGGTCGAGCCGGTGCTGATGATCGTGGCGTTGTGCAGCTTTGCCGCAGTGGCGATCTGCGCGATCTGGCGCGCTTCATTCTCTGCGGGCAGCCCGAAGAAATATAACTTGCGTCCCTCTTTGGGCGGCTCGGAAATATTCAGTGCCAGCGTGGGGATGGAAATACCGGGGTAAGCGGCCAGCGTCGCCACGCCGTCGCGGGTGAGCGGCCCGGCCACCGCCATGGCACCGTTCGCCAGCGCTTGGCGATAGAGCGCAACGACCTCTTTAGGCTCGTCGCTGCCGGCATACACGCGCACCGGCAAGCCCTGCTGCACAACGGCTGCGGCAGTGAACCCCTGCTTTACGATGTCGGCGGCGAGCGCGAGCGCCGTTGATTTGGATTTGAGCGGCAGCAGCAAGGCGATGTGCGGCGCGGGATTATCCGCAACCGGCAGCGGCAAAATTTGCGGCGCGGCGGGTGCGGTCACAGCGGAAGCGGCCTGTACGGATGAAGCCGCCACGGGCGCCGGGGCGGCAAGCCGGTCTTCAGTGGCATTGGCACTGGCGCTCACGTATAGTGCGGCCAGAAATAAAAACCCGAAGGAAATACGTTGCATAGTGGCCAAAAACAAAAATTGGAGCGCGCATTATATGTAGTCGCCACCCCGATTGGGAATTTACGTGACATCAGCCTGCGCGCGCTGGACGTGCTTACCTCCGCCGACACCATTGCCGCCGAAGACACGCGCAACACCGCCCACCTGCTCACCCATTACGGCATCAACGCCAACCGTCTGCTGGCACTGCACCAACACAACGAACGCGGCGCGGCAGAGAAGGTCGTCGCCCTGTTGCAGCAAGGCCAAGCGGTCGCCTTGGTGACGGATGCCGGAACCCCCGCCGTGAGCGACCCCGGCGCAGTCTTGGTGGCGGCAGTGCTGGCGGCGGGTTTCCGCGTCATCCCCGTCCCCGGTGCCAGCGCCGCCGTCGCCGCGCTCTCCGCCTCGGGGCTGACCGCGCCGCACTTCCTGTTCTACGGCTTCTTGCCCAACAAATCCGCTGCCCGCCGCACCGCCCTGCAAGCGCTGGTCGAGCATCCCTATACGCTGGTGTTTTACGAAGCGCCGCATCGCATCCTCGAAAGTGTCGCCGACCTGCAAGCCGTGTTCGGCGATGAGCGCGAGATTGTGCTGGCACGCGAGATCACCAAGCTGTTCGAGAACATCCATCGCTGCACCTTGGGCGAAGCGCTGGCGTGGCTCAACAGCGCCCCCAACAACCAGCGCGGCGAGTTCGTGTTGCTGGTGCAAGCAGCACCCGCCAAGCCGGAAGGCCTTTCCAGCGAGACAGAAAAGATATTGGCGTTGCTGCTGGAAGAGCTGCCGCTCAAGCAGGCCGTGCAATTGGCAGTGAAGATCAGCGGCGCGAACAAGAACGAGCTGTATCAGCGCGCACTCGAATTGAAAGCCGCGCAGGAATGAACGGTGCCGGATGCGCCTCGGCACTTGGTTTAAAATAGCGCGATGAATACTTTCACCCCCACCCAACGCAAGGTCATCCTCGCCGCCTGTTTCGGCACCTTCCTCGAGTGGTACGACTTCCTCACCTTCGCTTCGCTGGCGACGTATTTCAGCGTGCTGTTCTTCCCGCCGGACAACCCGACTGCCGCACTGTTGGCCAGCCTCGCCACCTTCGGCGTGGGCATGCTGGTGCGTCCGCTGGGGGCGGCGGTGTTCGGTTCGCTCGGTGACAAATACGGGCGCCGCCCCATCTTCATCACCACCATCGCGTTGATGGGTGTCACCACGTTCGCCGTTGGCCTGCTGCCTACCTACGCGCAGGTCGGCATGTTGGCCCCGGCCTTGTTGCTGGTGTTGCGCTTGCTGCAAGGCTTCGCCGTGGGCGGCGAGATCGGCGGCGCGGCGGTGTATCTTACCGAGCATGCGCCCAACAACCGGCGCGGCTTCTACACCAGCGTGCTGCAACTCATGGGGCCGCTGGGCATCATGGCCTCCATGCTGCAAGTGGTGGCGCTGCAATACTGGCTGACCCCTGCCGAGTTCAGCGAGTGGGGCTGGCGCGTGCCGTTCCTGCTCTCCATCGTGTTACTCGCCATCTCGATGAAGTCGCGCCTGAGCATGATCGAGTCGCCTGTCTATCTGGAGATGCAAGCCAGCGACACGCTCTCCAAAGCGCCGCTGCGCGAATGCCTGCAAGACCGCCGCACCTTGGGGCGCATGGCCTTGCTGTTCTTCTGCATCTCGGCGGGCGGCTCGTTGCTGTTCTTCTCCTCACAGGTCTACACCAACGTGTTCCTCAAGAGCGTGGTGAAACTTGAACCGCAGTTCGCCGGATCGTTGGTGATGTTGAGCACCCTCGCCTTGTTCCCGCTCACCATCTTTTGCGGCTGGCTGTCGGATAGGGTCGGGCGCAGGCCGGTGTTGCTCGCGGGTTTGCTGATCGGTGCGCTCGCCATCCTGCCCGTGTTCCACGGCCTGCTGCATTTCGGCAATCCCGCGCTGGCGGAATTCAACCGCAACGTCGCGGTAAAGCTCACGGGCGAGGATTGCCACTACAACCCCTTCGTCAAAGCGCGCAACGAGTGCGAGAGCAACCAGGAATGGCTCACCAAGCAGGGCGTGGTGTATGCGCTGCAAGAGCAGAGCGGCATTGCCGCGCAAGTGGCGGTGCAAGGGCAGATGCCCGTCGAGGGCTTCAAGGTCGATGCGCTGAAGCAGACGCTGCAAGCCGCAGGCTGGCCGGAGAAAGCCGATGCGCAACGCACCAACGTACCCGCCATCATCGCGCTGCTGCTGGTGTTGGTCGTGGCGCTCGCACTCATCACCGGCCCGCAGACCGCCGTGCTGGCGGAGCTGTTCCCCGCGCGCACGCGCTACACCGCCGCCGCCTTGCCGCACAACTTAAGCGCAGGATGGATAGGCGGCATGTCGCCCTTCATGGTCACCCTCATCGGCACGCGCATGGGCGACGTGTCGCTCGGCATCTGGTATCCGGCGGGGCTGCTGTGTATGGCTTTCGTCGTCGGCCTGCTATTCTTGCCGGAGACGCGCAACACATCGCTGGAACATTAGCTAAACCTAAACCGTTCGTGGTGAGCCTGTCGAACCACGCGCCTTTGAAAACCCGCCCTTCGACAAGCTCAGGGCGAACGGTAAATTGATTAAGAATTTTGGATGAAGACAATGGAAATCAAACTCACCCGCCCCGACGATTGGCACCTGCACCTGCGCGACGACGCGCTCATGGCCTCGGTGCTGCCCGACACTGCAAGACAGTTCGCCCGCGCCATCGTCATGCCCAACCTGCGCCCACCGGTGACCACTACCGAGCAAGCCGTGGCCTACCGCGAACGCATCTTGAAAGCCTTACCGCAAGATATGAAGTTCGAGCCGCTGATGACGCTGTACCTCACCGACAACACCAGTGCCGAAGAGATACGCAAAGCCAAAGCCAGCGGCATCGTGCATGCGGTGAAGCTGTATCCGGCGGGCGCGACGACGAACTCCGATGCGGGCGTCACCGACCTGCGCAAGACCTACGCCGCGCTGGAAGAGATGCAGCGCTGCGGCATGCCGCTGCTGGTGCACGGCGAAGTCACCAGCGCCGACATCGACATCTTCGACCGCGAGGCCGTGTTCATCGACAAGGTGATGCAGCCGCTGCTGAAAGATCTGCCTAACCTGCGCGTGGTGTTCGAACACATCACCACCAAGGATGCCGCACAGTTCGTGATCAGCGCAGGGGATAACATCGCCGCCACCCTCACCCCGCAACACCTGCTCTACAACCGCAACGCCATGCTGGTCGGCGGCATCCGCCCGCACTTCTATTGCCTGCCCATCCTCAAGCGCGAAACGCACCGCGAAGTCTTGGTAAAAGCCGCCACCAGCGGCAATAAGAAATTCTTCCTCGGCACCGACAGCGCCCCGCACGCCCAGCACACCAAAGAGAACGCCTGCGGCTGCGCCGGATGCTACAGCGCACACAGCGCCATCGAACTGTATGCCGAAGCGTTCGAAGCAGCGGGCGCGCTGGATAAGCTGGAAGCCTTCGCCAGCTTTTATGGGGCGGACTACTACGGTTTGCCGCGCAACACGGGAAAGATCACGCTACGCAAGGAAGAGTGGCAGGTGCCTGCGTCGGTGGGGTTCGGCGAGCACAGGCTGGTGCCGCTAAGGGCGGGGGAGAAGATGATGTGGAGGTTGGAATAAATGGAAGACAATAACTTTGCGACTCAAGTTTTGTATTGCCCCCACTGCGGAAACACATCAATTCAGAGACAGATGCTAACGCAAGAGTATGAGGAACGTTTATATACCGTCCCCTCTGGAGAAGAAAGTCGCGAACAAGCTAGGTATACGGTTGTTCGATGTGAAACCTGTAAAGAATTGCTGATATATACAGCGATTCACGAGTTTGCAGAGCACGCTGAAACCGCTTTTGGAGATTTAGCATTTCCTAATCAGTCCGCATTTTCTAATGATGTTCCTGAGCGTATTAGAAAAACTTACAGAGAGGCAACCAAGGTAAAGCAAATTTCGTCCGTTGCATTCGTAGTATTGGCAAGGCGCACTCTGGAAGAGATATGTCATGAAAAAAATGCTTCCGGCAAGAACCTGGCTGAAAAATTAAACTATTTGGCAGCACACGGGGAGATACCGAAAACACTTTCTGATGCCTCAACCTTAATACGACTGGTGGGAAATAGTGGCGCTCACGTAACCGATGTAGATGTAACCATATTTCATGTTTGGGCTATCGATGATTTCATAAAAGCGATTATTGAATATTTATATGTTGCTCCAGCGAAAATAGCGGCTTTTCACAAACGATTTGAGTCGTTTTCAAAAACCAAATGATAAGCACTGCGAACAATAGGAACTAAAGAGGTCCGGCTTGAATTAAATTCGCCACGGAGAATACAATGAATCAACAAGGCGCAGCAGTCATGAAGAAGAAGCCGGAGCCTTCGATGGACGATGGCCAGCATATGGACATCATGATGATCCATGCTTTGCTGGATTCGCTGTTCACTATCTTTTCCACCATGGTGCGGCTGAAGATACAGCCCGGTGTGCCGGAGTTGAAGCAGGGCAATGCTGCAAAAGGCGAGGTTTCCGCGCTGATCGGGATGAATTCGGAAGGGGTGAGCGGGAGCGTGGCGCTGACGCTCAATTTGGCGACGGTGCGCGAGATCTCGCGCGGGCTGCTGGGGCATGAGATCGCCAGCATCGACCAAGAGGCGGCCGACATGGCGGGCGAGTTGACCAACATGCTGGTGGGCGGGGTGAAGCGCATCCTGTCCGAAAAGGGGCACGATTTCGATATGCAGACGCCGCAATTGTTGTGCGGCGAAGGGCATGACATCGTTCATCTTGCTGCGGGGCAAACGGTGCTGCTGCCGGTGAAGATCAAGCAGGAAGAGTTTTACATCGAGTTGAATTTCGCCTGAAGCGTGAACCGCAAAAATCGCGGTTGAGCGTTGCCAACTTTATGCCGGGGCAGGCTGGCTGCGGGGTTCCCTCACTCCGACCCCGCTCTCCCGCTTGGTTTAGCCGCTGTTCCGCAACCCCGCCGCAATCCCGTTGATGGTCAGGTGAATCGCGCGCTTTACTTTCTCGTTGTCGTCCCCGGCGCGGTGGCGGTGCAGCAGCGCCACTTGCAG
>JBBIJL010000072.1:0-10067 GCA_037446005.1 Gallionellaceae bacterium | reverse complement strand
CGGCTGCCACTTGGGTTTGAACCTAAGCGCGCGACAGCTTTGCTGCAATGCGGGCCACGACGGTGTGAGATCGAGCGTCGCCCAATCCGGCAGCATCGCCCATTTGCTCACCATAAAGGCCGGTGCCACGACAGGCGGTTTCTCGACCTGGGGTAATACGGGTACGGGTTGTTTCGGTGCTTGGCAGGCGGTCAGCAGAATGCCGGCAGCAGCCGACAACCAGATAATATTCTTTTGCATGGAACGGAACACGCAGAGGAAGCGGGAGGAAAACAGCATACGGCTAATGCAATACACGCGGCACACTCAATACAAATTGCGGGATCGGCACGGCAAATTCGGAGCCGTCTTCGAGCGCCATCTGATAGCTGCCGGACATGGTGCCAACTTGCGTGGCCAGTACAGTACCGCTGGTGTATTCGAAACTTTGTCCCGGATTAATAGTAGGCTGCTCTCCCACTACGCCTTTGCCTTTTACTTCCTGTACATGCCGGTTGGCGTCGGTGATGATCCAGTGGCGGCTGAGCAACTTCACTGGAGCTTCCCCCTCGTTGTTTACCATGATGGTGTAGGCAAAAACAAAGCGGTTATCCGCTTCTTCGGACTGCTCTGCCAAATATCGGACCTTGACGGTGACCTGGATGCGGTAGTGGGATGAATTTTCCATCGGTGCATTTCACCGCATTTTGCAAGACATGACAAGTGAGCACGTGTTTTCTAAATGAAACCGCCCGCTCGATGCGGGCGGTTTCGGAAGAAACAATAACTGGCTTAGAACGGTGTAAAGCCTAAAGAACCTGAAGCAGTAAATGACGAGGTTGCTGCCAATCCATTGGTCATTTTATAAAAAGGGGTACTGGAGAAAGTAACCGTACCTGCAGCCCGATTAAACGAGATACCTTGGCTGCTACAAGTGCCAATATTGGGGAAAGTTCCCGAGATAAGGCAATAGCTACTTGCAATGCTGTATGAAGCGGTAGCGGTTTCAAGAACAGCAATGGTTAAACTAATCCTTTCAAAAGTGGCAGAGGACTGGTGAGATATTGAAACAAGAGGCACACTTCCAGCGTTAAGATTATTCGTGGTTCCCCAAGACATGCTGGTCATGCTTATTCCACTTAGGACAGTTGCTGGGCCCTGCAATAAAGTGGATGACCCCGCCATAGTTGCCAAAGCATTGGCACCGATAGCGGGACTAAAATTCAATCCAGTTCCAGCGCCTGTAGTACCTGAAGCTGGTGTTCCTACTGAAGGTGGTATGCAAGTGTTGTTGTTTGCGTTCCAAGTTCCGCCGGCTTGCGTACATTGAGCACTTAACGTGCTGATGACATTGGTTGCAGGGATTCCTGACGCAACAAATTGTACGGCAGAGGCGGGACTGTAACCTGCAACTGCATATTGAACCGCCGAGGCAGGCAAGATGCCATTGTTCGTATACTGAACTGCTGAGGCTGCGGATATTCCAGCGGTTGCAAAGGTAACCGCAGACGCGGGTGGCATACCTTGCAGTGCAAAGGGAACAGCCGAAGCTGGCGGCATGCCTTGCAATGCAAAACCAATAGAGTTTTGTAGTGCGGCCAGCAGTATCGCTGGTGGATCACCAGCCTTTGGAGGGTTGGCCAGCATGACCTGTGCAGCGGTATCAGCTTTAGCTTGAGCAGCACTGACCGCAGCGAGGATCGCGGCCGTGGTAGGCGGTGCTGCAACATTACTTGCGGCATTGAACACCTCTTGCATCATTGCGTTCATTGCTGCGCGTTGAGCTAGGGCTGCATTGGCAGAGGCTGCGATTGCAGAGGCTGGCAATGCGCGTGCAGCAATATCGGCCATGCTTGCAAAATTGCCGTTGATGCTCGCTACAGGGGCAGACTGTGCACCACTAAACTTAAAGGCGCTTGCTTGCACATTGTTGAAAGCAGTTGCGATGTCAGCATTGAAGTTTGGTGGGAGTGCCCCACCGTTACTTTGAATGCTGGCTCGCATTTGGATTGCCTTTTCCATCGCATTGTTACCGTAAGAAGGCGGGAGGCTAGCGAGTGTATGAAGTACTTTGGCATATTCATGCGCTTCCGATGTGCCTAGTGCGGTACCAGGTGCGCTCACTGGCAAAGGAGGTGCCAGAACGTCAGTAATCGTAGTTCCGCCACCGTTGATCTTTTGTGCTAAAGCAAGACCGGCAGTATTGGCACCGACTGCAGAAGCCACGGAAAGTCCTGAAATATTGACGACACCGGAAGCGTTGGCTACGGTGGCAGCGGCGACTTCGGTCAAAGCGGTGACGCCAACGCCCGAAGCAGAAAGACCGCTAACCGATGGAACAATAGCTCGCACCGAGGAGGAGGAGTTGGCTACCGAAGAAGAAATTCCACCCAGCGCTTCATCGAAGAACACCAGTTTATTTCCGTTTGTTGGATCACCACGAAGCTCGATTAACAAGGGGGCGGTCATCCCGGAAATATCTGCAGTCACGGTAGGAACTCCACTCACGATAGAATAGTTTCGGCTCGTACCATTCGCACCTGTAACCTGAATTTGACCTTGATAAATCTGACCTAGAGAAGGTGTAATCACCAACGAGGAACTGGACACCCCGGCACCACCAGCGCTACTGCTTGAACCGCCACCACAACCCGCCAGAAACAGGGCGGTAATTGCCGTCAGTCCAACACCAATTTCCAACCCTTTGCGCAACAAACTTGCTTTTGACATGGCAACTCCTCTTAGTGAACAAATAATTGAAGTGGTTCTAGTTGATGCAATTCAGCTAGTAAATCGGACTGTGCCGAGGCGAAGATGGCGTCACGCTAGCAATGCCTATAGCCTCATGTCAAGTCGGTCAGGGCTTTGACGGTAACAGTCCCGCGTTGTTAACACTTTCGGTTAGAATGCGCGTCCAAATTTCAAACTCTAAGGATCAAATCATGGACTACCAGATCGCCCCTTCGATTCTCTCCGCCAATTTCGCCAAGCTGGGCGAGGAAGTCGACAACGTGCTCGCCTCCGGCGCGGACATCGTGCACTTCGACGTGATGGACAACCATTACGTGCCCAACCTGACCATAGGTCCCTTGGTGTGCGAAGCATTGCGCAAACATGGCGTGACTGCGCCGATCGACGTACATCTGATGGTGAAGCCCGTGGATCGCATCATCCCCGACTTCGCCAAAGCGGGCGCAACCTACATCACTTTCCACCCGGAAGCTTCCGAACACGTTGACCGCACCATCGGTCTGATCAAAGAACTGGGCTGCAAGGCCGGTCTGGTGTTTAACCCGTCCACTCCGCTGGACGTGCTGGAATACACCCTGCCCAAGCTGGACATGGTATTGCTGATGTCGGTGAACCCCGGTTTCGGCGGCCAGAAATTCATCCCTCACGTGCTGGACAAAGCGCGCAAGGTGCGTGCGATGATCGACGCCGGCAAGTACAACTGCCGTCTGGAAATCGACGGTGGCGTGGGCCCGGCCAACATCAAGGAAGTGGCCGAAGCGGGCGTGGATACCTTCGTGGCAGGCTCTGCTGTGTTCGGCAAATACAATGCCGCCGACAAGAACCACTACAACACCATCATCGGCGAGCTGCGTGCTGAATTGGCGAAAGCCAAGAAGTAATGAGTTTTAAGCAGTTCCCGCTGCCGGTCTCCGCCATCGTCATCGACCTCGACGGTACGCTGCTGCATACCGCGCCGGAGTTGGCGGAGTCTGCGAACCGTATGCTGCGTGACATGGGCCGTCCCGCCGTGTCGCAAGAGTTGCTGATGAGCTATATCGGCAACGGTATCCACTGGCTGGTGAAGCGCGCGCTCACGGGCGACATGCACGCCGAGCCGGATGCGGCCTTGTTCGATAAGGCGCTGCCGATTTTTGAACAGCACTACACGGCGCTGCTGCTGGAGAGCAAACCGTTCCCGAATGTGGTTGCGGGTCTGGATGCGCTGAAGGCGGCGGGCTATCGCCTGGGCTGCATCACCAACAAAGTGGAGCGTTACACCACGCCGCTGCTCAAAGGTATCGGCTTCGCGCCTTACTTTGACATCGTGCTGGCGGGTGACACCCTGCCGGAGAAGAAGCCGCACCCGCTGCCGCTGCTGCATGCGGCAAAATTTTTCGGCATCACGGTCGAGCAACTGCTGCTGGTCGGCGATTCGCTCAGCGATGCGCAGGCCGCCCGTGCGGCAGGCTGCCCCATCATCTGCGTGCCTTACGGTTACAACCACGGCGAGCCGGTCGAAACGCTCAACGTGGATGCGGTAATTCCCGATCTGGCTGCCGTATTGCCACTCCTTAAACGCGTATGAACATGAGCTATAACGACCTCTTCTCGAAAATGACCGGTTGGCGATGGTGATCCCGCATCACTGAATTTTGCGCCACTCGCCCATATCGAAAATTATTAAGAGGTTGTTATGCTGTCACCCATTACCGAACAGGAATTCCTAGCTCTTGCCAAACAGGGCTACAACCGCATCCCGCTGGTCGCGGAAACTTTCGCCGATCTCGACACGCCGCTGTCGCTGTATCTCAAACTCGCCAATAAACCCTTTTCCTATTTGCTGGAATCGGTGCAGGGCGGCGAGCGTTTCGGGCGCTACTCCTTCATCGGCCTGCCCGCCGACACGCGCATCACGGTGCGCGGCACACAAGTCACGCTGACCACGCCCGCAGGCGACACCACCGAGGAAGCCGCCAATCCGCTGGACTACATCGAGCGATATCAGGCGCAATTCAAAGTCGCGCCGCTGTCCGGCCTGCCGCGCTTCACCGGCGGACTCGCGGGCTATTTCGGCTACGACACCGTGCGCTACATCGAGCCGCGTCTCGCCAAAACCGCGAAGAAAGATGTGATCGGCACGCCGGATATTTTGCTGATGCTCACCGAGCAGCTCGCGGTGATCGACAACCTGTCCGGCAAGCTCACCTTCATCGTCTATGCCGATCCGGCGCAAGACGACGCTTACCCGATGGCGCGCGACAGGCTGCGCGAACTGATCGGCATGATGCGTCTGCCGGTGAACATTCCGTTCGTACCTGCCGCCAAACGCGATGAGCCCAAGTCCGAATTCGGCGAGGCCGCGTTCAAGGCGGCGGTGGAGAAATCCAAGCACTACATTTTTGACGGCGACATCATGCAGGTGGTGTTGTCGCAACGCATGTCGCAACCGTTCCCCGCTTCGCCGCTGTCGCTGTATCGTGCCTTGCGCAGCATCAATCCCTCGCCCTATATGTTCTATTACGACATGGGCGACCATCACGTGGTCGGTTCCTCGCCGGAGATTCTGGCGCGCGTGGAGGGCAGCACCGTCACCGTGCGTCCCATTGCCGGCACCCGCCCGCGCGGCAAAACGCCGCAGCAGGATGCCGCGCTGGAACAGGAGTTGCTGGCCGACCCGAAAGAGCTGGCCGAGCATTTAATGCTGATCGACCTCGGTCGCAACGACATCGGCCGCGTGGCACAAAACGGCACGGTGAAACTCACCGCCAAAATGGTCATCGAGCGCTACTCGCATGTGATGCACATCGTTTCCAACGTTGATGCCAAGCTGAAGCCGGGTCTTAACGCCATCGACGTATTGAAAGCGACCTTTCCGGCCGGCACGGTATCCGGCGCTGCGAAAGTGCGCGCGATGGAAATCATTGACGAACTGGAACCTTCCAAACGCGGCATCTACGCGGGCGCGGTCGGCTACCTCGGCTTCAACGGCGACATGGATGTCGCCATCGCTTTGCGTACCGCCGTGGTGAAGGACAAAACGCTGTACGTGCAGGCGGGGGCGGGCATCGTTGCCGACTCGGTGCCGGACAGCGAATGGATGGAGACGCAGAACAAAGCGCGCGCCGTGCTGCGCGCGGCGGAAATGGTGCTGGACGGTCTCGATGCCCAAGTGCACCGCTAAGGAGAAACGAACATGCTATTGATGATCGACAACTATGACTCCTTCACCTACAACCTCGTGCAATACTTCGCCGAGCTCGGCGCGGAAGTGCAGGTGTATCGCAACGATGAAATCACGATTGAAGAAATCGAGAAGCTGAATCCGCAACATCTGGTGGTTTCGCCCGGCCCCTGTACGCCCAACGAAGCGGGCATCTCGGTGGCGGCGATCAAGCACTTTGCTGGAAAAATTCCGCTGCTCGGTGTGTGCCTCGGTCACCAGAGTATCGGTCAAGCTTTCGGCGGCAAAATTATTCATGCCAAGACGCTGATGCACGGCAAGACCTCTCTCATTAATCACAACAGCACTAGTGTGTTCACTGGCTTGCCCAATCCGTTCACCGCCACGCGCTACCATTCGCTGGTGATCGAGCGCGAGACAATTCCAGACTGTCTGGAAGTCACCGCGTGGACGAACGACGGCGAGATCATGGGCGTGCGCCACAAGACGCTGGCGGTGCACGGTGTGCAGTTCCACCCCGAGTCCATCCTCACCGAGCACGGGCACGATATGCTGAAAAACTTTCTGGAGGGCAAGCCATGATTACGCCGCAACAAGCACTGGTGCGCCTGATCGAACAGCGCGAAATTTTTTACGATGAAATGCTGTCACTGATGCGGCAGATCATGGGCGGCGAAGTGTCGCCGACGATGATCGCGGCGATTCTGGTCGGTCTGCGCGTGAAGAAAGAAACCATAGGCGAAATTTCCGCCGCCGCGTTCGTGATGCGCGAATTCTCCAGCAAGGTGCCTGTCACCAAGCGCGAGCATCTGGTCGATACCTGCGGCACCGGCGGCGATGCGGCGCATACGTTCAATATCTCCACCGCCAGCGCTTTTGTGGCGGCGGCGGCAGGCGCGCGCGTAGCCAAGCATGGCGGGCGTTCTGTTTCTTCCACTTGCGGTTCGGCCGATGTGCTGGAAGCGCTGGGCGTGAATCTCAACCTGACGCCGGAACAGGTGGGGCGTAGCATCGACCAGATCGGTATCGGTTTCATGTTTGCGCCCAATTTCCACGGTGCGATGAAGTATGCCGCGCCAGTGCGAAAAGAGCTGGGCGTGCGCACCATGTTTAACGTGCTGGGGCCGCTGACCAATCCGGCGGGTGCGGACAATCAGGTGATGGGCGTGTTCCATCCAGACCTTGTCGGCATTCAGGCGCGGGTGCTGCAACGCCTCGGCAGCCGCCATGTGCTGGTGGTGAACGGCAGCGATGGCCTGGATGAAATCACCCTCAGCGGTGCCACCAACGTGGCCGAACTGAAGGATGGGCAAGTGAACGAATACACCATCACGCCGGAAGAGTTCGGCTTGCAGCGCGCGCCGCTGGATAGCATCAAGGTCACCAATGCCGCCGAGGCGAAGGCCATGCTGTCGGGCGTGCTGGACAACCAGCCCGGCGCGGCGCGCGACATCGTGCTGTTGAATGCGGGCGCGGCGATTTATGTGTCCGGCATCGCCGATACCTTGGAGCACGGCATCAAAAAAGCCGCCGAAACCCTCGCCTCGGGCGCGGCAAAAAACAAGCTGGCGCAATTGGTGCAAATCAGTAACGCTGGGTAGCGAATCCGTTCGAATGGTTTGGGGTGGAACCCCGGAGAGCGGCTGCTCGTTTCGATACGGTGAGCCTCGAATCAGGCGGGGACTTTCTGCAAGCGCATATCGACCGCCTCATCGAAACAATCATGCCGCCAGCAGCATTCTTTATTCTGGCAATCCATGCTGGTTGCCGTAGCGAAACAGGCGATCTGGCCTTCTTTGATTTGCATCTGTCGAATGAGCATTGATTGAATGCTAAACGGTACGTTCTCTTCCATGGTCATCTCCCTTGCGCTCGAATAAGCGCGGGCAATGGTACAAGCGGCGCAATGCAAAAGGTATATGCCGAATGGCCTATATAGCACCAGCATGAAATCTATATCTATTGGCTATACCGTATTGAAATTATGCGTTTTTAACTAACGACAGCATATGCGCCACTGTCGGATAACGTAGCGTTATGTTCAGTTCTTTCTTCATGCGCGTATTGGTCAAGCGGCGCGATTCGTTCATGAACGACCACAGCAGCGGCGATACGGTGCGCTCGACTTCGGCTCTCGGTAAGCGTGGCGGACGCGACAGACCGGACGCATCTGCCACCGCGTCGAAGTAATCTCCCATCTTCAATTCGCCGTCGTCGCTGGCGTGGTACACGCGGTTCGGTTTGCCGTAACGCAACGCCGCTACGGCGATGCACGCGAGATCGTCGGCATGGATGTGGTTGGTGTAACCATCCTGTTCGCACAGGATAGCGGGCGTGTTGGCGCGCAGCCGTTCCAGCGGCAACCGCTCCGCCGTATAAATGCCGGGCACGCGCAGGATGCTGGCCTGAACGCGGTTGCGTTGCGCCCAATTTCGGATGCGCTGTTCGGCATCCACCCGGCGCAGTGCGCGTGCCGATTGCGGGTTGAGCGGATGCGTTTCGTCTACTCGCGCGCCGCTGCAATCGCCGTAGACACCGCTGGTGCTGATGTAGACAAAGCGTTGCGGCAGCGTGCCCCGCGCCAACGCGGCAAGCAGATTGCGCGTGCGGCTATCGCCCGCGCCGACATTGGGGGGCGGCGCAAAATGCAGTACGGTGTGCGCGATTCCCGCGATGCGCGGCAGACACCGGCGCTGATCCAAATCGCCCGCTATCGGGGTAATCCCCGCGTTGCGCAGTTCGCCAAAGTGCGCGCTATTGCGCACCAAACCGAACAGGCGATAGCGTCCGCGCAACAGCGCCGCCACGCGCAGTGCGATGTCCCCACAGCCGACAATGAGAATGCTTTTCATGCGCCGATTATGCGTTAAAATCGCGCCCCTCGTGAATCCGGCAGAACAAACATGACTTTCAAAACCACCATCCAGCCCAGCAACCACAGCTTCGAAATCGGGGCGAATGAAACGATCCTCGAAGCCGCGCTAGAGCACGGCTATACCCTGGCTTATAGCTGCCGCAACGGCGCGTGCGGGGTGTGCAAGGGCAAGGTTTTACAGGGCACGGTGGATCACGGCAACCATCAGGCTTATGCCCTGAGCGATGCGGAAAAAGCGGCGGGGCTGGCGCTATTCTGTTGCGCCAAACCGAAGTCCGATTTGGTGATCGAGAGTCACGAGGTCACCACGGGCAACGACATTCAGGTAAAGACGCTGCCGTGCCGCGTGCAAAAAATGGAGAAGCCGGCCGACGATGTGATGGTGCTGTATTTGAAATTGCCCGCCAACGAGCGCCTGCAATTTCTGGCCGGACAATATATCGACATCCTGCAAAAAGACGGCAAGCCGCGCAGTTTTTCACTGGCCAGCGCGCCGCACGATGACGAGTTCCTGCAATTGCATGTGCGCAATATCGCGGGCGGCGCCTTCACCCAGCACGTGTTCAACGAGATGAAAGAGCGCGACATCCTGCGCATCAAGGGGCCGCTCGGCACCTTCTTTCTGCGCGAGGATTCGGACAAGCCCATCATCTTCATCGCCAGCGGCACCGGCTTTGCACCGATCAAGGCCATCATCGAACACGCCCTGCACATCGGCATCAAGCGCCCCATGCATTTCTACTGGGGCGTGCGCAAACAAGCCGATCTGTATATGTTGGAACTGGCGCGGCAATGGGAAAAACACGGCATCAAATTTACGCCGGTGGTGTCGGATGAGGCGTGGTCGGGGCGCGCGGGGTTTGTACATCAGGCGGTGGTGGAAGATTACGCCGACCTGTCCGGGCACCAGGTCTATGCCTGCGGCGCACCGGTGGTGGTGGAAGCTGCGCACACCGATCTGACCTCCAAATGCCGCTTGCCCAACGAGGAATTTTTCTCGGATGTATTTACGTTTGTGCCGAAGAGCTAATATCTTTTCGACAACTTCATTTGTCCGTCATCCTGCTCGACACGGAATTGGTGCAACACATTCATTCCAAGCAGAGGCTGACCAAGGTTGGGTTGTATTACCGCCTCCACGTCGTATAAGGTAAAGCGCCCGAAGGTCAGCTTTGCGATGACGGCAGTGCAGGCGGCAGACATGCCGTTGGCCGTATTGACGGCTATTCTTTGCCGGCATTTGATCCCGGCGATCATCGCCACGCTTAGCGGCAAAGATACAAAAGTTGCGCCGGTATC
>JBBIJL010000071.1:0-10255 GCA_037446005.1 Gallionellaceae bacterium | reverse complement strand
ACCAGCAAGGCATCGAAGAAGTCGGCCCGTACCAGTCGCCCACCGAGGACGGCATGCTGCACTTCCATGAATTCCTGCGCCGCCACCTCGAACCGCACCTGAAATAAATCTCCGTGGGCGCGCTCTGGATGCTGGTCGCGGGACTGCTGTTCGCCTGCATGGGCGTGCTGGTCAAGTTCGGCGCGGCGCATTTTTCCAGCAGTGAACTGGTGTTCTACCGCTCCTTTTTCGGTTTGCTGGTGGTGGCCCCTATGCTGCGCCGCAACAGCACTTCTCTCGTCACGCCGCACTGGCGCGGCCATTTGTGGCGCGGGCTTTCCGGCACGGTGGCGATGATGCTGTTTTTCTACTGCATCGCCACGCTGCCGCTGGCGACCGCCATCACGCTCAACTACACCTCGTCGCTGTTCCTCACCGCGCTCACCCTGATCGTGTTCAAAGATCGCTTTCATCTGCCGCTCACTGCCAGCCTGACGCTGGGTTTTGTCGGCGTGGTGCTGCTGCTGCACCCGACGCTGGAGCGCGAACAATTCGTCAGCGGCTTGCTGGGTTTATCTTCGGGCTTCCTCGCGGGCATCGCGCTGTTGAATGTGCGCGAACTCGGCAAGCAGGGCGAACCGGCGGTGCGCATCGTGTTCTATTTCAATCTGGTCGCCACGCTGTTCAGCGGCTTGTGGATGGCGCAAGGCGAGATACATGCGGTGAGCTTGCGCGATCTGCCGCTGCTGCTCGCGCTGGGCACTTCCGCCACACTCGCCCAACTGGCAATGACGCGCGCTTACCGCGTGGGACAAACACAGGTGGTGAGCACACTGTCGTACAGCACCATCGTTTTTTCGGCGCTGTTCGGATTATTGCTGTGGCAAGAGTCGCTCACGCCCGGCGCTTGGCTCGGCATCGCGCTCATCATCGCCAGCGGTGTGTTAAGCTTGAAGCTGTCTCCCAAGCACTAGGAAAATTGCACATGATTACCATTCAACAAACCGATAAATTGCTCAACGTCGCCGTGATGGGCGAATTCACCATCGCCGATTTCAAGCAGTTTGAAGAAAACGCGCTGTACAAACTCAAATCCCCCGGCGAAATCGACCTGCTGTTCGACCTGCGCGGCATGATCGACTACACCGCAGATGTGGCTTGGGAGGAAATTAAGTTTTTCAGCCGCGAACACAACCACGATTTCAGCAAAATCGCCGTGGTCACCAGCGACCAATGGCTCACCTGGCAAACCTGGCTGTCGCGCCTGTTCGTGGATGCCGACATCCGCGCGTTCGGCGATTACAACGACGCCAAAACGTGGATAGAGGCCTGAGCCATTTCTCTCCGCAACTGCAATCCAAACACATCAAACAGCAATCCCGCCGGCAGCGGAGATGTGCATGGCTGTGCCGGCAAAAAAGCAATTCACCATCGCTAAACTACCCACGGAGGCGCAAGTGTTATTCAGGTTAAAAGGAGTTTTCGCTGCACTTATCGCAGTCAGTACAGTCGGTTGCGCCACGATCATGCACGGCGGCACGACGCAACGCATCGGCATTTCAAGTGTACCTACCGGAGCAACTGTCTCCGTAGACAACAACAAGCCCCAGGGAGTCACCCCCATATTCGCCGACCTTAAACGCAGCGAAGAACACATCATTACCATCGAAATGCCCGGCTACGAAAAATCTCAGCTCACGATCACAAAAAGCATGAGCGGCTGGGTATGGGGAAATATTGTTTTTGGCGGACTCATCGGACTTGCCGTAGATGCTATCAGCGGCAGCATCTACAACCTGTCGCCCGAACAACTTAACGCGGAACTGAAAAAGAGCGCCACCACGGTGTCGCGCGGCAAAGATGGCAACGGCATCATTGTCGTAGCCGTTTTGCAGCCGGATCCCGCATGGCAAAAAATCGGCAGCCTGTCTCCAGCCAAGTAACGCTTAATTTGCCCAACAAAAAACCCGCCGAAGCGGGTTTTTTGTTGCACTGCGAAACTGCACCGAATTACTTCAGCTTGGTTTCTTTGTACATCACGTGCTTGCGCGCGACTGGATCGAACTTCTTGATTTCGATCTTTTCTGGCGTAGTACGCTTGTTTTTGTTCGTTGTATAGAAATGGCCGGTGCCGGCGCTGGATTCCAGTTTGATCTTTTCACGCATGACTCAATACCCCTTAGATTTTTTCGCCATTTGCGCGCAATTCGAACAGCACGGCATCAATGCCGTTCTTGTCGATCGTGCGCAGTGCGGCATTGGTCAGGCGCAAAGACACCCAACGATTTTCGGACTCAACCCACAGACGACGGCGCTGTAGATTCGGCAAAAAACGACGCTTTGTTTTGTTATTCGCGTGGGAAACATTGTTACCCACCATCGGGCGTTTTCCCGTTACTTGACAGACTCGTGCCATGACTCAACTCCAACCAGTTTTTCAAAGAGGCGCGATTCTACCCTAAACCATTTTCCCGTACAACAATTTATATCCAGCCCCCAGAACACCCCATCTAGCGAATAAAAAACGGGACTACCGGGCGGGGCAATCCGTCCGCAAAAAATATCCGCGACTTTTTTGAAAACGCGGTGGAGTTCAGGCATTATCGGGGCTATAGAACGATTGCATAGCAAGCCCCGTCCCGTCGATATATATATAGCCCTGTAGCGAACCCGATGAATAACTCCCTCCAAGTCGTACTGATCCTTCTTGCTGTCGCCGTGGGCGTGGTGGTGCTATGCCGTATTTTGCGCCTGCCCGCCATGCTGGGTTACCTCATCGTCGGCATTTTGATCGGACCGCATGCGCTCGGCTGGATACCGGACGCCCCGGAGACACGCCACCTCGCGGAATTCGGCGTGGTGTTCCTGATGTTCAGCATCGGTTTGGAATTCAGCCTCGCGCGCCTGCGCGACATGCAGCGCATCGTCTTCGGCCTGGGTACGGCGCAAGTGGTGCTCACCATGCTGCTGGTGATGCTTTCGTCCTTGTTCTTCGACTTGGACTGGCGTCAGGGATTGGCCTTGGGCGGAGTGCTGGCCATGTCCTCCACCGCCATCGTGAGCAAGATGCTGGTCGAGCGCGCCGAACTGAGTTCTTCGCACGGCCACAAGATTATGGGCGTGCTGCTGTTTCAGGATTTGGCCGTAGTTCCGCTCATCATCATTATTCCCGCGCTGGGCAGCGCGTCCGGCGACCTGACCGCGACCATCGCTTACGCCATGCTCAAGGCGGCATTATTGCTGTCCATCCTGCTGATCTTCGGGCAGCGCGTGCTGCGCCCGTGGTTCGATCTGGTCGCACAGCAAAAATCTTCCGAGCTGTTCATGCTTAATGTGTTGCTGTTTACGCTGGGCTTGGCTTACCTCACCGAACTGAGCGGGCTGTCGCTGGCGCTGGGCGCATTTGTGGCGGGCATGCTGATTTCCGAAACCGAATACCGCTATCAGGTGGAAGAAGACATCAAACCGTTCCGCGACGTGCTGCTGGGCTTGTTCTTCGTCACCATCGGCATGATGCTGAACCTGGGCTCGGTCATCGCCGGCTTCGGCTGGGTATTGCTGGTATTGCTGATTCTGTTGCCGTTCAAAGCGGCAGTAGTCGCGCTGCTGGTGCGCGTGTTTGCGAAAGACTGGGGGGTAGGCATCCGCACCGGTCTGGGCTTGGCGCAGGCGGGCGAATTCGGTTTCGTATTGCTGACGCTGGCGGGAGAAGTGGATCTGCTCCCGCCCGAGATCATGCAAAACGTGCTGGCCGCGATGCTCATCTCCATGCTCATCGCGCCTTTCCTGATCCAGCATGCCGAGGCCATCGTGCGCCGCCTGTCACCCGCAGAGTGGATGAATCAAGCCATGCAGGTACATCACATCGCGGTACAAAGCATGAGTGCGGATGCGCACATCATCGTGTGCGGCTACGGGCGCAGCGGCAAAGCGCTGGGGAAATTTCTCAACAAGGAAGGCATCAAATTCATGGCGCTCGAACTCGACCCGCGCTATGTGCGCGACGCCGTCGCCGCCGGCGAGAAAGTCGTGTATGGCGACGCCACCAAGCGCGAAGTGCTGCAAGCCGCCGGACTGATGCGCGCCAAAGCGCTGGTAGTCACTTACGACGACACGCCTTCCGCGCTGAAAATTTTGCATCACGTGGCCCACGCGCGCCCCGGCCTGCCCGTGGTGGTGCGCACCGCCGACGACACCCATGTGGAAGCGCTCAAGCGCGCGGGCGCCGCCGAAGTCGTTGCCGAAGTGCTGGAAGGCAGCGTCATGCTCGCCTCGCAGGCCTTGCTGCTTTCCGGCGTGCCGCTCAACCGCGTAATCCGCCGCATTCAGGAAACGCGCGCCAAACGCTATAGCGTGTTCAGCGGCTACTTCCGCGCCACACCGCCGGAGCCGGTGGGCGAATCGACCGACAGCCTGCAACCGCGTTTCCACAGCCTGTTGCTCGACAAGGAGGATGCGGCTATCGGCAAGACACTCGACGAGATCAACCTGTCCGAATTGAACGTCGAAGTGAATTCCGTGCGCCGCCACAACGTCGAAGGCAGCCAACCAGCCGGCGACATGGTGCTGCGCGCAGGAGATGTGCTGATGCTGCTGGGTGAGCCGGTAGCGCTGGCTGATGCGGAAAAACGTCTGCGCGGCGAAAGCATCTAACTCAACGTTGCGACGACACCTCCCGGAGATTAACGATGCAACTGCTCGGCACCCAAACCAGCCCGTACACGCGCAAAGCGCGCCTCGTGTTACTGGAAAAGAAGATTCCGCACACCTATCTTGTCGATGCACCGAACGATCCGGGCAGTCAGGTGGCGCGCGTCAATCCGCTGGGACGCATCCCCGCACTGATCCTCGACGAAGATACCTGTGTGTTCGATTCGACCGTGATCGCCGAATACGCCGACGCCCTGAATGACTCGCCTATCCTGATCCCGCGCAGCGATGCCGGCGCGCGCATGCGCGTCAAACGCTGGGAGGCGCTGGCCGACGGCATCATGGATTCCGCCGTGGTGGTGCGCACCGAACTGATCCGTCCCGCAGAGAAACAAAGTGCCGATGTGCTGAAGCTGCACAACGACGCCATCACGCGCGCGCTGGCGCACGCGGCCGGGCAACTCGGCCAACGCGAATGGTGCGAAGGCGCCAGCATCTCGCTGGCTGATCTGGCGCTGGTGAGCGCATTGCTCTATCTCGACCTGCGTCAGGCCGAACGCGACTGGCGCTCAGCGCATCCCGACCTGGCCGCATGGTTCGCACGCATGAGTGCACGCGACAGCGTGCAGACGTCTCTCGCCGCATAATTCCCATGCCGCGCAACGCCCCCGACTTTCAGGCTTTGCTCGATGTCTTGCCGAAAAATTTCTCGGCGGACGAAATAGCCTCGGTTAAGCGCGCCGGCGAAATGGCAGAACCGTTCTACGCCGGCAAAACCGAACTGACCGACACCCCGCTGTTGCAGCACGCTCTCGGCGCGGCCGCGATACTCGCCAGAATGAATATGGATAGCGCCGCCATCACCGCGACCATCCTGCACGCCCTGCCGGAATACTTGCCGGACTGGACGGAGAAAATCGAAGCGGATTTCGGCAGCGATGTGCGCGAACTGGTGGAGGGCATCTCGCGCATGGAGCAGATACGCCAGTTCAGCGAAATGGGCAGCCTGCCTTCTGCCGACAGCAAGAAAAGCGACCAGGCCCAGCAGATCGAAACACTGCGCAAGATGCTGCTCGCCATGGTGCAGGACATCCGCGTCGTACTCATCAAACTCGCCGAGCGCACGCAGACCATGCGCCGCCTCGCCCATGCGAGCGAAGCGCAGCAAAAACTGATCGCGCACGAAACGCGGGGCATCTTCGCGCCGCTGGCCAATCGCTTGGGCGTGTGGCAAATCAAATGGGAACTGGAAGATTTGTCGCTGCGCTTTCTCGAGCCGCAACTGTACAAGCAAGTCGCCAAGCTGCTGGACGAGCGCCGCGCCGACCGCGAGCAATACATCGCCGATGTTCTGCAACTGCTGAAACAGGAACTGGTACAAGCGGGCATCAGTGCCGATGTGACCGGACGTCCGAAACACATCTACAGCATCATCAACAAAATGAAGCGCAAGCATCTGGAGTTCAGCGAGCTGTACGATGTGCGCGCGGTGCGCATTCTCGTCCCGGAGTTGCGCGACTGCTACACCGCGCTGGGCATGGTGCACAACCTGTGGCAACCCATCCCCGGCGAATTCGACGACTACATCGCCCACCCCAAGAGCAACGGCTACCGCTCGCTGCACACCGCGGTGATCGGCCCGCGCGACCTCGCCATCGAGGTGCAGATACGCACCACCGAAATGCACCAGCATTCCGAGCTCGGCGTGGCTGCGCACTGGCGCTACAAAGAGGGCGGCAAGTCCGATGCCAAGTTCGACGAAAAAATCGCCTGGCTGCGCCAGATTCTGGAATGGAAAGAAGACGTCGCGGACAGCGGCGACATGCTGGAACAATTCAAGAGCGAGCTGTTTCAGGATCACGTCTATGTGCTCACGCCGCAGGGCAAAGTGATCGACCTGCCCAAAGGTGCGACCCCGGTGGACTTTTCCTACACCCTGCACACCGATCTGGGACACCGCACGCGCGGCGCCAAAGTGAACGGCAGCATCGTGCCGCTGAATTACAAATTGCAGAACGGCCAGCGCGTGGAAATCCTCACCGCCAAAATCGGCGCGCCGAGCCGCGACTGGCTCAGCCCCACCCTCGGTTATTTGCAGAGCAACCGCGCGCGCGCCAAAGTACGGCAGTGGTTCAAGCTGCAGAATTTCGACGAGAACGTCGCGCAGGGTAGAGCTCAACTGGATAAAGAATTACATCGGCTCGGTGTTACCTCCGTCAATCAGGAGAAGGTCGCACAGCGTTTGCACTTCAACAAACTGGAAGATTTTCTGGCGGCCATCGGGCGCAGCGAGATCACGCAACACCAGATCACCGTCGCTATTCAGGACGAACTGCCGGGCAGAGTCGAAGAAACCAAGCCGGTGGTACCCCGCGCCGCAACCGGCAGCCCAACGCCGACCGGCGTGCTGGTGCAAGGCGTAGGCAACCTGCTCACCAAAACCGCCCAGTGCTGCCACCCCGCACCTCCCGACACCATCGTCGGCTACGTCACCCGCGACCGCGGCATCACCCTGCACCGCAAGGACTGCCCCGCCATGCAGCGCCTGCCGGAAAACCGCCGCGACCGCATACTGGATGCGCAATGGGGCAGCAAACAGGGCGATGCGATCTTTCTCGCAAAAGTGCGCACCAGCAAGAAGACGTAACGCCCTCCTTCGCTCCAGCCTCCTCACCCACCGGAAAAATTATTCCACCCGGATATGCACCGGCTTGGACACTTCCGGGGTGAAAGTGGAACGGGCCTGGATGACGTGTTCTCCGGGCTGCAACTGCCACCGCACGGTATAGGGATAAGCGGCAAGCTGGTAAGGTTTGCCGTCAACCAGCCACAGCACCTCGCGCGCGCGCGGCGTCACTTCAACGCGCAGGCCGATGGTGCTGAGGGCGGGCGGCAGCGACGGGTCGCGCAGCAAATTCTGTCCGTCGCCGGGGGCAAGAATGCGCAACACCGGAGGCGTGGCCGGTGTTGCGGCGGTCGCGCCGGTAACGTGACCGCGCAGCGGCGCAAGCGCGCTGTTCCCCAGCGTACTGACTTCCTGCGGCGGCAGCGGCAGACCGGCTTGCGCCGCCCAATCGGCATAACGCGGCGGCAAATTGATGAAAGTGCGTTGCTCCACATAGCGTGCAGGCGTGCCTGCATGTGCCAGCAATCCGTTGCGCACATCCACCGCAAGGCGCTGATAGGCATCGTCCTCCTGCTGCGGCTCCTGACCGGGCTTGAACCACTCCTCGAACACCGGATCGCAGGCCGCCGTGGCGCGCTTGCCGGTCAAGGCGCATACGGCGACTTGCTTATACCCCTCGGGCGGCGGAAAGCTCAAATCGGTTTGTCCGTGCCGTTCGTCGCCGTGCAACTGATCGAGTATGCGCCGCGCCAGCTCGGCGGCACTGCTGGCTCCGGTAATCTCATGCATGGGGCGCGCATCGGGATGCCCGATCCACACCCCGATCAAATAGCGCCGCGAATAAGCAACCGTCCACGCATCGCGCAAACCTTCCGAGGTGCCCGTTTTCAGCGCCACCGGAAAGGCGTATTCGGTGCTGCCCATGCGCGGGAACGAAGGCAAGCGCGCGCCCGGGTCGGACAAGTGCAACGTCACCAGCCGCGCCGTGCCGGGAGCAAGCAATTGCCGCGTCGCACCGGCTTGCCCGCTGTACCAGTTCAGCGCGCGCCAGCGCCCGTCGTTCGCCAGCACGGAATAGGCCTGCACCAGATGCTCCAGCGTCACCGGCATCGCCCCGATGGACAACCCCAAGCCATAGCGCCGCGCATCCTGCTCGTCGTGATGCAAACCGAGTTCGCGCAAAAAAGCGTAGCCCTCGTCCAGCCCGATTTCGTTGAGCAGGCGCGCCACCGGCACATTGCGCGAATTGGCCAACGCCTGCCGTGGCAACAGCGGCCCGAGAAACAGCCGGTCGGCATTGACCACGCCGAAGCTGGCGGCGGGCAGATCGTCCAGAATCGTGGCCGGCGTAATTTTTCCCTGCTCCAGTGCCAGCGCATAAATGAACGGCTTCAGCGCACTGCCGGGCGAGCGCGGCGTTTGCGCAAAATCGAGCGCCCCGGCCTGCTCCCGGTCGAAGTAATCGGTCGAACCCAGCCAGGCCAGCACACCGTTGCTCTCGCGCTCCAGCAACACGACGGCCGCATTGCCCACCCCTTGGCGTTTCCACTGATTCACCGCCGCAGCGGCCTGCTGCGTCACCATGTCCTGCAAACCCAAATCAAGCGAGGTGGTGATGCGGTACGGCTCATTGCTATTGCGCGGCGGAGTCTCCGCCAGCATCTGCCTGAGCTTGAACATAGCATGCAGCGTGTGCGCGGAGCGCGTTTCGATTTGCGGAAAACGGAGGTCGCGAATCTGTTGCAGCGCCAGCTCGTGCTCGGACTGCGTCAGCACGCCGTTGACCCGCAACTGCTGCAACAACCTAGTGC
This sequence comes from Gallionellaceae bacterium, assembly GCA_037446005.1. Taxonomy (GTDB): domain Bacteria; phylum Pseudomonadota; class Gammaproteobacteria; order Burkholderiales; family Gallionellaceae; genus PALSA-1006. The sequence continues at coordinate 1,189 of JBBIJL010000071.1, read as the reverse complement.
CGCGCGCGATGGCACGCTGCCTACCATCCTCGCGAAACGGATTCATCTGCGACGGCGCTTGCGGAATGGCGGACAAAAACGCGATCTCCGCCCAGCTCAAATCCTCGACCGGCTTGTCGAGATAACGCCGCGCCGCGTAGGCAATGCCGTGGATGCGATTGCCGTAGGGAACCAGCCGCAGATACGCGGCAAGAATCTCCTCGCGCCCGTAACGCGCGGTCAGCACCAGCGCATGCCACGACTCGCGCAGCTTGTGCCAGTAACTGCGCTCACCGGGATCAAGCAACCGCGCCACCTGCATGGCAATCGTCGAAGCCCCGGACACGCGCTTGCCCGAAGAGACATTCTGGTACAGCGCGCGTCCCACCGCGATCGGGTCAACACCGGGATGACTATTGAAACGTTTATCCTCCAGCGCCAAAGCCGCAGCCACCACGCGCGGCGGCAACTCCCGCACTGGCCAATAGCCGTAATCCCGCCCCTCGTCGGCGATTTCCGCGATGAACTCGCCGTGGCGGTCGAGCAGCAAATACGACGGCGGCGCACCGTTCAAATCGAGGCGAGCGGCATCGAAGATCAGCAACGCGAGCAGGGAAATGGACAGCAATAGCCATGTGCGGCGGGATTTAAAAATACTGCGCAATGCCGCCGGAATCCGTTTTTTCAATACTTCAGCTTTCAAGAAAAGTGCCATGAACCCAGATAATCCATTAAGCCGTCATCCCGGCGCAGGCCGGTATCCAGCAATGAAAAATATGCGCGCGATTCATGCGCACCTCACTGCAGGTGCTCAACTTTAACTTCAGTTTCACCCGGCGTTGCGGTCGGGGCAGTTCCAGAATGAAACAAAGACTGGTCTTGTGTCATAGATTCGCGCTCCTGCAAAAGCACAGATTGCGGCTCCCGCTTTTCAACAACTGCAACCTGCGGTCGCGCTCCTTGAATAAAGCCGCCCAGATCGCTGCCGAATTGCTCGACCATATAATGATTCGTAATGGAACAGTTCACCCCGGGCACAGAGTCATCGCCGTCGCATTCGCCCCATTGCGCCGCAATCCAGACTTCAATATTTCCATCGTGATCCATGTCCGAAATTGCCTCGATTTCCCCGTCGTCGTATTGTCCAAACTGCCCCGGACCCGCAATAAAACGACTGCCGCTTTTGCCTACCGTCACCAGAAAACTGTTC
>JBBIJL010000070.1:0-10340 GCA_037446005.1 Gallionellaceae bacterium | reverse complement strand
CAAGTTCCATGCGCTCGTCGAGTTAATCCGCTCGCGCGGCGTCAAACAGGTGCTGGTGTTCACACGCACCAAGCTGAGCGCGGCGCATGTCGCCAAACAGCTGGAGCGCGCCGGCATTCCCGCCGATGCCATCCACGGCGACAAAACCCAGCAGGAGCGCATCAAGGCACTGGACGCCTTCAAGGCCGGTACCATCATGGCGCTGACCGCGACCGACGTGGCCGCGCGCGGCCTCGACATTGACCAACTGCCGCTGGTCATCAATTACGAACTGCCCACGCACGCCGAAGACTACGTGCACCGCATCGGCCGCACCGGTCGCGCGGGCGCGTTCGGCGAGGCCGTGTCGTTGGTGGATGGCGAGGAAGAGCGCCGGCTGGTCGAGATCGAAAAATTGCTCAACCGCACCTTCCCGCGCGAGGCCGCCGTCGTGCCGAGCGGTTACCCCAAGCCGTTCAAACCCGCTCCGGTGCGCAGCCATCACAAACCCGCGCCTGCGGACGATTGGTTCTCCAAGCCCTACGAGCCCTCAACGGTGGCAAAGCCCGTCGCAGCCCAGCCTGCCAGCGCCCCGGCCTTGAACAAGCCGAAGCAACAGGTCGCGGCTTTGTTCAGAAGTAGAAACTGATCTTTTAACGGATATGCTCGCTCAGTGGCGCAAGCTGTTGCTACGGAGCGATGCCAGACAAGAACATCAGCATTCGACTTGCCGATTTTGCGCTTAGTCCGCCATGTAAGAAAATCCCTACCCGCCTCATTTGCGCCTACAAAAAAATCAAGATTTCCTGATGTTTATTCGCGCTTGCTTTTGTGACACTCGGCTACAATTGTAGCGACGGCTGATTACCAAAACCATGGCCGCGCAAATTAATTCAGGGAACGGCATGCAGCAAATCAATAAGCAACCGGGGTTGGGCTTGCATCCCAATTACCGCCACGCCATGCGCAGCATGGCAATTTTTTTGCTGCTGCTTGCGTTCATTCAGTTGCTGGCTTGGCTGATCCCCGCGCTGCCGGAATTTAAAGGCATTCCCAATTACCTGCCGCTGCATATGCTGCTGGAGATGGTATCGGTCGTGGTCTCCATGATGGTATTCGCGGTAGGCTGGAATTCGCGCAGCAGCAATCTTTCCGGAAACGTCGTGCTGCTGGCTTGCGTGTTGTTTGCGGTGGGTGTGCTCGATTTTCTGCACACGGCGTCCTACGGCGGCATGCCGGATTTTATCTCCCCCAACGACGCGCAAAAGCACCTCAATTTCTGGCTGTCCGCGCGTTTTTTTGCTTCTGTGGTTTTGTTGGCGGTGGCGATCAGATCATGGAAACCGCTCCGCTCCCGCGCAACCCGCTACGTCATCTTTTCGGCATTAATGATGGTCATCGCCCTGATAACTTGGGCCGTGGTTTATCACCAGCGGTGGATGCCGGATACCTTTATTACCGGACAGGGACTCACGGCGTTTAAGAAAAATGCCGAGTATTTGATTATCGCGCTCAATATTGTTTCGGCCGCCATACTGTGGAACAAGATGCGCGCGCCGCAAACGTTCAATGTGGTGTTGCTGTTCGGGGCGGTCTGTACTCTGGCAATGAGCGAGTTCTTTTTTACGCTGTATACCACGATGACCGGCAGCTACAACGTGCTCGGGCATGTCTACAAGGTGATCGCTTACCTGTTTATTTACCGCGCCATCGTCGTCGAGGTTGTCGAAGAGCCCTATAGCAAACTAGCACTGGCGCAGGAGAATCTCGCGACCGCCCTGCAAGCCTCCAGTACGGGTCTGTGGGATTGGGATTTGCGTACCGATTCGGTGATTTACTCGCCCGAGTGGAAGGCGCAACTGGGCTACCTGCCCGACGAATTGCCCGATGAGTTTTCCACCTGGCAATCGCTGCTCCACCCCGACGACTCCGCGCCGGCCATGGAGAAGGTGAAAAATTTCCTGAATTCGGCACAGACGCATTATGAAAACGAATTCCGCATGCGCCACCGTGACGGCAGCTACCGCTGGATAATGGCGCGCGGGGAAAAACAATTTGATCCCGGCGGCAATACCGTCCGTCTCATCGGCTCGCATATCGACATCAGCGAACGCAAGCAAGCCGAGCAGCGTATCCAGCAACTGGCCAATTTCGACATGCTTACCGGCCTGCCCAACCGGATGCTGTTTAAACAGCGCGTCGAAGAGGCCATCCGCGTGGCGCAGCGCGATCACACGCGTCTGTCCATCTTGTTTTTCGATCTGGATCATTTCAAAGACATCAACGACACGCTGGGCCACCACATCGGCGACGAGGTATTGATCGAGGTGGGAAAACGCCTGATGGCCACCGTACGCGACATGGATACCGTGTCGCGCATGGGCGGAGACGAGTTCATGTTGCTGATGCCGGAGAGTGACGCAAACGGGGTGGAGTCTGTCGCGATGAAATTACTGGCGTCGATAGCTGAGCCCTATCTGATAGAACAAAGCGAGTTTATCGTGACCCCCTCGGTCGGTATCGCCATGTATCCCGAAGACGGGGTGGATTTCGAGACGCTGTACCGCCACGCCGATACCGCCATGTATAGCGCCAAGCAGGAAGGCCGCAACACCTTCCGCTTCTTTACCCAGGAAATGCAATCGCACACCGTGCGCACGCTGGTTATTGAAAATGCGTTGCGCCATGCGATCAGCCGCAATGAAATGTATCTGCACTATCAGCCGCAATTGACCATCGCCGACAGCCGGGTCGTCGGTGTGGAAGCTTTGCTGCGCTGGAATCATCCCGAGCTGGGCATGCTGTCGCCGGCGGAATTTATTCCGATTGCCGAAAAATGCGGACAAATCACCAGAATCGGCGAATGGGTGCTGCGCACGGCGGTGCAACAACTCAAGGCTTGGTTCGACAGCGGCATGCCGCCGATGATTATGGCGGTTAACCTGTCCGTGGTGCAGTTCCGTCACCCCGATCTGCCCGGGCTGGTAAGCCATATTCTGGAAGAAGCGCAATTGCCCCCGCAATATCTGGAACTGGAGCTCACCGAAGGGGTGGCCATGGATAGCCCGGACCATGCCGTCACAGTGATGGATGATTTGCACGCGCGCGGCGTGCGCATGTCGCTCGATGATTTCGGCACGGGATACTCGTCGCTGAACTATCTGAAGAAATTCAACGTCTACAAAATCAAGATCGACCAGTCTTTCGTGCGCGACATCACCTCCGACGAAGATGACAAAGCCATCGTCAAGGCCATCATCCTGATGTCGCACGGTTTGAATTTCCAGACGATTGCGGAAGGCGTTGAAACGGCGGAGCAGCTTGCGTTCCTGCGCGAATGCGGCTGCGATGAGGTACAGGGCTACTATTTCAGCAAACCGTTGCCTGCGGAACAACTAGCGGCGTTCGTGCATAAACAGTTGACGGCCAGCTTTGCCTAGCCGCCACAACGGGCACCGCCGTTATGCCCCGAACGAATCGGGCATGGCGCTACGCGAAAAGCCGCTGCGTGAAAATTCCCGGTCGGAGGCGGCATAACTCGACAGCACCGCCTGCGTGGGCAAGCTGAAGCCGCGATACATGTCCAGATCGTAGTCGGACATGCGGATGGCATGCGCCGCCTCGCCGAAGTCGCGTAAAAACTCGTCCCAATTCGCATAACGCTCCGCGATGTTCTTCTGCATGGCGCGGTTAATCACGGCAATCAGATCCTGCGGCAATTCTTTGCGGTACGTTTCGATGGGAATGACGGGGAAATTCAAAATGGCGACACGCGCATCGAAATTGTCTTCCGCCGCAAAAGTGTTCTTGCCCGTGAGCAGCCGGTACAGCACCGCGCCGAGCGCGTAGATGTCCGCGCGCTGATCGAGCGGCTGACCCTCGAGTTGTTCCGGCGACATATACGCCAGACTCCCCGCCACCACCGACCCCAGCTCCTGGCTCGGCACGGCGCAGCCGAAATCGGTAAGTTTGGCGGTGCCGTTCGGCGACAGGATGATGTTCGCCGGTTTCACATCGCGATGCACCACGCCCAGCTCCGCCGCATAGCGCAAGGCATTCGCGATCTGCTCGACGACGGATAGCACGGTTTTGATCGGCAACAGGTTGTCGGCATATTCGTACTGGTCGAGCGACACGCCGTGGGCATATTCCATCACCAGATAGGCGCCGCTCTTTTCGTTCAGATCGGCCTCCAGCACATGCACGATGTTCTTGTGCCGCATCGTTTTCCCCAGCTCGACTTCGGTGAGAAACATTTTCCGGTGCCAGTCGGATTGAAAAACGTTGCGGAATTGTTTGAGGGCGACCGTGGAGAAAGATTCGTCGCGCATCGCCAGATAAACATTCGACGTGGCGCCCTCGCCCAGCTGGCGCACGATGGAGTAGTTGCCGATGCGAAGCGGGATGGTCGACATTAATCTATTGAGCTACGTGTAGTCATGGCCGCGATAGACAGCATAACCGGCAGGTTGGTTCGAAGAATGTAATGTGCGGGAGCCTCCGCGCGGGCGGCTAGCCCTGCATCCGGCCGAAGACCTCTACCCGATTGCGCCCCCCCTGTTTGGCCAGATAGAGCGCCTGATCCGCCTCGTGGATGAACTGTTCCACATCTTCCTCATCATCCTGCGTCGGGGTAATGCCGATCGAAAGCGTGACGCGAAAAGAAATTTCGTTGGAACGAATTTCCAGCGCTTCAACCTTGGAGCGCAGGCGCTCGGCGATCATCTGCGCCGACTCCAGATTGGCCTCGGTCAGCAGCACGGCAAATTCTTCGCCGCCGTAGCGGGCCAGCAAGTCATGCGGACGCAGGTTCTCCGACACGCATTTGGCCACGGATTTCAGCGCGAGATCGCCGACCAGATGCCCGTAAGAGTCATTCACTTTTTTGAAGTGGTCGATGTCAATCATCATGACGGCGAACGGCTGTTTGTTGCGCGCGCAGCGGTGCAGAGCGCGCGGAAAGGAACGGATCATCCAGTGGCGGTTATGCACGCCGGTCAACGCATCGACATAGGCCTGGCGTTCAAACAGCTTTTCCCGGGTTTTCGAATCGACGATCGCCATGTTGTCGTTGCGCAGCCTGCCGGCAAGGATACTCAGCAGGTTGCCCGCGATCTGCTGGGAATTGTTGAGCAACGACCATACCGTATCGTGCGGCAGCGACAAGATGCGAGTGGGTTCGGCCGCCACCACAATCGCCGACGGGTGCTTCCCGTCCACAAAGGAAACTTCGCCCACGCATTCCCCGGCAAGCAGCGAGATGTATTCCTGCGACTCTTTCGCCGCCAGAAAAACCTTGAGCGAGCCCTCGAGTATCAGGTGCAGATGATGGTTCAGAAACGCCGGCTCCAGCAGCCTTTCGCCGGCATCCAGCGTGCGGACGGTGCTGTGTTCCAGCATGTACTCGACACTGTCGAAATCCATGTCGGTGAATAACGCGTTTTGCTCTATCAGTTCTCGGTCTGTGGAATTCATCTCTGCTCGCATCTCAATGGCGGAAAAATTAACGCCGGCTTAACGGAACACAATCGTCTTGTTGCCGCACACCAGCACCCGGTCTTCCACATGGTAACGCAAGCCGCGTGACAAAACGGTTTTCTCGATGTCGCGCCCGTAACGCACCAGATCGTCCACCGTGTCGCCGTGGTCGATACGCACCGTGTCCTGCTCGATGATCGGCCCGGCGTCCAGCTCGTCGGTCACGTAATGGCAGGTCGCGCCGATGAGTTTGACGCCGCGCAGGTAAGCCTGGTGGTACGGCTTCGCACCCACGAAAGACGGCAGGAAGCTGTGGTGGATATTGATGATCTGCCCGGCATAGCGCCGGCACAAATCCGGCGGCATGATCTGCATGAAACGCGCCAGCACCATGGTGTCGGCGCGATATAGCTGGTACAGGTGCTCGATGCTCTCGAACGCGCCCGCCTTGTCGCCCATGTCCACATGGTGGAAGGGGATGTTGTGCCACTCGACGAAACTGCGCAGCTCGTCGTGATTGGAAATCACGCAGGGAATATCCACGGGCAACTCGCCGCTGCGCCAGCGGTGCAGCAAGTCATTCAGGCAGTGATCCTGCTTGCTCACCAGAATGGCGAGGCGCTTCTTCTGCGCCGAATCGCTGATGCGCCACTCCATATCGAACTCCGCGGCCAAGCTGGTGAATTGCGCGTGGAACTCAACCAGATCGAACGGCAGCGAGTCGGCGCGTATCTCCTGCCGCATGAAAAAGCGCTGCGCCTCCTGCTCGGTGTGATAACTCGCCTCGACGATGAAGCCACCGTGCTGCGCGATGAAACCGCTTACGGCGGCGATGATGCCCGCGCGGTCGGGGCAGGAGATGGAGAGGGTATAGCGGCGGATAGTACTCATATTGGTGTTGTATTAAATTCGACAGTTACAGTCTTGACCGGCGTTCAGTTTGAATCATGTATTGCTCTGTGTCCGCACCATGTCCGCATAAAATTTACAGTTGTTCTTTCCGCTCTGCTTGGCCAGATACATGGCTTCGTCGGCTTGCTTGACCAGCGTCCCGATGTCGCCCGAATCGTCCGGGAAAATGGATATGCCGATGCTGCCGCCCACATGGCAGCGCTGTCCTTTTAACTCGAACGGCTGCCCCAGCGCGGCGATTATTTTTTCGGCCACCAGCGCGACGCTTGCGTTCGATTCGACGTTGTTCAGCACGAAGGTGAATTCGTCGCCGCCCACGCGGGCTACCGTATCCGAGGCACGGATAATTTCCTTGAGCCGTTTGGAAACGCCCTGTAGCAGCAAGTCGCCCGCATCGTGCCCCAGCGTGTCGTTGATCCGCTTGAAGCCGTCCAGATCGAGGAACAGCACGGCCGCCTTATAACTGTTGCGCTTCGCCAGCAGGATCGAGTGCTCGAGGCAATTCAAAAACATTGCGCGGTTGGGCAGGTCGGTCAGATAGTCGTAGTGCGCCAAATGCGCGATCTTTTGTTCGGCCTGTTTGCGCTCGGTGATGTCGCGCACGATACCGACAAAATATTTCATGCCGCCCAATAGCATTTCCGAGATGGAAATTTCCATCGGAAATTGCTCGCCATTCTTGCGCATGGCCGTCACTTCGCGCCCGCTTACGCCCATGATCCTCGCTTGGCCGGTCTCAATATAGCGCCCGACATAGCCGTCGTGTTCGCTGCGGGTGGGCTCGGGCATGAGTATGTTTACATTCTGGCCCAAGGCTTCTTGTTGCGAATAACCGAAGATCTGTTCGGCGGCCGGGTTGAAGCCCAGAATCGCCCGGTCTTCATTGATGGTGATGATGCCGTCCATCGCGTTATGGATGATGGCTTGCAACTGATGCTGGCTTTTTTCGAGCTCCACCTTGGTCTGCTTCAGGTTCGTGACCATCTGCCAGAACAGCTTGACCTCCGGCCCGCTGGCCACCCGTTTATCGCCGAAAACTGCACTGGCTTTGTCGGCGATCGAGTCGTCGTGCGACAAGTTGTACACGATGCAGTCTGGATAATCCTTGCAGGCTTGCAGTGCGGCGCTTGCGTCGGTATAGGTCGGGATACCGAACTTCCGCGCCAGACTGAGGCCGTGTGCATTCGGATCGGTGTCGGCAATCCCGACGACCCTGACCAGATTGTCTTCCATGAACATTTCCAGCAAAGCGGATCCACCGCGTCCGGCCCCGATAATCAGTACGGGATATCCTTGGCTTCTTGGTATTGCCATATCTACAACTCCTGAGTGTTGCGGGGCATAACGGGTGCAATTCTGGCATATCCGCCGGACATTCCCTAGGCCATTACGCACACTGACGCTGCAAAACACCTTTTACGCAGCGCGGTCTGCGTCGCGTAAAATGCCGCGCCGCGCGGAAATCCATACCGGATCATGACGCGTAAATTTGACCAGGAAGGGCGCTCGCTTGAAATATTTTTTCCGGAAACTCTATGTATGCGGCGCACTTGCGCTGCTGTCTGCCCCGGCGGGTGCCATCGTCAATGTGGAACAGGCCATCATGGGGCATCCTCTGGAAGGACTGCATACCACGCTGGATTTTCTTGCCAACGGCGCGGGCGGCAACACCGACAAAAGCAGCAGCAAGGCCGACCTGCTGAGCTTGTGGCAGCACGGGGAGCACACCGAGTATTTGCAGATGCAATACGCCTACGGCAAGAGCGCCGGGCAGGTCGATACGGATCGCGCTTTCGCGCATTTGCGCCACCGCACGGCGATCGATGCGGATTGGGCGGCCGAAGCGTTTGCACAAGTGGGGAAAGATACCTTGGCCCGGCTTACGCAGCGGACTTTAGTCGGCGGCGGGGTGCGCCGGGTATTGTTCGAGGAAGATAAAATATCTGCGGGCTATCTCGGCTTCGGCGCTTTTCATGAACAAGAAAGACTGAGCGACGACCTGAGCACGACCGACCCGGTTCAAGTCAGCCTGTGGCGCGCCAATTCATATCTGGTGCTGAAGCGCCAACTGAACGAACAGGTACGCCTGAACAATGTCTTCTACTACCAGCCGGCCGCCGCCGACACTGCGGACTTCCGCGTACTGGAACAAGCCTCATTGCTGGTGAAGCTGGTGCAAAATCTCGACCTCAAAATCGTTCTGGAAATCGCCCACGATTCCAAGCCGCCGCAGACGGTACACAAGACAGACACGTTTTACAGCACGGGCTTGGAATTCTCCTTCTAAGCCGCGCGCATACAGTTCATGATGCGCCCCATTCCAACCCGTGAAAGAACCCGATAATGTTCGCACTGCCCTCCCTGTGGAACCTGATTATTTCCACCATCGTGTTCTTCATCGCCGCGTGGTACATCCATCGTTATCTGGAAGCGCGGGGCATCCCCCAAAGCATGACGCGCGGCCTGCTGGTCTTCCTGCTCGCTTCGCTGGTGTCATGGGGATCGGGCGAAGCGGTGGATTGGATACAAGGGCCGCAACCATCGGGCGATTTGTCGCAGTTGCAGAAGTCGGCAGGTCAGGCACAACCATGAGCCAGATAGTCTAAAAACTCTTCCCGCCTACAAAAATTCATGCGGCAAGCGCCGCGCGGCAATCTCTTCTTTCCACAACACCGACATGATGCGCGTCGCCTGCCCTGCATCGCCGCTGGTGAAAAACTGCGCCGTGCCGTCGCCGGGAAGGCGCGCGGGCAATTCGGTTTGCATGCGCCGCTGCAACTGTCGCGCAACGGCAGCGCCGGTGTCAATCAGCGCGATGTTGTCACCCACTACCGCGCGTATCAGCGGGGCGAGGAAGGGGTAGTGGGTGCAGCCTAAAATCAGCGTGTCCGCGCCGCGCGCGAGCAGGGGGGCGGTGTAGCGTTCGATCAGTTCGCGCGTTTGCGGGCTGTCCAGCTCGCCGCGCTCGACTTGCTCCACCAAACCGGGACAGCCTTGGGTGACGATCTCCACTTCTTCACCGTAGCGTCCCAGCAGGGCGGCGAAGCGTGCGCTTTCCAGCGTGCCGATGGTGGCGAGCACGCCGACCACACCGCTTTGGGTGGCGGCGACGGCGGGTTTGACGGCGGGCTCCATGCCGACGATGGGGATGCTGAATTGGCTGCGCAGGCTGGCGACGGCGGCGGCGGTGGCGGTGTTGCAGGCGATGACGATGGCATCCGCGCCCTGCCCGATCAGAAAACGGGTGAGGGTGTGCGAGCGTTGTTCGATGTAGGCGGGGGTTTTGTCGCCGTAGGGCACGTGGCCGGAATCGGCCACGTAAATCAGACGTTCGTGCGGGAGCGTTTGGCGGATGTGGTGCAGGACGGATAGGCCGCCGACACCGGAATCGAAAACGCCTATCGCTCCCGACGAGCTCATGCCGCTTACTCTTCGGCTTGGTCGCGCAAGAATTCTTCGTAGGTGCCGTGGTAGTCGTTCACGCCCTTGGCCGAGATTTCGATAATGCGGGTGGCCAATGACGAAACGAATTCGCGGTCGTGGCTGACGAAGATCAGCGTGCCTTTGTACAGATCGAGCGCGGTGTTGAGCGACTCGATGGCTTCCATGTCCATGTGGTTGGTCGGCTCGTCCATCAGCAGCACGTTGGGCTTGGCCAGCATGAGTTTGCCGAACAGCATTCGGCCTTTTTCGCCGCCGGACAGCACTTTCACGCGCTTCTTCACGTCGTCGCCGGAGAACAGCAAACGTCCCAGCGTGCCGCGCACCACTTGGTCGTCGTCGTGCGGGCCGCGCCAGTCGGTCATCCACTCCATCATGTCTTTGTCTTCGGCGAAGTCATGTGCGTGGTCCTGCGCGTAGTAGCCGAGCTTGGCTTTTTCCGCCCATTTGACGGTGCCGTTATCCGCCGCCAGATCGCCTGCCAGAATGCGCAGCAGGGTGGTTTTACCGATACCGTTGGGGCCGATGAT
>JBBIJL010000069.1:0-10379 GCA_037446005.1 Gallionellaceae bacterium | reverse complement strand
CTGCCCCCCGAATAATGCAGCCTATCTAAAACCCGAGGGAACACCATGTCGCGGCGCGCATTCCTGAAATCACTCACGGCACTCGTCGGCGGCCTCGCCCTGCCCGCCATCGCATCGGCCAGCAGCCGTGGCGACACATGGAAAACCTTGCAAACCTCCCCGCTCGCCGGATTTCAATACCACCACGGCGAAGCCCTGTGGCCGCAACTCGCCGCAGGACAACAACTCACCCTGATACGCGAAGCCGACAACAAATATGATGACCGCGCCGTGCGCGTGGAATGGCAAGGCCAAAAGCTGGGCTACATTCCCCGGCTGGATAATGCTGCCGTGTCGCAATTGCTGGATAGAGGGGAAACGCTGGAGGCGGCGATAGCCGGACTGGAGAGCAGCAGCAATCCGTGGGACAGGGTTAGGGTGGAAGTGAGGTGGAAGGTATGAGCGACCAGCGACTATTGGCGCATGTGCGGCAGTTGTCCGATGGACAATGGATTGAGCACTATCTGGATAATCACCTGCAAGATGTCGCCAAGTTAGCTGCCGAATTCGCCGCCGCTTTCGACAGCGAGGATTGGGCGAGGCTTTCCGCACTTTGGCACGACCTCGGCAAATTCCGCGAGAAATTCCAGAAGTACATCAAGGCGGCCAGTGGCTACGAAAAACGATATGACCCCGAAGCTCATATCAAGGACGAGGAAACATCGGGACGAGTGGATCATTCCACGGCTGGCGCAATCCATGCCATCGAAAAGCTGGGCATACAGGGTCGCATACTCGCCTACCTGATTGCAGGACACCATGCCGGATTGCCCGATTGGAACAGCACGGAAGGCGGCCAGTCTTCGCTCTTGCAAAGAGTTGAAACCGGAAAAAAGAAAGGCTACTTGCAAGAGGCGCAGCATGCCACGCCAGCCTCCAACATCCTTGAGCAGCCAAGCCCGGCATCGCTGCCGCCACAAGGTTCGCTAGCACTGTGGATCAGAATGCTGTTCTCTTGTCTGACGGATGCGGATTTTCTCGATACCGAAAAGTTCATGGATGGCGGAAAAAACGGACTGCGCGCCAACTATCCCTCGCGGCCGGAACTGAAATTAGCATTCGACCGCTATATGGAAAAGAAAGGCGGCAACTCAACAGTTAACTGCATCCGCGCAGATGTGCTACGCCAATGTCGCGACAAGGCGACGCTGCCCTCAGGCCTGTTTTCGCTCACCGTGCCGACGGGCGGCGGCAAGACGCTTTCCAGCATGGCGTTCGCGTTGAACCATACCGTGCATCACGGCAAGAGTCGCGTAATCTACGTCATCCCTTACACCAGCATTCTCGAACAGACTGCGGAAACATTTCGCGACATCTTCGGCAAAGAAAACGTCATCGAACACCACAGCAACCTCGATCCGGACAAAGAGGATTCACGTGCGCGGCTGGCAACGGAAAACTGGGATGCCCCCATCGTCGTCACCACCAACGTACAGTTTTTCGAATCGCTGTTTGCAGCCAAGTCCAGCCGCTGCCGCAAGCTGCACAACATCGTAAATAGCGTAGTGGTGCTGGATGAAGCGCAGTTGCTGCCGCCGGAATTCCTCGCGCCCATCCTGCATGTGATGCAGGATTTGGCAAAGGGCTACAAAGTGAGCTTTGTCCTTTCCACCGCAACGCAGCCCGCCTTCTCGTCGCGCCCGAAATTCGCCGGGCTCAACGATGTGAGCGAACTGATGGATGACCCAGAGCAACTTTATATCGACCTCAAGCGCGTTGATGCCGAACTGCCCGCAGACTTCAATGCACCGCGGACATGGGAATCCATCGCCTCCGAATTGCAGCAATACGAATCCGCACTGTGCATCGTCAACTCGCGCAAAGACTGCCGCGAACTGCACGCGCTGATGCCCAAGGACACCATACATTTGTCTGCTCTGATGTGCGGGCAGCACCGCAGCGAAGTCATCGCCGACATCAAGCAACGTCTGAAAGACGGTATCCCGACGCGCGTCATCAGCACCCAACTGGTCGAGGCCGGAGTGGATATGGATTTCCCGGTGGTCTATCGCGCATTAGCCGGGCTGGATGCCGTGGCGCAAGCTGCCGGTCGCTGCAACCGAGAAGGCGAACTAAAAGATGAGAAAGGAATTCTTGTCATGGGTCGCGTCGTCGTATTCGTGCCCCCCAAACCCGCCGCCCCCGGCCTACTGCGCAAAGCGCAACAAAGCGGACAGGAAATCATGCGCCTGACCGCAGGCACTCCGCTCACCCGCGAACGCTTTGAAGCCTACTTCCAGCATTACTACGCCAGCCTCAACAGCTTGGACAAGGAAGGCATCGTCGGTCTGCTAGACATGCACAACGTCGCCGATGCCGGCAAATACAAATTCAACTTTCGTACCGCCGCCGAAAAATTCCGGCTGATCGACAAAGAAGGTCAAACCGCCATCATCGTGCGTTACGGCGAAAGCCTAAAGCTAATCGAGACTCTCGAAGCCAGCCAGAACATGGAGCCGCATCAACGCCGCGCCATACTGCGCAAGTTACAACGCTACACGGTCAACATCCGCGAGAACGAATGCAGGAAGCTGATGGCAAGCAGCGACGTGCAGGAGCTGTTCCCCGGAATTTTCGTGCTGACATCGGACGGGCTTTACCGTCAGGACATCGGATTGGTCATGGGCGAAGCGCTATCTGCCGCAAGTCTCGCCCCATAAAATGGCGTATTATGTGACCACAATTTTGTGACCATGGAGAGCGCAATGGAAATTTCAGCCGGAGAATTCAAGGCCAAGTGCCTCAAGTTGATGGACAACGTGGCGAGCACCCACGAGCCACTGACCATCACCAAACACGGCAAGCCGGTCGCCATGATGGTGCCGGTGATGCCGAAGTCGGAAACGCTGCTGTTCGGTTACATGGCTGGTTCCGCAACAGTGCGCGGCGACATCGTTGCGCCAGTCGATGTGGAATGGGAAGCGGAAAGCAACGCATGACATCCTCCGCCCCCCTTTTGTTGTTGGACACCCATGTCTGGCTCTGGTTTGCCTTGGGCGATGCCAAACGCCTCTCCGCCCCAGTGCGCAAAAAAATCGTAGCCGCCACGCATGGTGGCTCACTTGCCGTTTCGTCCATTTCGGTATGGGAAATCGGCATGCTGGAAGCCAAGGGGCGCATCGTTCTCGGAATGCCCTGCGAAAAATGGGTAGCAACCGCACTGGCATTGCCCGGCCTGCGCCTGATCGGACTGGAACCGGAAATCGCCATTGCCAGCTCCCGCCTGCCGGGAGACATACATGGCGACCCGGCGGATCGCATGCTGGCGGCCACAGCTAGGGCTCGCGACGCAGTGCTGGCAACAGCGGACGAACGTTTGGTGGAATACGGCAAGGCCGGGTTTATGAGGGTATTGGATGTGAGGTAAGCGAGGGGATTAACCCCTCGCTTTTATTTAGAAAACAACCCCATCTAGGTTTCAATCCTCGCCTTGAAAGACGCGCCAGAATTATCTGGTTTATGGGTTTTATTGTCAACAACCCTGTCTAGGAAGTTTATGATATTCTGCTGCCACTACAAACATGGAATGGTGGTAGCTATGGATTGGCCAAAGGTTATTCGCGAGTTGCGTCTTTTGGCGACGCAGCTTCAAACGGATCGTTTTTATGCCCTGTACTTGCTGCTTGGGCTTGCAGTCTTTACATATTTAACTCGATAAACCGAGGAAACAATGAAAACCTACTGTCTTGAAGTCAGCGGCGACTTCGCCTGCTTCACCCGACCGGAGATGAAGGTCGAGCGGGTGAGTTACGACGTGATGCCCCCCTCCGCCGCCCGCGCGGTGTTCGAGTCCATCCTGTGGAAACCGGCCATCCGCTGGCACGTCGAAAAAATTGAGGTGCTCAAGCCGATACGCTGGGTTTCGATACGGCGCAACGAAGTGGGCGCGGTCGCCTCAGTGAGCAATGCACGGGAGGCCATGAACAAAGGCTCAGGCAATCTCGCGTTGAACATCGAAGACGAACGCCAGCAGCGCGCCGGTCTCTTCTTGCGCGATGTCGCTTACCGTATCCATGCGCATTTCGAGTTGCAGCCCAACGCCGGGGAGAACAACACCATGGGCAAATTCCTCGACATGTTCGAGCGCCGCGCCGAGAAGGGGCAATGCGTCAACCAGCCTTACCTAGGTTGCCGCGAGTTCGCCTGTGATTTCCGGCTGGTTAATTCCGCAAAACCACAAGCCCCCCCCATCGCAGAAACCCGCGACCTAGGCTTCATGCTCTATGACATGGACTACGCAAAAACCAACGACCCGCAACCGCGTTTCTTCCGCGCGCAGCTTGCAAACGGTGTGCTCCAAGTACCGGGCTGGGATAGCGAGGAGGTGCGAGGATGATCCTGCAAGCGCTCAGCGAGTATTACCAACGCAAGACCCGCATGCCGGACAGCAACCTTGCGCCGCCGGGGTTCGAGCATAAGGCGATTCCATTTCTGGTGGTGCTGTCGACAAAAGGGGACTTCGTAACCATAGACAAAATGTACGAAGGTGAAGGTAAAAAGCGAATCGACAAAACTTACCTCGTACCGCGAGGCATCAAACGCTCCTCTGGCGTTGCATCCAACCTGCTGTGGGACAGCCCCGGCTACGTACTTGGCATTGACAACAAAGGCAAACCCGAGCGCGCCCGCGAACAGCAACAGGCATTCGTCGAGGCCATCCGTGCCCGCCTCGCGCAGTCCGACGATGCGGGTATCTGCGCCGTACAGGCCTTCCTCGAACGCGGCGATTTTGCAAAAGTATTCGAGCATCCGCTGTGGGCAGAAATCCTGGAAAGCGGCGCCAACCTAACGTTCCGATTGGAGGGCGATACCTGCCCGGTGTGTGAGCGCGAGGCCGTAGTGGCTGCTTTGTCTTCTGCCGATGCAGAAGCTTCCGGGGAATCGTCATTGTGCTTGGTGTCTGGCGAAGCAGATGTGATTGAACGCCTGCACCCTTCCATCAAAGGGGTATGGGGCGCACAAAGCTCCGGCGCGAGCATTGTCTCGTTCAACCTAGATGCGTTCAGTTCCTATGGCAAGTCGCAAGGTGACAATGCCCCCGTCGGCAAGCGCGCCGTGTTCGCCTACACCACCGCACTCAACCACCTGCTGGCAAAGGGCTCACAGCAACGCATTCAGGTTGGAGATGCTTCCACCGTTTTCTGGGCGGAGAAACCCGAACATCCGATGGAAACATTATTCAGAGCGTGGGACAACCCGGATGCGGACACCGGCACGATGAAAGCATTGCTCGCCGCGCCCAATTCCGGGGTGGGTTTTTTTGAAGATGAAGGCACACGCTTCTATGTGCTTGGACTCTCCCCCAACGCCGCCCGCATCGCTGTGCGCTTCTGGCACACGAAGACCGTGGGCGAACTGGCCGTCAACATCCGCCGCCACTTCGACGACCTGCGCATAAACCACGCACCGCACGAACCGGAAACGCTTTCGCTATTCCGCCTGCTAGTGGCAACGGCTACGCTAGGCAAGTCGGAGAACATCCCGCCTAACCTCGGTGGCGACGTGATGCGCAGCGTGATCGACGATCTACCTTATCCGCAAACCCTGCTTTCCGGTGCAATACGCCGTATCCGTGCCGAACAGGAAGTCACTTACCCTCGCGCAGCGATCATCAAAGCGTGTATCAACCGTTACTCTGGAAAGGAGGAACTCAAGGTGTCACTAGACCAAAACAACATGTATCCCGCTTACCGATTGGGTAGGCTTTTTGCAGTACTGGAGAAGATTCAGGAACAAGCTCAACCCAATATCAATGCCACGATACGCGACCGCTATTATGGCGCGGCTTCCAGTACGCCAGTGACGGTATTCCCAACGTTGCTGAAACTGAAAAACCATCATGTAGCTAAACTAGATGAGAAAGGCCGAAAAATTCTTTATCGCGCCTTTGAAGACAATACGCCGGATGACTACATAGCGAATATATGCTTTGGCGTGCCACCTGACCTTCCCACTCACCTCGATCTGAAAAACCAAGGCCGCTTCGCCATCGGCTACTACCACCAGCGGCAGGCCTTTTTCAACAAAACCGAATCCACCAACAAGGGAGAATAATCATCATGGCACTGACTAATCGTTACGACTTCGTTTTGCTGTTCGACGTAAAAGACGGCAACCCCAACGGCGATCCCGATGCGGGCAACCTGCCGCGCGTGGATGCTGAAACCGGGCGCGGGTTGGTGACGGATGTTGCCCTCAAGCGCAAGGTGCGCAATTTCATCGGGCTGGTAAAAGGCGAGCAACCGCCATTTGAAATTTACGTCAAAGAAAAAGCGGTACTCAACAATCAGAACAAGCGCGCTTATGTAGGCATCGGCAAGCCGGAGTTGCTTGAGGGCGACGACAAGAAGCGCAAAGGTGGCGATGCTGTCGATGAGGCAAGACAATGGATGTGCCGCAACTTTTACGATGTGCGCGCATTCGGTGCGGTGATGTCCACCGGCATCAACTGCGGACAAGTGCGCGGCCCGATCCAACTCACCTTCGCCCGCTCTGTCGATCCTATCGTTGCATTGGAACACTCCATCACCCGCATGGCTGTCGCCACCGAAGCGGAAGCGGAAAAACAATCCGGCGACAACCGCACCATGGGGCGCAAGTTCACCGTTCCTTACGGCCTGTATGCCGCCCACGGCTTCGTATCATCCTTCCTCGCCAAGCAAACCGGTTTCGACGAAAACGATCTGGAATTGCTGTGGCAGGCGCTGGCGCAAATGTTCGAGCACGACCGCTCCGCCGCACGCGGCGAGATGTCCACGCGCGGGCTGTATGTGTTCAAGCACGACAGCGAGTTGGGGAATGCCCCTGCTCACGATTTGTTTGCCCACATTTCAGCCCGATTAAAAGACGGCGTTTCCGTACCGCGCGAATTTAGCGACTACGCGGTGACTGTGGATGGCGATGAAATGTCAGTCGGAAAAACTAGGGATATTGGCACTGGCGTAAAGCTTGAGCGGAAAGCATAACCGGTCTTTCAAGGCGCAATTTCGCAACGGAGAAAAAATGTTTAAGCGTAACGACGTGTTCTTCTATGTTATGGCAATCACGATAGGCGCTTCGCTCTCGTTGATCTTGCCAGACTGGCCTCATCAAGGCACTTTAACCCTGCGCCCGTCCGCTTGCTCTTTCGCAAAATCCGCCGGAGCCGCGCCCGCCGCAACCGAGGCGGGCTGCACACTGGAGGGCAAATACGACATCGGGCGCAGCTTTACCGAATTGCGTTTGCCCAACGAACTGCACCTGCTGATCAGCAATGCCGAGATTAGCGGCATAGTGAAAAAATAATTGTTGTGATAGGGTATGCAAGGCATTTCGCGAATATCAACGCACGCACCATAAGGAGTAGTCACATGCAATACGCCGACATCATTGCAAGAGAGGCCGATTCGCTTCCCATGGAGAAGCAGGCCGAGGTACTCGATTTCATCGAATTCCTCAAAGCCAAGCAAAGCCGCGCCGGGGATACTTCGGCACCCAGAACGACAGAAGAAATAGAGATGTTTTTCCGCAGCTTCAAAGTAGACACGAGCGGCTACAAGTTTGACCGGGAAGAAGCCAATGCCCGCTAAGGTGTTTATTGATACGAATATTGTCATTTATTCCCTTGGCGCGAATTCTGCCAAGGCTGCGCAAACTGCACCGCTGTTTGCGCATCATCCGGTCATTTCTACGCAAGTGCTTTCCGAAACGGCGAATGTGGCGCTGAAGAAACTGGCGATGCCGTTATCGGAAACCAGCAAGTTGCTCGCAATGCTCGAAGCAACCTGCAAGGTCGAGATCATTACACCTGCAACCATACAACGTGCGCTCGACATCGCCGCACGCTATGGATTTTCATGGTTTGACAGCCTGATCGTCGCCAGCGCGCTCGATGCCGGGTGCGACCTCCTCTACACAGAAGACTTGCAGCACGGTCAGTTAATCGAAGGCAAGCTCACTGTGACCAATCCTTTCATCAGCTAACCATTCATGGGGATGGAAGCAGAAGACCCCATCATGCTTTCCGCGCTCCAGCACTGGAGCTATTGCCCGCGCCAGTGCGCCCTGATTCATCTGGAACAAGCCTTCGACGAGAACGTCCACACCATGCGCGGCAATGCGGCGCATGAGCGGGTGGATGAGCCGGGTTTCGAAACTTTCGAGGGTGTGCGCAGCGAGCGGGCGTTGCCGGTATGGTCAGACCGGCTCGGCTTGGTGGGCAAATGCGACGTGGTGGAATTTCATCCAGACGGGCATCTCTATCCGGTGGAATACAAGCACGGCAGGAAAAAATTGCAGGTGCATGACGACCTGCAACTTGCCGCACAAGCGATGTGTCTGGAAGAGATGTTCGGCAAACCGGTTTTGAAGGGCGCGATTTATCACCACACTTCACGCCGCCGCCGCGAGGTGTCCATCACACCGGAATTGCGGCAACACGTACAAGACACCGTCGCAGCCATCCGCGCTATGCTCAATTCCGGCAAGCTCCCCTCACCCGCCAACGATGCGCGCTGCAAAGAGTGTTCGCTGATCGACATCTGCCAGCCGCAGGCAATGGCGCTTTGTGCCGCACACACCCAACTTGAGCAAACGCTCTACGATTCGGAGGAATAATGGCGCGCCAGATACTTAACACCCTCTACGTGATGACGCCCCATTCCTATCTGCATTTGGAAAACGACACCCTGCGCGTGGATGTGGAGCGCGAGAAGAAGCTGCAAGTGCCGCTACATCACTTGGGCAACGTGGTCTGCCTCGGCAACGTCATGCTCTCCCCCGCCCTGATGCACCGCTGCGCGGACGATGGCATCTCGCTGGTGCTGCTGGACGGCAACGGGCGTTTCAAAGCGCGCTTGGAAGGCGCGGTTTCCGGCAACATCCTATTGCGGCAAGCGCAGCATCGGCAGGCGGGCGATGCCGCTTTTGCGCTGAATGTTTCCCGCGCCATGATCGCCGGAAAACTGCGCAATGCGCGGCAAGTCTTGCTGCGCGGTGCGCGCGAGGCATCCGACGAGAGCGATGCCAAGACACTCACTGCGGCGGCCACCGCGCTCCGCGCCTCCGTGCGCAGCCTGCCGCAAGCCGACAATCTCGACAGCGTGCGCGGCATCGAAGGCGATGCTGCAAAAATCTATTTCTCCGCCATGAACGGCATCGTCCGCCCCGATGCGCGCAAACACTTCACCATGGACGGGCGCACCCGCCGACCACCGCGCGACCGCATCAACGCCCTGCTCTCCTTCCTCTACTCCATGTTGATGAACGACTGCCGCTCCGCGCTTGAAGCCGTCGGCCTCGACCCGCAACTCGGCTTCCTCCACGCCGTGCGCCCCGGTCGCGCCGCGCTGGCGTTGGACTTGATGGAAGAATTTCGCGCCGTCATGGCCGACCGATTAGTGCTCACCCTCATCAATCGCGGGCAAATCGGCGCGAATGATTTTGTGGAACGCGAAGGCGGCGCGGTCTTGTTAGAAGGCGATGCACGCCGCGCCGTCGTGGTCGCCTACCAAGAACGCAAGCAGGAAGAAATCACCCATCCCCTGCTGGAAACCAAAATGCCCATCGGCCTGCTGCCGCAAATTCAAGCGCGCCTGCTGGCAAGACACATACGCGGCGAAATCGAAACCTACCTCCCCTTTTTAGCGCGCTAACATGCTCATCATCGTTGCCTACGACGTATCCACCGAAAGTAAAGAAGGCCGCCGCCGCTTGCGCCGCGTCGCCAAGGTTTGCGAAGGCATCGGCCAGCGCGTGCAAAACTCCGTCTTCGAATGCCGCGTCAACCAGATGCAATACGAACAACTGGAGCGCGACCTGCTCGCCGAAATCAACGAAAAAGAAGACTGCCTGCGTTTATACCGACTAACAGAACCGGTAGAATTGCACGTCAAAGAACACGGCCACTTCCGCGCCGTGGATTTCGAAGGAACACTGGTAATATGACCCCGCGCGAACCCCAAGCAATGCCCCAAACCCGGCGGGTTCGCGCATCACGTAACACATTGTGCGAAGTGGATTTATTGCGCCGCCACAAGAATTGTGCGGACGTCGGAAAAGCAATTTTTTCGAGGTTCGCGCAAAGTTCGCTTTTAAACGTTGTAGCTCAAGGCGTTGGAAGCGAACTGTAGCGCCCTCTCGCAAGAGGGGGCGAGGATTGAAACAAAATCAGAAATGCGTTTGCTGGTGCCGTCGTTGTGTAGCGCCCTCTCGCAAGAGGGGGCGAGGATTGAAACCGAGGAGTTGTTTCCGCTGCTGGGTGCGCAATCGTAGCGCCCTCTCGCAAGAGGGGGCGAGGATTGAAACTCCATCTGATCCCGGCACTGCCGATACAGCTCCATAATAATGCTCATGTCCAACAA
>JBBIJL010000068.1:0-10554 GCA_037446005.1 Gallionellaceae bacterium | reverse complement strand
TCGCGTGCCGCACCTGGCTTTCCAGCCGAACGCGATGGCCGACCTGAAAATTTTGCCGATGGACGACGTGACGACCAGCTACTACCTGCGCCTGCGCGTGCAGGACAAACCCGGCGTGCTGGCCGACATCACCCGCATCCTCGCCGACGAACAAATCTCCATCGACGCGGTGATCCAAAAAGAGCCGGGTGAAGGCGAAGACCAGACCGACCTCATCATGCTGACCCACCAGACCCGCGAGAAGCGCATCAATGCGGCGATTGCGAAGATCGAGAAGCTGGGCGTGGTGGCAGGCAAGGTGACCAAGCTGCGCGTGGAAGAACTGGGTAAATGACTCGCGTGACAGTTCGATAAATCCAATTCTAAAGAACCCGGCAATGATTAAACAAGTCCATGACTGGAATCAGCTATCCAAGCTTGTATTGCGAGGTTACAAGTCTATCGCCGACTGCGATATCGAACTTGGGAAATTGAACGTTCTGATCGGGGCTAATGGTGCCGGAAAGTCTAATTTCATCGGTTTTTTTCGTCTGATTAACCGTATTCTGGATAATCAACTCCAAGCATCAGTCGGTGATGCTGGCGGGCCGGATGCCCTGCTGCATTTTGGTCGAAAGAAAACAGAAGAACTGCGTGCGGAAATGTATTTTGGCCACAATGGCTACCGGTTTACGCTCAAGCCGACGCAAGACAATCGCATGATGTTTGCGCATGAGGCGCTTTGGTGGGAGCAGCATGGGGATTGGCGTCCACATTCCGGCCATTTCGAAACCTATGTGGAAGAACAAAAAAAGAAAACAAAAATCTACGAATATGTCGTTCCGGCCATGCGTCGCTGGCGGCTCTACCATTTCCACGACACCAGCCGGAGTGCCTTGGTCAAGCAGGTTCACGGTATCAACGACAACGAATATTTGCGCGATGATGCCCGTAACCTGGCGGCTTTCCTTTATCGTCTGAAGAATCATCATGAGGCCCATTACAAACGCATCGTCAAGGCTATTCAACTGGTAGCGCCGTTTTTCGGCGATTTTCATCTGAGGCCATCTGTCGATAACAAAGAGAAGATTCAGCTTGAATGGACAGAAGCAGATGAGGATGTTCCATTTACAGCAAGTGCTTTGTCGGATGGTTCCTTGCGCTTCATCTGTCTTGCAACGGTATTGTTGCAACCAGATGAGTTTATGCCGGCCACCATTCTGATTGATGAGCCAGAATTGGGTTTGCATCCTTTTGCTATCGCCGTACTGGGCGGGTTGATGAAGTCTGCCGCCGGGCAGCACCAGCTTATTGTTTCCACCCAATCGGTCGAATTGGTCAATGAATTCGATGCGGATGACTTGGTCGTAGTGGACAAGCAACAAGGCTCTTCTACCTTCAAGCGACTTAATGGTGATGCATTGGCTGAGTGGCTGGTCGATTACAGCCTTGGCGAGTTGTGGAAGAAAAATCTGCTGGGCGGGAGACCGGCACGATGACGCGCGTTTACCTGTTGGTCGAAGGCCAGACCGAAGAAGCTTTTGTGCGCGAGTTGCTTGAACCGCATTACGCTCGGCTTGGACTGTATCTGACTCCTATTATTGTTCGCACTAGTCCCGGCTATAAAGGGGGCGTGGTTAGTTATGCCAAGATCAAGCCTCAAATTCTGAGATTGTGCAACCAGGATGGCGGAGCACATGTATCTACCTTGTTCGATTTGTATGCATTGCCGCAAGACTTTCCTGGCAAAGAGGATGCAGCTTTTCCTGGCGGCGGTAGCGGGCATCAGAAGGCATTATTCTTGGAAGCTCGCTTGGCTGAGGAAATTGATTGTCTCAATTTCATTCCTAACCTGATGGTGCATGAGTTTGAAGCCTTGCTCTTCGTCGACACCAGAAAGTTCGCCGAATGGGTTGATAGCTATAAGGTCGTTATCAATTTGGGTGATCAGAGGCAGAAATATGAAACACCGGAAGATATTAACGACAGCCCGGAGTCAGCGCCCTCGAAACGAATTATCAAGGCCATGCCAAGTTTTCAAAAAACTTTTCACGGCCCTTTGATTGCTTGTGAGATCGGACTGGATGCAATGCGAGGTGCCTGCCCCCACTTTAATGAATGGCTGAAGAGGCTGGAAGCGCTTGTGCCATCCGCAGCAGCGGCCTGATTGAATATTCGATTTGCTTTAAGGATTATTTATGAAATACATCTCCACCCGCGGCAATGCGCCCGCCAAAACTTTCACCGAAATCCTACTGGGCGGTCTCGCACCCGATGGCGGTCTGTACCTGCCGGAGCAGTATCCGCAGGTGACGCGCGCCGAGCTGGATGCGTGGCGCAAGTTGTCGTATGCCGATCTCGCGTTTGCGGTGCTGTCGAAATTTGCGACCGACATTCCGGCAGCCGATCTCAAGGCGATCACCGCCAAGACCTACACCGCCGAGGTGTACAGCAATGGTCGCGCCGATAGCGATGCCACGCAGATCACGCCTTTGCGCAAGCTGGCTGATGGCGTGTTCATCGAGGAGCTGTCCAATGGCCCGACGCTTGCCTTCAAGGACATGGCGATGCAGTTGCTGGGCAATCTGTTCGAGTACGCGCTGGGCAAGCAAAACGCCGAGTTGAATATTCTCGGCGCGACTTCCGGCGATACCGGTTCCGCCGCCGAATACGCGATGCGCGGCAAGCGCGGCATTCGCGTGTTCATGCTGTCGCCGAATGGCAAGATGTCGGCGTTTCAGCGCGCGCAAATGTATTCGCTGCAAGACCCTAATATTTTCAACATCGCCATCAACGGCATGTTCGACGATGCGCAGGACATGGTGAAGGCCGTGTCCAACGACCACGCCTACAAGGCCGCGCACAAGATCGGCACGGTCAACTCCATCAATTGGGGGCGCGTGTCGGCGCAGATCGTGTATTACTTCAAGGGCTACTTCGCCGCGACAAAGTCCAACGACGAGCAGGTTGCGTTCTCGGTGCCGTCCGGCAATTTCGGCAACATCTGCGCCGGACACATCGCGCGCATGATGGGTTTGCCTATCGGCCAACTGATTCTGGCGACGAACGAGAACGATGTGCTGGACGAATTTTTCCGCACCGGCGTTTACCGTCCGCGCGGCACCGATCACACTTACGAAACCAGCAGCCCGTCGATGGATATTTCCAAGGCATCCAACTTCGAGCGCTTCGTGTTCGACTTGGTCGGGCGCGACGGTGCGAAAGTGCGCGAGTTCTGGAACAAGGTGGATGCGGGCGGCTCGTTCGACATCAAGGACACCGAGTATTGGCATGCGCTGTCGAAGTTCCATTTCTCTTCCGGCAAGAGTACCCATCTCGACCGTCTCAAGACTATCCGCGAAGTGTGGGAAGAATACGGCGTGATGATCGACACGCACACTGCCGACGGCTTGAAAGTGGGCTTGGAGCAACGCCGTCCGAGCTTGCCGCTGATCTGTCTGGAAACCGCCTTGCCGGCCAAGTTCGCCGAAACGATCCAGGAAGCATTGGGGCGCGAACCGGAACGTCCCGCCGCGCTGGAGGGCATCGAGCAACTACCGCAACGCTGCGAAGTGATGGACGCGGATGTGGCGAAGCTGAAAGCGTTTATTTCGGCGCATGTGCCGCAGTAGCGGTATGCGTCAAGGGCGCTTCTAGTCCTTGATTTCCATGTGATGGTTGGTCAAGCGGGAGCGCAGGTAGTCGAGATCGGATCCGGTTTTGAATTTGATGAACTGGAAGCCGGCGCGGAAAAACAACTCTTCGTGGTCGTGGACTGAATAAATAAGTTTGCCTTCCACCTGCACGATACGCGGCTCCCTTGTGATGTCGAGCGGCGGAACATGGATATGCAGGGTAATCAACTGTACCGCTTGCAGGTTGTGCTCAAGAAAAAACGCCGCACCTTTGGTGGAAATGTCCTTTACGAAACCGTGGTGTGCGATATTTTGTTCGAGTAAGGCAATGGCGCGCCATTTAACCCGGAAGCGCGGCTCTCCGCGCAGCTCCGGGTTGGTTTTTGGGGTCGCAAGCGCTAACGGATCCGCTTCGGCAATGGCGTCGGACAAATCAAAATCGGCAGAGGCGCTATCGGGGGCGGTCATGGCGGGAGAAATGTGCGTGCTGTGCGGGGATTGTTTAAAGTGTTCCTGATTGTCTTCGTTTGTGAAGGTCTTGTGCAAGTATAAGTTAAGCCGATGTCAAATTTAATACTACTCGCGGCTTGTTTTTTTGTCGGCATTCTCCTGCACCGGACGGGAAAAATGCCGCAACAGGCCCCAGCCGCGCTTAACAGCTTCGTTATCCATGTTTCGTTGCCAGCGCTGACACTGTTGTATATCCACGATTTGAAAATTACCGGCGCTGTCGGCTTGATGGCAGCGATGGCATGGATATATTTCGGGCTGGCGGCCGGGTTTTTCTGGTTGGTCGGACGCTGGTTGCAGCTGCCGCGCGGCACGGTAGGGGCGTTGATGCTTACCGGCGGACTCGGCAATACCTCGTTCTTCGGGCTGCCGATGATCGAGGCGTATTACGGGCACGAGGCCATCGTGAGCGGCATCGTTGTCGATCAGCTCGGGTCGTTTCTGGTGCTGTCCACTTTGGGTATCACGGTGGCCGGGCTGTATTCCTCCGGGCGCCCGACTGCGGCGGAAATCGTCAAGCGCATCGCGCTATTTCCCCCGTTTATCGCCTTGGTCACCGCATTGCTGCTGATTCCGGTGGAATATGCGCCGTGGTTTGTAGCGTTGCTTAAACGTTTGGGTGATACGCTGGCACCGCTGGCGCTGGTATCGGTCGGCTTGCAATTGCGCTTCGGCCATCTGGCGGGGAATACGCGCAATCTGGCGATCGGGCTCGGTTTCAAATTGCTGCTGGCGCCGCTGGCGATTTATGTGCTTTACGTGCAACTGCTGGGCGCGCACGGGCAGGCGATCCAGGTGACGCTGTTTGAGGCGGCTATGCCGCCGATGATTACCGCCTCCATTATTGCGGCGGAGCATGATTTGGATCCTGAACTGTCCACGTTGATGGTGGCGATGGGCTTGATGGTCTCTTTCATTACGCTGAGCGCATGGTGGTGGGTATGGCGCGGTGTGTGAAGGAGAGGCAGTCGTTAGTCGCCAGACGTTAGTTTTTAGTTAAATACAAAACTGCGTTGCGACCGCACCAACGAACGACTAACGTCTATTAACCGGCGACTAGAAACAATGAAAAATCCAGTATTGCGATTGCAGAATTTTATCGGCACACAGGGGGTGTTCGTGCGCGACAGCGTGGCGCTGGTGGGGCAGGTGTTTTCTACGCTGCCGGTCGTGGTCAAGTGGCCGGTGCGCAAGGCGCTGCTCAAGCAGCTTTATTTCACCGGCATCCAATCGGTGGGGCCGATCAGCGTCATGGGCTTTCTGGCGGGGCTGATTATGGTGATGCAGGTCAGCAACCTGGTCGGGCGCAACGAATTGTTGACTCTGCAAGTGCTGATCTGGACCGTGGTGCGCGAACTGGGCCCCTTGCTGACGGCCATCGTGATTGTCGGGCGCAGCAGTTCGGCGATTGCCAGCGAACTCGCCGCGATGCAGGTGAACGGCGAAATTAAAAGTTTGCAGCGCATGAATATCTCCCCGGTTTCTTATCTGGTGGTGCCGCGCATGTTGGCGATGACCATTACCAGCACGGTGCTGACGTTCTATTTTCAGGTCGTCGCGATCGGAACCGGTATGGTGGTCACCGCTTGGAATATCGACGTTTCGCTGCTCGGCGAGGTCAACCACTTTTTCGAGATGCTCAGTTATCGGGAGATATTCGCGGCACTGTTGAAAAGCCTCTGCTTCGGCATGCTGGTGTCGGTGGTGTCGTGCTATTACGGGCTGGGCGTGAAGCGCGCCATGACCGAGATTCCGGTTGCGGCCTCGCGTGCGGTGATGCGCAGTTTGCTGGCGGTATTCGCGTGTGACGGCCTGATCACGGTGCTGCTGTTCTAGCCATGACCGCCTTATTCCGGTTCCTCGATGTGCGTTGCGAAGGTGCGGAGCGTGCCTATTCTTTCACGCTGAGCTCGGGCGAGATACGCTTGCTGCAACTTGCCTCCAAGGCCGAGAAAGATGTCATGATCGACTGCGCCATCGGGGAAACGGTGTGCGGGGAAGGCAGCATCGAGATCGTGCAGGGCGACAGGAGGCGCGGTAACGCCGCCGCTGCCGTACCCGAGGACAGGCGGCGCAATAATGAGCCGGTGCCCGTGATCTGGCAGGCGTTGGGCGCGAGCCGTCCGGGGCGCGTGGGCTGGGTGGCGGGACATGGCGGGCTCATCAGCAATCTCAAAATTTGGGAAAATGTCACGTTGCCGCTGTGGTACCACGCCCAGCGCGATGCGCCGGAAACGGAGCAGGGGGTTGCGTATTGGTTGGGCATGCTGGGCATGGAGCAGGCGGCATGGACGGAATTCATGGCCGCACCGCCGTATAGTGTCGAGCCGTGGCAACGCAAACTGGCCGGGCTGTTGCGCGCTCTGGTGCAAATGCCGCGCGTGCTGGTGGTGGATGCGGTGCTGTTCGAGGATATCAAGGCGCGCGTGGCGCGCAACTGGATGACGGCGCTGGAAGGCTATGCCGCGCAGGGCCGGACGGTGTTGGTGATAGCAGACAAGGCGACGACGTTGCCCTGGGAAAAAATCGAGTGAGGTGGATGTGACATTGTTAGCTGATAAAGACGAACGCTTCAAAAACCTGTTCGGCAAGGCCGTGATCTTCATTCTGCTCGCGCTGATCGGGATCGGGCTGGTATTCCTGTGGACCGGGCTCAAGAAAGGCGCGTTTACCCCCAAATCCCCGGTTTATTTTGTCGCCGACAGCGGGCAGGATTTGAACGAGGGCATGCCGGTCAAATTCAGCGGATTCAAGATCGGCAAGCTGAACACTCTGGCGCTGGACGAACAGGGGCACGTGCAGGTGGAAGTCATCATCGAAACCAAGTACCTCGCCTTGCTCAGGCAGGATGCCGTGATGAGCCTGAAAAAAGAAGGCGTGATCGGCGACGGCGTGCTGGAAATCAGCCGCGGCTCGGAAAATAAACCGGTGCTGGCGGCGGGCGGAAAAGTCCGTTTCGAGCGCGCCAACGGATTGGAGCAGGCCGTCGTCGATGTGAAGAACCGCATTGTGCCCATCCTCGACGATGTGCATCAAACCCTGTCCGACCCGCATGGCGATGTGCGCCAAACCTTGAAGAACCTGCGCGAGTTTTCCGCCGAGATGCGCGGCACGCGGGAGCGCTTGGATCATGTGCTGGGCAGCGTGGACAACGTGCTGGGCAGCGTCGATAACAACCTCAACAAAGAAGTGGGGCCGTTGCTGCATTCCCTGCGTCAATCGGCGGCGAATGCCGAAGCGCTGTCGGGAAAATTCGACCGCGAGTTGCCCTCGTTGCTGAAGAAGGCCGACAGCAGCATGGAGAGCCTGCGCATGACCAGCGAGGCGATCAAGGATGCAGTACAGCAGGCCGCGCCGCAGGTGCCGGGCGTGCTGGGCGAGGCGCGCGACACGCTGGGAAAAACGCGCGAGATGGTGGGTAGCACGCAGGATGTGGTGGATTCGTTGAGTACGAGCTGGCCGCTGAAGAATGTTGTTCCCCCACCGGAAACCGGCCCGATCAGGATGGATAGCCATGACTAGAATTTTTTTGCTGATGCTGGCGGGGACGCTGGTTGCCTGCGGCAGCACGCCCGCGCCGCGTTTGCCGCAGGCATTGGAACAGGCGCAAACCGCGGACAAGGATGCGCGGCGCGCGTTGAGAAACGGCGAGTTGCTGCGCGCGCAATACAACTTCACCAAGGTGCTGGCCTTGCAGCAGTCGCTGGACGATACGGCGGGTGCCGCCACGACGCTGATTAACTTAGCCACGGTGACGCATCAGCTGCACGACGATGCCGCAGCGCTGGTCTGGCTGGACAGGATATTGCTGGAGCAGGCCGCGATCTATCCGGCGGAGTCGCAGATGACCGCAGCCTTCCGCAAAGCCGTGATCCTGACCAATCTGGCGCGCCTGAAAGAAGCGGAAGCGGCTTTGGCGCTGGCCGAGAAGCAATGCGACAAAAAATGCACGCTGCGTTTCGGTATGCAGGGATTGCAGGCGCGTCTGCTGTTGCTGAAAGGCGATGCGGAAGGCGCGCTGGCATCGGCGCAGGCGCTCGCCAAAGAGAAGGATGCGGGCAAAGAGGAGCAAACCAATGCAGTGCGCGTGGCCGCCGCCGCCGAGGAAAAATTGCAGCGTTACGCGGCTGCCTTGCAGCATTACCGGATGGCGCTGGAGACGGACAAAGCGCTGGGTCTGGGCGCGCGTATCGGCGAAGATTTGCACGGCATGGCGCGGGTGGCGAAATTGCTCGGGCGGGTTGAGGAGGCGTCTCTGTACGCGCGGCGTGCCGAATTGGTGAGCGAATCGCAGCGTGATAGGTAATGCTCGCTTAGCGCCTCAATGAATGCAACGGACGGGGGATAAGTGAATATGTTTTTGAAAAAATCAAACAAGTGGAAAGTCGCCACGCTGCTGTTCGTGCTGGCGGCTGCATTTTCATGGGGAGTGTCGGGCGCGAGTCAGGGCAATCCGGCAGCGGCCAAGCCGGTCAGCAAACCTGCGCTGACGGTGCGCGTGACCAAATTGCAGACGGGGCGATGGTCGCGCACGTTGACCGCAAACGGCAGCATCCTGCCCTGGCAGGAGGCGGTCATCAGCGCGCAGGTGCAGGGGCTGCGCATTGCCGAGGTGAAAGTCGGCATCGGCGATCATGTGCAGCAGGGCGATGTGCTGGTCGTGCTGGATAATCTGGCGCGCGTCAGCGACGATGCCGCGGGTTCGCGTTCCGCGCAAGGCTATGTTGTGGCGCCGGACTCGGGCGTCATCTCGGCGGCGAATGCCAATGTGGGTTCCACCGCGCAACCCGGTGTGGAATTGTTCCGCCTGATCCGCAAAGGCCGTCTGGAATGGCGCGCCGACCTGACCGCCGAAGAGCTGATGCTGATCCGTAAAGGCATGACCGCCGACATTACCGTGGGCGAAGGCCGCGTCATGAAGGGCACGGTGCGTGCAATTTCGCCTTCGGTGAACATGCAGACGCGTTACGGCTATGTGCTGGTCACGCTGCCGGACAGCAGCGGCATCATCGCCGGCGCTTTTGCGCGCGGCACTTTCGATGTGAGCGGCGGCAAGCGCGGCTTGCAGTCGCTGCCCCAGTCCGCCGTGATGCAGCGCGGCAGCATGACTTATGTGCTGGTGGTGGGGAGCGACAATCAGGTGCATGAACGCACCGTGGTGACCGGTCAGCGCAGCGGCGACCGTATCGAGATCAGGCAGGGATTGAAGGCGGACGAAACGGTCGTCGAGAGCGGCGGCCCGTTCCTGACCGAAGGCGATTTCGTCCAGATCGTGAAGGGGTAAGTTTTGAACGTCTCCTCCTGGTCTATCCGCAATCCGATTCCGGCCTTGCTCGGCTTCGTCATGCTCACCTTCATTGGCGTGATGGCGTTCAAGGCCATGAAGATCCAACTCTTTCCCGACATCGACTTGCCGATGATTACCGTGGCGGCCTCCATGCCGGGCGCATCGCCGGATCAAATGGAAGTCGAGGTGGCGCGCAAGATCGAGAACGCGCTCGCCAGCGCGCAAGGCCTCAAGCATCTCTACACCCAAGTCAAAGACGGCTCGGCCATCGTGTCGGCCGAGTTCCGTCTGGAGCGCGATTCGCATGCGGCGCTGGAAGATGTGCGCTCCGCCATGTCGCGCATACGCGGCGATTTGCCGCGTGAGATGCTCGACCCGGTCATCAATAAGGTGGAGTTGAGCAGCAAGCCTATCCTGACTTACACCATCGCCGCCCCCGGGATGAGCGAGGAGGCGTTGTCCTGGTTTGTGGACAACAACATGACCAAGCTGCTGCTCGGCGTGAAGGGGGTGGGGGCGGTCAATCGCGTGGGCGGGGTGACGCGGCAAGTGCGCGTCGAGCTCGATCCGACCAAGATGCTGGCGCTGAATCTCACCGCTGCGGAAGTTTCCAGCCAGTTGCGCCAGATTCAGCAGGAAGCACCGGGCGGGCGCACCGATCTCGGCGGTATGGAGCAGTCCGTGCGCACGGTGGCGACGGTGCAAACCGCCGAACAGTTGGCGCAGATGGAAATCAGCATGCGCGACGGACGGCGCGTGCGCCTCGACCAGGTGGCGAACGTGAGCGACACCATCGCCGAACGCCGCTCGGCGGCTTTGCATGACGGCAAACAGGTGATCGGTTTCGAGATCGTGCGCTCGCTCGGCGCGGGCGATGTTGCCGTGGCCGACGGCGTCAGCAAAGCGCTCGAAAGCCTGAAGCAGGCGCATCCCGAGATCACCGTCGAAAAAGTGTTCAACACGGTCGATACCGTGTACGAAACCTACAAAGGCTCGATGGAAATGATCTTCGAGGGCTCGCTGCTGGCGGTGATCGTGGTGATCTTCTTCCTGCGCAACACGCGCGCCACCATCGTGGCGGCGACCGCGCTGCCGCTGGCCATCATCCCGACCTTTGCCCTGATGTACCTGTTCGGTTTCACC
>JBBIJL010000067.1:0-10571 GCA_037446005.1 Gallionellaceae bacterium | reverse complement strand
GTCATTGGAGCAGGCGCAATCGTGACCAAAGATATCCCGCCGTATGCGGTAGCGGTAGGCAGTCCGGCCCGCGTTATCCGGCAACGCTTCTCGCAGGAGATCTCCGCCAGATTATTGGCCGCGCGCTGGTGGGTTCTGGACGACAAAGACCTTGAGCGATTGGCTCCATTCTTCGCTGACCCCGCACAGTTTCTCGAAAGATTGGATGCAGTCAAATGAGCGAACTACTGACGCGTCTCTTTTCCAAGCTGTACAGGATGTGTTTCGCTTCTTGTCATGGCTGGAGATTCCAGAAAATTGGCGCAGGTGTCGCCCTATTTCGTCCATTCCGGGTTGACGGTGGCAAGGGGATCACCATCGGCGAAAAGACGATCTTTCAACGCGGAACGTGGCTGTATTGTTGCGGAGTAGAAGGACGAAAAGCGGTTTTGTCGATAGGTGGCGGGTGCGCGTTCGGCTACAACAACCATATCACGGCTGTCGGACAAGTGACGATCGGGAGCCATGTGCTCACCGCGAACAATGTATACATCTCCGACAATCTTCATGACTATGAAGATGTCACTGTTCCCATCATGCATCAGAGCGTCAGGTTCAAGCGGGAAGTGGAGATTGGTGACGGCAGCTGGATAGGTGAGAATGCCTGCATCATCGGTGCGCGCGTTGGGAAGAATTGCGTGATTGGAGCCAATGCTGTCGTGACTTCGGACATCCCCGATTACTCGGTCGCTGTCGGTGTGCCCGCGACAGTGATCAAACAGTTCGACCCGCAATCGAAGAAGTGGGTTGCCCTGAAAACTTAAATCAATCAGATAGCAGGATTATCAAATGAACATTCTAATTACCGGCGGGGCCGGCTTCATCGGCTCAAGGCTGGCCAATCATCTAGTCGCATCGGGTCATCGTGTCATCGTGCTTGATAATCTGTCACCGCAGATCCACGGGGTCGAACCTGAGTCCTCGCCCCTGTTTCGCAGCCTGGACCGACAGGTTGAATTCATTTGCGGTAGTGTCACCCAGCGTGCGGATCTGATGCGCGCGCTTGCCGGCGTGGATACGGTGGTACATCTGGCGGCAGAAACCGGGACCGGACAATCCATGTACGCCATCCAGCATTACTCCGATGTGAATATCGGCGGCACAGCGCTTTTGCTGGATGTGATCGCCAACGAGCGGTTGCCGATCCGCAAGATCGTGGTGGCATCTTCGCGCGCCGTTTACGGTGAAGGCAAGTATTCGTGTTCGGTGCATGGCAATGTGTATCCGGCCTCGCGTGTCGCCGACCAGATGGAAAAGGGGGATTTCTCTGTTCACTGTCCTATTTGCCGCACAGCGGCGGAAATGATTCCGACGGATGAGCAAACTCCCGTGCGTCCCGCCTCTGTCTATGGCATCACCAAGCTGACGCAGGAGCAGATGGTGCTTACGGTGGGCAGATCGCTAGGGATATCTGCGATCGCATTCCGTTACCAGAATGTATACGGCCCGGGGCAGTCTCTTTCAAATCCATATACCGGCATTCTTTCGATCTTCTCCACTCGGATTCGCAACGGGAGTGGCATCAATATCTTCGAGGACGGGAAAGAGAGCAGGGACTTTGTGTTCATCGACGATGTGGTCAAGGCGACGGCGAAGGCCGTCGAGCATGAACGACCATTGGTGGATGTGTTCAATGTGGGCTCTGGCGTGGCGACCGATGTGTTGACCATCGCCAATACTTTGCAGGCCTTGTTGGGTGTCGTGGTGCCAACCCAGGTGACCGGACAATTCCGTTCGGGTGACATCCGCCATAACGTGGCGGATCTAGCCAAGGTGCGCCAGGTGCTTGGATTCGAGCCCAGTGTCTCCATCGAGGATGGTCTGCGCCAATTCGTGGCCTGGGTCAAGGGCGAGCAGATACAAACGGACCGTTATGAGGAGAGTCTGAAAGAGCTCAAGGCGAAGGGGCTGTTCAAGTGAGCAGGCAGATGGTTCCGGGATTGGTCAGCCTAGTCGTGGCCAGCTACAACCATGCCGAGTTTCTGGTGCGGCGCATGGACAGCCTGATCGACCAGACGTATCAGAACATCGAGATTCTGGTGATCGAAGACTGCTCTCCGGACAACAGTCTTGAAGTGTTGCGCAAGTACGAGAACCATCCCAAGGTCAGGTTGATCGTCCGTGAAAAGAACGGGGGGTGGGTCACGGTCAGCAACCAGGGGATCGAAGAGTCTTCAGGAGAATTCGTTCTGTTCGCCAATTGCGATGATGATTGTGATCCGCGCATGGTCGAGCGGCTGGTCAACGCGATGCGAATAAATCCGACGGCTGGGATCGCCTTCTGTCGCAGTTTGCTGGTGGATGAGATGGATCACGTGCTCGGGAATGATTTTGCAATCCGGGAGCGCGCATTCCGCGAACAATGTGTGAACGACACGCTGATAAGCGGAGCGCAGATGGGGCGCTTTCTATTGCACTCCTGCGTCATTCCGAATCTGAGCGCAGCACTTATCAGAAAAGAATGTTTCGGTGCGGCAGGGATGCTGTCGTCGGCCTATCGTGTGTGCAGCGATTGGGATCTGTTCTTCAGGATCGCCGCAAAATACGATGTCGCCTATGTGGCAGAGTCATTGAACAAATTCAGGCAGCACGGAACCACGATTCGCAGCGTGACCAAGGGTCGGATAACATATGAAGAATATTTCCGCTTGTTGCTTGGCCAGATCAGTTTGCTGGATCTGACTTCCGTCGAGCGTAGCCGTTTCCGATCTCGTGTGATGTATTTGTGGGGGATCCATTTGTTTTCACAGCCATGGATAGGATTGCGCAATTTCCCCTATCACTCGAGGAGAGTCCTCCAGCTGGACCCGATGGCGTTGGCATTCTTCATTCCCGGTCTGGTGATGGGAATAGCCAAGGTGGGAGAAAAAGTTTGGGGGCGGCTGAGCCGCACCAAATCCGTTTGACAGAGTATTCAGGTGAGATCGATATGCAATTGGCTGACAAGGTAATCGTAGTTACAGGTGGCGCAGGTTTTCTTGGGGCGAGGTTCTGTGCCGCGATCGCGGAACAGGGAGGTATCGCCATCGTCGCCGATGTCGATGCGGCTGCCGCCGGGCGCGTGGCTACACAAATTATGGCAACTTGTCCGGGGCGAGCCGAAGCGGCGATTCTGGATATCACCAGCGCGACCTCCATCAAGGCACTGATCGACGATTTGCAGCAAAGATATGGCCGCATCGATGCGCTGGTGAATAACGCGTATCCGCGCAATCGCGAATACGGAAAAAAGCTGGAGGATGTGAGCTATGAGAGTTTCTGCGAGAACGTCGGCCTGCATCTGGGCGGATATTTTCTGACGGCGCAGCAATTCGGCATTCACTTCCGCAAACACGGCGGGGGCAACATCATCAATATGTCCTCGATCTACGGGGCGATGCCGCCGCGTTTCGAGGTGTATGCGGACACCCCCATGACCATGCCGGTCGAATATGCGGCGATCAAATCGGCTATCAACCATCTGACCCGTTATTTTGCGCAATATTTCAAGGGCGATGGCATCCGGGTGAATAGCCTGAGTCCGGGCGGGATTCTGGATGGGCAACCCGAGCCATTCCTCCGCAAGTACAATGCGCACTGCAACCGCAAAGGAATGCTGGATCCGCAAGACGTAACCGGGGCTTTGCTGTTCCTGCTCTCCGATGCATCGAAATATGTAACGGGACAGAATCTAATCATTGATGATGGATTCTCTCTGTAACGCGCGTTTCCTAACTCCAGATAGGTTGAACGAATGAACAAAACATGGATTTACGAACAAACAGAACTCAATGTGTTGCAGAGGGATCTCTCTATGGAGACGCATTACCCTGAGTCAGGAAAATGGCTGCGTCAAATCCTGACGCAGTATTTTATGAGGCATTTGCAAAACGGTTTAGCACAGCAGCCTCTGAGCAATTAAGCGTTGCTTTCCCGCCCGATCCCATAATACTCGAACCCCAACGCCTTGAGGTCGACAGGCTCGAACAAGTTGCGGCCATCGAAAATAACCGGGTTCTTTAAGCATGTTTTGATCGTGTTGAAATCCGGGCTTTTGAAGGCTTTCCATTCGGTCACGATGATGAGTGCATCCGCACCTTGCAGTGCATCCAGCGGTGTGTCGGCATAATGCAGGTCGTGACGCTCGCCGTAGATGTGCGAGGTTTCCTTCATGGCTGCCGGGTCGTAGGCAGTTACGCTGGCTCCCCGTTTCCATAATCCTTCCATTACCACGCGGCTGGTTGCTTCGCGCATATCGTCGGTTCCTGGCTTGAAAGCCAATCCCCACAAGGCGAAATGCTTGCCGCTCAGATCATTGCCAAAACGTTTGGTGATTTTGTTCAGCAGTACGGATTTTTGTGCATCGTTCACATCTTCCACTGCTTGTAGCACTTTGAGTGGCAGACCGAGTTCCTCGCCGGTGCGCTTCAGCGCGCGCACATCCTTGGGGAAGCAGGAGCCGCCGTAGCCGCAACCGGCATACAGAAAGTGGTAGCCGATGCGCTGGTCGGAGCCGATGCCCTTGCGTACATGTTCGATGTCCGCACCGACTTTTTCCGCAAGGTTTGCCAGTTCGTTCATGAAGGAGATGCGCGTGGCGAGCATGGCGTTGGCGGCGTACTTGGTAAGCTCGGCGGACTTGATGTCCATTACCATCAGGCGGTCATGGTTGCGCTGGAACGGTGCATACATCTGGCGCATGTGTGCGATAGCTTGTTCGTCTTCTGCGCCGATAACAATGCGATCTGGGCGGTTGAAGTCGTCGATGGCTGCGCCTTCCTTGAGGAATTCCGGGTTGGAAACTACGCTGAATGCCGTTTTTGCGCCGCGCTGGTTTAGCTCCTCCTGCACGGCGTGTTTGACCTTGTCGGCGGTTCCCACCGGTACAGTAGACTTGTCCACGATGACTTTGTATTCGGTCATATGCTTGGCAATATTGCGCGCAGCGGCAAGTACATATTGCAAATCTGCGGAGCCATCTTCTCCAGACGGCGTACCCACGGCGATCATCTGTACCAAGCCGTGTGCCACGCTGATGGCGACATCGGTGGTGAAGCGCAGGCGTCCCGCTTCGACATTGCGCTTGATGACCTCGTCCAGCCCCGGTTCGTAGATGGGTATACCCCCCTTATTGAGAAGGTCGATCTTCTTCGGGTCGACATCGAGACATAGCACGTCGTTCCCCAGATCTGCCAAGCATGCGCCTGACACCAAGCCTACATAACCGGAACCGATAACGGTGATCTTCATTGCCTTGAACTTTCTAAAAATGAGGCGCGCATTATGGCGTAGAACGGTGCTTAAGTCAGCCGGAAGGCAGTTGACGAAGCGGGGCGATTCAGTGTTTGTCGGGAGTGTATAATCGTCGGACATAAAAAATTGCGTAAAGAAAATGAAAAAAGTTCTTGTTACTGGCGGCGCGGGATTTTTGGGGTCACATTTATGTGAGCGATTGCTGGACGCTGGTAATGATGTGCTATGCGTCGATAACTTTTTTACGGGGGACAAGCAGAACATCATCCAGCTGATGGGCAATCCGCGTTTTGAATTGTTGCGGCACGATGTAACTTTCCCGCTCTATGTGGAGGTAGACCAAATTTATAATCTGGCTTGCCCGGCTTCGCCCATTCATTACCAGTTTGATCCGGTACAAACGACAAAGACTAGCGTACATGGTGCAATCAACATGTTGGGCTTGGCCAAGCGGGTAGGCGCGCGTATCTTGCAGGCATCAACATCCGAGGTGTATGGCGACCCGGAAGTGCATCCGCAAACAGAAGTTTACTGGGGGCGGGTCAATCCTATCGGGCCGCGATCCTGTTACGACGAAGGCAAGCGCTGTGCCGAGACTTTGTTCTTCGATTACCAGCGGCAGCACCAGTTAGATATTAAGGTGGTCCGCATCTTCAATACTTATGGCCCGCGTATGCACCCCAATGATGGGCGGGTGGTGAGCAATTTTATCGTGCAGGCGCTGCGCGGCGAGGAGATAACGATATATGGCAATGGCTCTCAAACGCGAAGCTTCTGTTATGTCGATGACCTGATTGATGGCTTTGAGCGCATGATGGGCAGCGAAGCCGGATTTTTCGGGCCGGTCAACATGGGCAATCCCGGCGAATTCACCATGTTGGAATTGGCGGAAACAATATTGCGGCTTACGGCCAGCAAATCGCAACTGACATTTAAGCCTTTGCCTGCGGACGATCCGAAGCAACGCCAGCCGGATATTGCCTTGGCTAAGGAGAAGTTGGGCTGGGAGCCAAAGGTATGTTTGGAAGACGGTCTCAGGGAGACGATCTCCTATTTCCGAAAACGTCTGGATGTTTGAAGGTTGTTTTCAGTGTTTTTGAATATTCATCTGCGGATTATCGCTCTGCAGACTCGCCGAAGTGCTTATGAACGAAACAACAATTTCAGTTAATTCTCCTGCTCCGCGCGTATCAATTTTGATGACGGTGTATAACGCAGAGCCTTATGTGCGTGCCAGCATTGATAGCCTAATTGCGCAGACGTTTCCTGATTGGGAGCTGATTGCAGTCGATGATGGTTCCAAGGATGCGTCGCTGTCGGTCCTGATGGAATATGCGGATACCAGAGTGCGCGTGTTCCCCTTGGGAAAGAATATTGGCCGGACTTCCGCGTTACGCTTTGCCTTTGAGCAAGCGCGGAGCGAATACATTGCCGTGCTGGATGCGGACGATATTTCCTCTCGAGACCGTCTGGCACGACAAGTGGAGTTTCTGGATCGCCATCCTGATGTGGTACTGGTAGCTTCCTGGGCGCAATTGATTGATGAGCAAGGCAAGGTGTTTGATGAATTAATCCCTCCTTCAGCTCAAGATGAGCTTATGGATTGTTTAGGATGGACCAATCCGATCGTACATTCTTCCATCATGTATCGGCGGAAATTGGCGCAGGAAGTCGGCGGATATCCTGCGGACATCGTCTGGGCACAAGATTTCGGTCTGATTCTGGCGCTGGCGCAACGTGCCAAGATCGCCATGATTGATGCCCATCTTTGCCAGTTAAGAGTGTTGGCCGGCAGTATGACGCGCTCGAGAAAAAATCAAATTTTGGTGGCTACAGAGGCGATGCAATTGTTTCAACGGGCAGCTCATGTATTGCAACTGAGTGCGAGGGCGCGGCGTTTAAATCGTCGCGCCCTCGCTGTTGCCGAAATTAAACTGGGGATCGCCACCTTGCGCGATAACTCGATTTGGGCCGGGATACGGATGGTTTTGCATGGGTTGGTTTCATCGCCTTCCGCCCTGTGGGGTAATGGTCTTGTACGCCGATTTTTTGGCGCGAAGTTTTAATGCGCGCTTGCCTGCCGGTAGGTTTCATGTAACAGACTAATTATGCGCGCACTATGATTGTTGCAATTACAGGCGGTACAGGTTTCATCGGACGGAAACTGATGCAGCATCATCTTGCGCAAGGAGATGAGGTGCGCGTGCTTTCGCGCCGTGCCACAGCCGAAACCGGGGTAAAGCTGTATCGCGGCGATTTGTCGTCTGACACGGAATTGCAATCGTTCGTTGACGGTGTGGATATCCTGTACCACTGTGCCGGAGAAATTCGCGACGCGGCGCGTATGCAAGCGGTTCATGTTGCGGGGACGCAGCGCTTGATTGAAGCGGCGACAGGCCGTATCGGGCGCTGGGTGCAGCTTAGCAGCGTCGGTGCTTACGGGCAGCAGCGTGCCGGTGTTGTAGCCGAGCAGACCGCATTGCATCCATGCGGAACATATGAAATCACCAAAGTGGAGTCGGATGCGCTGGTGCAGGCTGCCGCGCTGGACGGCGCATTTGAACACGCGATTTTGCGCCCATCAAATGTGTATGGCGCCGACATGAGCAATCAGTCGCTTTTCGGAATGATACGGCGCGGCTGGTTCTTTTTTATCGGCAAGCCGGGCGCATCGGCGAATTACATTCATGTCGATAACGTGGTTGCCGCGCTGCTGTTGTGCGGGGTCAAGCCAGAGGCCAACGGGCAGGTGTATAACTTGTCGGATCATCGCACCATGGAGCAATTCGCTGCCACTATTGCTGCCGCTCTGGGGAAGCCGATGCCGGGTTTAAGATTGCCGGAATGGACCGTCCGCTTGGCGGCGAAGTTGCTGGGAGGCATACCAAAATTCCCGCTGACCGAGGCACGTGTCGATGCGTTGACGGTGCGTGCAATCTATTCGACCGGCAAAATCGAGCATGAGCTGGGCTACCGGCATATCGTCCCCATGGAAGCCGGGCTGGATGAACTGGTGCAGTCAGCGCAGCAGCGTCGCGGAGAAACGCAATGAAGCGGGCGGAGACGCTCGCAGGTACACGCATTGCGCGTATATCGACCGTCCCTTTCTTTGTGGTCGCGCAACTCAAACATCAGATAGAACTGCTCGGCAAACAAGGGGCGCGCGTCACGGTCGTGGCCAGCAACGAGCCTGAGCTGGCTCAGATGGAAGGTCTGGAGGGCGTGAGCTGTGTGCCGATAGACATCCCGCGTTCTATTTCTCCGTGGCGCGATTTGCAGGCGCTGATCCGGCTGTTCTTTTTCTTCCGGCGTGAACGCATTCAGATCGCACACTCAACTACGCCCAAGGCCGGTCTGCTGACCGCGTTGGCGGCATTTCTTGCCGGGGTGCCCGTGCGACTGCATACCTTTACCGGGCAGCCTTGGGTCACGATGCGCGGCGCCAAGCGCTGGCTGGCATGCGCCAGCGACAAGTTGATCGGGAGTTTGAACACGCGTTGTTATACCGATAGCGCGAGTCAAAGACAATTCCTGATCGAGCAAGGAATTGTTGATACCAAGCGTCTGTTCGTCATCGGCGCGGGCTCGCTGGCCGGGGTGGATATGCGGCGTTTTGAGCGCAATCGCTTCTCTGCCGGACAATGCGAGGCGCTACGCCGGTCGCTGGCGATACCGGACGGCGCGCCGGTGCTGTTATATATGGGGCGCATCACTGTCGATAAAGGCGTGCGCGAACTGCTGCAAGCATTTGAAATGCTCAAGGCGGAGGAAAGTGCAGCCCATCTCGTTTTCGTCGGGCGTTTCGATAGCGAGAGCGGTGTGGCGGGAGCGATTGCGCCGGGCGACATCGAGCGCCTGCGCGATACGCATGTGGTGGGTTATACGGACGCTCCCGAAGCGTACCTAGCGATTGCCGATATATTGTGCCTGCCTAGTTACCGAGAAGGTTTCGGCACGGTCGTCATTGAGGCTGCCGCGATGGAGGTGCCCACAGTGGGAACGGATATTTACGGTTTGTCGGACGCGGTCGAGCAGGGCGAAACGGGATTGCTGGTTCCGCCGCGCAACGTTGCCGAGCTGGCAAGTGCCTTGCGGCGTTTGCTGGTAGACCAGATGCTGCGAACAGATATGGGCGAGGCCGCCAAGCGCCGCGCACGGATGCTGTTTGATGCCGATGAGGTGAGCAGGCAGGTCATGAAAGAATATTGCGCGCTAATGCAAGAGAAACGGGTATTGAAATGAATGCGGGAATATTGGTAACGGGTGCCAGCGGATTTGTCGGGCGCGTACTCTGCGCGGAATTGATGCGCCGCGAATATGCGGTACGCGGCGCGGTGCGCGGCAATGCGGCAGGCGAAGCGTTGCGTTATCCGCTGGTGCAGATCGCGGACATCGGACCGGGGACGGATTGGACAGGCGCCCTGCAAGGGATAGAGGTCGTCATTCACCTCGCCGCGCGCGTGCATGTCATGCGCGACGATGCGTCAGATCCGTTGGGTGAATTCCGCCGCACCAACACGGCGGGTACGGAGCATCTGGCGCGTTGCGCGGCGGCTGCAGGCGTGCGGCGTCTGGTGTATGTCAGCTCGATCAAAGTGAACGGCGAGGCGACACATGCTGGCAGCAAGTTCAGCGAGGCGGATGCTCCAGCGGCACAGGATCCCTACGGCATTTCCAAATGGGAGGCCGAGCAGGCCTTGCGGCGCGTGGCGCAGGAAACCGGTTTGGAAGTGGTTATCGTGCGTCCGCCTCTGGTCTATGGCGCCGGGGTGAAGGGCAATTTTGCGCAAATGCTGCGCGTGTTAGGCAAAGGCATTCCGCTGCCCCTGGCTTCGGTGCGCAATTTGCGCAGTCTGGTTTATGTCGAAAATCTGGTCGATGCTTTGATCGCCTGCGCCGGGCATCCCGCCGCTGCCGGGCAGACTTATCTGGTCAGCGACGGCGAGGATATTTCCACGCCCGATCTGTTGCGGCAGTTGGGGGTGGCGCTGGCACATCCGGCGCACTTGTTTCCCTGCGCTCCGGCGCTGTTGCAACTGGCCGGGCGCTTGACCGGCAAAGCGGATCAGGTCGAGCGTCTACTGGGTTCGTTGCAGGTCGATAGTGGTAAAATCCGCCGCGAACTTAACTGGATACCACCGTGTACCGTGCAGCAAGGGCTGCAAGCGACTGCCGCGTGGTATCGAACTACTTACCTATGAGCCATTACTCCCCCATCGTTGCGGCACTGGTCACCATGTTGTTGACCACAGTTATTCTCTTCAGCAAATTCGGCAAAGAGATACAGGACATTCCCAACG
>JBBIJL010000066.1:0-10649 GCA_037446005.1 Gallionellaceae bacterium | reverse complement strand
CCGTCTTGTGCGCTGGCCGTGCTCGGCGCCCACTCTTCCTGCGTAATCCCGTCAATGTGATTTTTCAGCCGGGTACGCCATTGCATATGCGTTTCAGCCGCTTCGACAAAATCAATGCCGCTCCGCTTGTAATAAATATCCTTGCGAGGCATGTCAACAGCGCATTCCGATTCATTGTCCATCCGCACCACCCCCTCAATAAAGATACGCCCGAACTGCGGGGGACTTTATAGACTGCGGCATCGACTAGAACAATAGTC
Organism: Gallionellaceae bacterium; assembly: GCA_037446005.1. Lineage (GTDB taxonomy): Bacteria > Pseudomonadota > Gammaproteobacteria > Burkholderiales > Gallionellaceae > PALSA-1006. Next base: position 10,389 of record JBBIJL010000066.1, on the reverse strand, counting down.
CAAACGGTCTAGTCCCGGCCTAGATATTCCGGTCTGCGGTCTAACGCCCCCCAGTTAACCCGATTGAACGGTAACCCTCTTGTTATAATCTCGGCTCAAATTTTCCAGATGCCCATCATGAAGTTTGCGCTAACACTGTTATTCGCCCTGTTGCCGCTGTTATCCCATGCTGCCGACCTGTCCGTGCCGGCAGCTCCGGTGCTGGCAGCCAAGTCCTATGTGCTCTACGACTACACCAGCAACCAGATTCTGCTCAGCCAGAACGGCAACGAGCGCATCCAGCCGGCGTCGCTGACCAAGCTGATGACCGCCTATGTGACTTTCAGCGCAATCAAGCAAGGCAAATTGTCGCCCAGCCAGCGCGTCACGCCGTCGGCTTATGCGCTGCGCATTCAGGGCGAAGAATCGCGCATGTTTCTGGAAGCCGGCAAACCGGTCAAGGTGGATGACCTGTTGCGCGGCCTCATTGTGGAGTCGGGCAACGATGCGGCGCGGGTGCTGGCCGAGACCATCGCCAATCATGAGCTGGCCTTCGCCACCGACCTGATGAACAAGGAAGCGAAACGTTTGGGCATGAACAACACGCACTTCGTCAATGCCACCGGCCTGCCCGAAGAGCAGCACTACAGCAGCGCCTACGATCTGGCGCTGCTTGCGGCCGCCATCGTGCGCGACTTCCCCGAGTTTTATTTCATCTATGCGCTGCGCGAATTCCAGTACAACAACGTCAAGCAGTTCAACCGCAACCAGCTGCTCTGGCTCGACCCCTATGTGGACGGCCTGAAAACCGGGCATACGGAAAGCGCGGGCTTCTGCCTCGTGGCCTCCGCCAAACGCGAACAGCACCGTTTGATCTCGGTGGTCGTGGGCGCGACCTCGGAAAACCTGCGCACCAGCGAAAGCCAGCGCCTGCTGAATTACGGTTTCCAGAACTTCGACGTGATCCAGTTATACAAAAAAGACCAGCCCGTGAGCGTGGTACGCACCTGGAAAGGTACGGAGAAGAAAATCGACATCGGCTTTCGCAACGATCTGTTCGTCACCATTCCCAAGGGGCAGCGCGAACAACTGAAAGCGACGCTGGAAACGCAGCAACCGCTCATCGCCCCGATAGAGAACGGACAGAAAATCGGCACCTTGAAACTCAGCCTGAACGGCAAACCCTACCTCGACCTCCCGCTCGTCGCGCTGGACAACGTAGCGCTGGCGAATGTGTTTTCGCGCGGGGTAGACTCGATACGGCTCTTGTTCCAATAGAGGAGAACAACATGACGGTGTATCTGAACGGCCAGTTTTTACCCATCGCCGAAGCCAAGATTTCCGTGCTGGATCGCGGCTTCATCTTCGGCGACGGCGTGTACGAAGTCATCCCGGTGTATTCGCGCCGCGCCTTCCGCCTTGCCGAGCACTTGCGCCGCCTCGCCCACAGTCTGGACAGCATCAAGCTGGACAATCCGCACAGCGATGCCGAATGGACGGACATCATCCAGCAACTCATCGCCGGCAACACGCCCGATGACCAGTACCTCTACCTGCACATCACGCGCGGCGTGGCGAAACGCGACCACGCTTTTCCCAACCCGCCCGTGCCGCCTACCGTGTTCGTGATGAGCAACCCGCTCACCACGCCGCCCGCCGCGCTGCTCGCCAGCGGCATCAGCGCCATCACCGCGCCGGATAACCGCTGGCTGCGCTGCGACATCAAAGCCATCTCGCTGCTGCCCAACGTGCTGCTGCGCCAGATGGCCATCGACGCGGGTTGCGCCGAGACCATCATGATCCGCGACAACGCATTCATGACCGAAGGCGCGGCCAGCAACATTTTCGTAGTGAAGAACGGCACGCTGCTCGCCCCGCCCAAAGACAACCTCATGCTGCCCGGCATCACCTACGACGTGGTGCTCGAACTCGCAGCGGCGAACGACATTCCGCACGAGGTGCGCAAGGTCATGAAGGATGAAGTATTCGGCGCGGACGAACTGCTGCTCACATCAAGCACTAAAGAAGTGCTGGCGATCACTGCGCTGGATGGCAAACCGGTCGGTACAGGCAAGCCCGGCGCGATGTTCGCCAAACTGCACAGCCTTTATCAAAACTTCAAACGCGAGGTAATGCGCGCATGACCTTGGAACACAGCCTCATCGAATATCCCAGCGACTTCCCCATCAAAGTCTTCGGCCAATCGCAGCAAGGCTTCGCGCAAGCCGTGATGGAAGTTATCCTGCGCCACGACCCCACCTTTCAAGCGGGCAGTATCCAAATTCGCAACAGCAAAACCGCGCGCTACGTGAGCCTCACCTGCACCGTGCGCGCCACCTCGCGCGAACAGCTCGACGCCATCTATCAGGAACTGTGCGACCACCCGATGGTGGTGATGGCGCTATGAGGATTCTGGATTCAGGATTCGGGATTGAGACGGGCGGCACGGAGCCACCGCGCACCGCGCCGCCCCATCCTGAATCCCGAATCCCGAATCCCGAATTCTCAATCCTCAATCCTGTCGTCCGCTCTTTAGGCCTGGTCGATTACCAGCCCACCTGGGACGCGATGAAAGCATTCACCGCGCAACGCACTGCCGCAACGCGCGATGAAATCTGGCTGCTGCAACACCCGCCCACTTTCACTCAGGGTCAGGCGGGCAAGCCCGAGCATCTGCTCAACGCGCACGGCATCCCGGTGGTGAAGATTGATCGCGGCGGCCAGATCACCTACCACGCGCCCGGCCAGATCGTGGCCTACCTGCTGCTGGATTTGCGCCGCTGGAAAATCAACGTGCGCGAACTGGTGCGCCTCATGGAACAAGCCGTGATCGACCTGCTGGCCGAACACGGCGTCACTGCCAAAGGTAGAGAAGATGCGCCGGGCGTGTATGTGGGCGATGCGAAGATCGCCGCACTCGGCTTGAAGATACGCAACGGCTGCTGCTATCACGGGCTATCGCTGAACGTGGACATGGACATGACCCCGTTCTCGTATATCAACCCCTGTGGCTACCAAGGCTTGCGCGTCACACAGATGCAAGACTTCGGCATCAACGCTCCGCTTGCAGAAGTCGAACAACAACTTGCACAGCGCATCATCTCGTTGCTGCAACTGCACCTGACGCAGGAACTGGAAACTATTGCTCCCTGCCCGGCCCCGTTATAACGCTTGGCGCGATGCCATACCGCGAGCTCTTTCGCCCACCGCGCCCAGCAAAGCGATGCCAAATTCCGGGTTGTCTTTCACTAGCTCAAGGAATGTATTGCGATTGATCGCCAGCAAATAACAATCGGTTTCAGCAACCGCGCTGGCGAGGCGTTTGCTGCTCTCGATCAGAGCCATTTCGCCGAACATGCCGCCCGGCCCGACTTTCTCAACCACACTATTGCGTATGGAAATTGTCACGCGCCCTTCAAGCACCACATACATTAACGACCCCGCCTGACCTTCCTGCATGATGACTCTATCCTGAACATAACGCATACGTGCGCTATCACCGAGTTCATCCGCAAGATAGGTGAGCATCTTCTTATCAAACACCCGGGATTTATTTTCTTCATCGCTAACGGGCGATGCGCCGCTGTCATCCAAGCGCGTTAACATCTTGCGCAGACGCTCGGCCATGACGCTCATTAAAATCAGAACAAACTCCGGTTTTTTGCGCAGCGCCGCCTTGAGTTGCTTGTCGTCCACGGCGATCAGGCTGCACGCTGTTTTCGCCGTAGCCGTGGCACTCCTCGGCTTATTGGCGATAGCAGCCATCTCGCCGAATATCTCGCCCTTCAGGATGGAGCTTACCGGCTGCCCCTTGACCGAGACACCAACTTCACCTTCCAGCAGCAGGTACATTTTATTGCGCTGAAGCAGCAGCGCGTTGGCTTTCTCATTCTCGGAAAAAATGACCTTTCCGGCACTTACACTTTCCGCGCTGCCCGCAGACTGAAAAAAATCCAGCAAGTCGGCCGGATCGTAGATTGACTTGGCAGGCGGGGTGTAAACCAACTTGCCGGGCGGAATGGTAAAGTCAAGTTCATCCATGATGAGTATCAAGTGGCCTATTTATTTTGATGGGATATTTTATCCGACTCAGGCTTACTGCAAAATACCAATATTGACCACCGCACCTGCTGGTTACTTTCTGGTATGTGAACATTGAGATTGGCTTCGATGGCCGTTATTCAAATGGATTTTTGGCTTCCACGACAATCATCGACATTGCGGGTTGCCACTGCCAAGTCGATTAGCTGCCGCTCCACGGAGTGGAACTTCAACCACGGGAATAGGCCTCTCGCCAGCAGACATTCGATGTGTTTAGAGAATTATTTTCAGCCTGCGTTATACAACTGCTCTTGCTGCCTGCAAAGCTAAAAAACGATCTCTTCACCCTCGCGCGCCAGCCTTACCTCAAGCCCGTTCAGGCTATCCGCATGCCGCGCCAGCGCGGCGGCGAACACGCGCTCCAGCTCGTCGTCCGAGCGCGTCGGTTCGTGGTGGGTGCAATACAGCACTTTGACTCCGGCGGCTTTTGCCAGCTCGATGCAGCTATCCAGCGTGCCGTGCCCCCAGCCTTTTTTCGCGGGATATTCTTCGATGGTGTAGGAGCTATCGGCGACCAGCACATCCACGCCCCTGATCGCCTCGATTACCGATAGGCTTTGCTCGGCGATGAGGTGCTCGTATTCGGCATACCCCTCGTCGCCCTGATCGTAAATATTGAAGTACGGTTCGTGGTCGCCGGTGAAGAACATCGACTTGCCGTTGCACTCGACGCGGTAGCCGAGGTTAACCACGGGATGGTTGAGCATGATGGGCGTGACCGTTGTGCGCCCCACGGTGATCTGCTCATGCGGCATGGCCACCACATACTCGATGCGCGATTTCATTTCCGCCTCGCGCACGGGGAAATAGCTGTACTGCATCTGCACGTTCATGATGCGATCCGGGCCTTCGCCGCTAATGGGATCGAACGCGCCGTACAGGTAAATCTTGTTGCCCGGAATGAAGATGGGAATGAAGAACGGCAAGCCCTGAATATGATCCCAGTGGCTGTGCGTGTTGAAGATATGCGCGGTGACGGGCAACGATTTGAGCAGCGCTTGCGCCAAGTGAAAAATGCCGGTGCCGCCATCGAGCACGATGAGGTCGTTGTCATCCGAGCGCACTTCGATGCAGGTGGTGTTGCCGCCGTAACGCACCGTATTCGACCCGGGCACGGGGATAGAACCGCGCACGCCCCAGAATTTTACTTTCATGCCGTCTCCTTGCTGGCCTGCGCATACACCTGCGCCTCTTCCACCAGCTTGGTGATGTCGCCCAGCGTGGCGATCACCGCATCCATATCCGCGCCGAAGTACCCTGCCAATTCGGGCGGCATGGCTTCCACGGCCAAGTACCCCGGCGCGGCAAAACCAAGCTGCTTGCTCACCTGATTAGCGACAAACAGGCACGGCGCGACCCCCACCGCGCTGGTCGGTGGCACATGGTGTTCGCGGATAAGCGTGGAGATGCCGCTGGGGAACTGCCACTTCTCCACCAGCATCGCGCCCACCACGGTGTGATCCGAACCGATCACCGCCAACTCCGCTTCGCGTAGCGAAATCTGCTCTTCCTCGCTTTTTTGCAGCGCCTGCCGGAACTCTTCCGCCAGAAATTGCGCGAATACCACTTTGCCGAAATCATGCAGCAAACCGGCGAGATAACAATCGGTCGGGTCGGCATCCGCCACTTTGAATTTCTGGCTGACCAGCCGCGCCAGACTTGCGGTAGTCAGCGAGTGCAATAAATAACTCTGCACATCGAACCCGGCGGCATTGTTTTTCGGCAAGGTGCCCAGCGCGGCAAAAGACAAGGCCATGTTCTTGATCGTGTTCAAACCGAGATAGACCACCGACTGGTTGACCGAGGTGATCTGCTTGGGAAAACTGTAGTAGGCCGAATTGAGCACGCGCAACAACTTCATGGTCATCACCGGGTCTTTCTCGATGACGGTCACCAAGTCTTTCGGCGAGCAATTGATGTCGCGCGACAATTCCAAAATGCGCTGCACACTCTTGGGGAAGGCAGGCATTTTTTCGACCGCAACAGCGAGCCGGTGGTTTAAGTCGTTAGAAGTTTCAGGCATGGCGCGCATTGTACTAAAGATTTTGCGGATGCCGGGGCGGATTCAGAAGCGGCTATAATTGCGCCCCGCAGCCAATTTTTCACCCGCCAGATGAGCAATACCGAACACAAACAGACCGGCGCAGCCAAAACCGCGCGCAACCCGATCAAGATCGTGCCCTTGCAGGAGCGCCTGCGCAAACCGCAGTGGATACGCGTAAAGTCCGGCAACTCGCAGGGTTATCACGACGTGAAGCGCATGCTGCGCGAGCACAACCTGCACACCGTGTGCGAAGAAGCCTCCTGCCCCAACATCGGCGAATGCTTCGGCAAAGGCACAGCCAGCTTCATGATACTGGGCGACGTGTGCACGCGCCGCTGCCCGTTCTGCGATGTGGCGCACGGCAAGCCGCTACCGCCGGACGCGAACGAACCCGCGCAACTAGCGCAGTCCATCGGCCTGCTCAATTTGCGCTACGTGGTCATCACCAGCGTGGATCGCGACGACCTGCGCGACGGCGGCGCCAAACACTTTGCCGACTGTCTCAGCGCCATCCGCGCCTCCTCGCCCGCCACCAAACTGGAAACGCTGGTGCCCGATTTTCGCGGCCGCCTCGACATCGCGCTCGACGCCATGGCTGCGAGCCTGCCCGACGTACTCAACCACAATCTGGAAACCGTGCCGCGTTTGTATCCCTTGGCGCGCCCCGGTGCCGACTACGCGCACTCGCTCAAACTGCTGAAAGATTTCAAGGCGCGCTTTCCGCAGGTGATAACCAAGTCCGGCTTGATGCTGGGCTTGGGCGAAACCGACGAGGAAGTGTTGCAAGTGCTGCGCGACCTGCGCGCGCACGATGTCGAAATGCTCACGCTGGGCCAGTACCTGCAACCTTCCGACGGCCACCTGCCGGTGCTGCGCTACGTCACGCCGGAAACGTTCAAAATGTTCGAGAACGCCGCGCTGGACATGGGCTTCTCCCACGCCGCCTGCGCGCCCATGGTGCGCAGCAGCTACTTCGCCGATGTGCAGGCAGAAAAAGCCGGCGTCAGATGAACGCCGCCGCGCGCCTGCCGACGCTTTACATCCCGCACGGCGGCGGCCCGTGTTTCTTCATGGATCCCATGCCCGGCTTCCCGCCCGCGCTGTGGGACGGCATGGCGGCTTTTCTGCGCGGCATCCCGGCGACTATCGGCGCGCGCCCGCAAGCGATACTGGTCATTTCCGCGCACTGGGAATGCGCCGAACCCACGGTGCTCGCGGCGGAAAAATATGCGCTGCTGTACGACTACTACGGCTTCCCCGAACACACCTACCGCCTGACCTACCCGGCCTCCGGCTCACCCGCCGTGGGTGCGCGCGTGCAGGCGCTGCTCGCGCAAGCAGGCATCGCTGCGCAAACCGAACATGAACGCGGCCTCGACCACGGCGTGTTCATCCCGTTCAAACTCATCTACCCCGATGCCGACATCCCCATCGTGCAACTCTCGCTGCGCCACGATCTCGATCCCGCCGCGCATCTGGCCATCGGCCACGCGCTGGCGCCCCTGCGCGACGAAGGCGTGCTCATCGTCGGCAGCGGCTTGAGCTACCACAACCTGCGCAATTTCTTCGCGCCCGATGCGGCGGCCAATCAGGCTTCGGCTCAATTCGACGCCTGGCTGGGCAACGCGATCAGCGCGGAACCCGCCGCGCGCGAACGTTTGCTCGCGCAGTGGCAAGCGGCACCGGGCGCACGCGCCTGCCATCCGCGCAGCGAACACCTGCTCCCGCTCATGGTGGTTGCCGGCGCCGCGGACGGCGATGCTGGACACATCAGCTACCGCGAACAGTTGCTCGGCAAGACGGTATCGGCGTATCGGTTCGGTTGAACACATGACCACCCTGAGCGAAATTCAAACCCGGTTACGCAGCATGGCCGATCCGGCGACAGCGGTTAATTTGCAGCGCTTTTTCAAGACCGCACCGGGGCAGTATGGCGCGCACGATGTGTTTCTCGGCATCAAAGTGCCGCCGCTGCGCGCACTGGTCAAAACCTTCCGTGGCACCGCGCCCCGCACTATCGCTGCCCTGCTGCAATCGGAGTTCCACGAAGAGCGTTTTTTCGCGCTGCTGTTGCTAATGGACTTTTACCGGCACGGCAACGCGGAAGATAAACAGCAGGCATACGCGCTCTACCTCGCCAACACGGATCGCATCAACAATTGGGATCTGGTCGATGTGAGCGCCCCGCATATCGTCGGCGATTTCCTCGCCGACAAACCCCGTCAGGCGCTCTACGCGCTGGTGCAATCGGAATCGCTGTGGGAGCGTCGCATCGCCATCATCGCCACCCTGCACTTCATCCGCCGCAACGAATTCTCCGACACGCTGCGCCTCGCCGAGGCCTTGCTGGCCGATACCCACGACCTCATCCACAAGGCGGTCGGCTGGATGTTGCGCGAGGCGGGCAAACGGGAGCAAACGACAGAGGAAGCGTTTTTGCAAACGCATTACCGCGCCATGCCGCGCACTATGCTGCGCTATGCCATCGAACGCTTTCCCGAGGCGCGGCGCAGGCAATATCTGAACGGCACGGCGTGATCTTGGACAATCCCGAACCCCACAACTCCATCGAGAACGCGTAACCCCCAATGCTCGGCGCATACCAGAATCTCAGTCTCAAACTTAAGGTGACTATTTTCACTTTGGGACTGTTTTTATTTTCGATCGGGATGATTACCTGGCAATTTTCGGTGCACTTGCACCGGGAGCTTGAAGTCTCGTTATCCAACCAGCAATTTTCCGAAGTCACTTTTGTCGCCGAGCGCATCGACAGCGCCGCCAAACTGCGGCTCGAATCTCTCGCCTTGATCGCCAACTCCGTCACGCCGCAAATGCTGGCGCGGCGCGGCCAGCTTTCCGCTTTTCTGGCGGAGCGCAAAGCCATCTACAAACTTTGCACGCTGGGCGTCATCGTGATTGCCAAAGACGGGCGCGGTATCGCCGACTTTCCCGAACTGGAAGGCAGAGGCCACGCGGATTACACCCAGACGGATTTTTATCGCCGGGTGATGAAAACCGGCAAGCCCGTCATTTCCAAACCCAGTATGGGGCGTTTCTCCAAGAAGCCGCGTCTGGTCATCGCCGCCCCCATTTTCGACGCCGACAAACAAGTCGCCGGCGTCTTCGCGGGCGTCATCAGCCTGGACGACGACAGCCTGTTAAGCGATTTCGACCAGCGCGCGCACCCCAACACCAGCGGCTATCTGGTCGTCTCCCCGCGCGACAACCTGTTCGTTGCCGCCACCGACAAAAACCGCATTCTGCAAGCGCTGCCCGCACCGGGGATCAACCGGATGCACGACCGCTACATGGACGGCTTTGAAGGCTCCGGCATTGCGCTCAATTCCCTCGGCATCGAAGAGCTCAGCTCGGCCAAACAGATTCCCAGCGCGGGCTGGTTTGTGGTCGGCGTCATGCCGACCACACAAGCCTTCGCGCGCATCACGCATATCCGCAACGAAGCCATCAAAATAGCCGCGCTGATTTCCCTGTTCGTCATCACCTTGCTGTGGCTGTTCCTGCGCCACGAGCTTTCGCCGCTGCAACGCTCGGTCGAACGCATCCGCAAACTGTCCGAGCACAAGACGCTGGATACGCTGCCGCTGGAGGGTAGCCCGGAGATCAGGCAGATGCAGGCCAGCTTTAACCAACTGCAAACGCACATCGCCCGCGACGAGGCGCTGCTGCGCGAAAACGAGGCGCTGTATCACGCCATGTTCGAAAACAACACGGCCATCAAATGGCTCGTCAACCCGGAAAGCGGCGCGATCGTGGACGCCAACCCCGCCGCCGCAAAGTTTTACGGCTGGTCTATCGAGCAATTGCGGAAAATGAACATCACCGACATCAACACTCTGCCCGCCGAGTTGATCCGCAAAGAAATGGCGCTCGCGCAAACCGAGGGCAGGCAATTTTTCCGCTTCAAACACCGCGTGGCTTCCGGCGCGACGCGCGAAGTGGAAGTGCATTCCGCCCGCGTTAATTTTCGCGGCGATACCCTGCTGTATTCCATCATCACCGATGTGACGGAACGCGAGCTGGCGCTGCGCCGCGAAAAATTGCGCAGCGAAGTGCTGGAAAGTCTGGCGCACGGAGAACCGACCAGCGACATCCTGAACAACATCATCCGCCTGATCGAGAGCGAACAGCCGGAAACCCTGTGCTCGATCATGCAGATCGACAAGGAGGGCAAGCACCTGCTGCTGTGCGCCGCCCCCAATTTACCGCCCGCTTATCAGGCGGCGCTGCAACGGCTGGAAATCGAC
>JBBIJL010000065.1:0-10671 GCA_037446005.1 Gallionellaceae bacterium | reverse complement strand
TGGTGCTAGTTACCGGCCCGACCGGCTCGGGCAAATCCACCACGCTGGCCGCGATGGTGAACCACCGCAACGACAACGAAATGGGCCACATCCTGACCGTGGAAGACCCCATCGAATTCGTGCACGAGTCGAAGAAGTGTCTGGTCAACCAGCGCGAAGTCGGCCCGCACACGCTGTCGTTCCAAAACGCGTTGCGCTCCGCATTGCGTGAAGACCCGGACGTCATCCTCGTCGGCGAAATGCGCGATCTGGAAACCATCCGCCTCGCCATGTCCGCCGCCGAAACCGGCCACTTGGTGTTCGGCACGCTGCACACCAGCTCGGCCGCCAAAACCATCGACCGTATCATCGACGTGTTCCCCGCCGACGAAAAAGAAATGGTGCGCGCGATGTTGTCCGAATCGCTGCGCGCGGTCGTCTCGCAAACGCTGCTCAAAACCAAAGACGGCTCGGGTCGTGCCGCCGCGCACGAGATCATGATTTGCACCCCGGCCATCCGCAACCTGATCCGCGAAGCCAAAGTGCCGCAGATGTATTCCGCCATCCAGACCGGCGGCAACATCGGCATGCAGACGCTGGACCAGTGCCTGCAAGATCTGGTCAAACGCAACGTCGTCTCCGCGTCGGAAGCGCGCGGCAAAGCCATGAACAAAGACCTGTTCCCCGGAAACTGATGAGCCTCGGGTAGGAGCGGGCCCTGCCCGCGATATTTCGATGAATCGCGGGCAGGGCCCGCTCCTACTTATCAAATCTGCATGAATCTGCGGATTAGCCAACAAGGAGATATTTGCAATGGAAAGAGATCAAGCCACCGAACTGATTCACAACTTGCTGCGCGGCATGATCAGCAAAAAAGCATCCGACCTGTTCATCACCAGCGGCTTCCCGCCCGCGTTCAAAGTGGACGGCAAAATGACGCCGGTATCGCCGCAGGCATTGACCGCCGTACACACGCAGGAACTCGCGCGCAGCATCATGAACGACCGGCAGGCGGCGGAATTCGAATCCACCCACGAGTGCAACTTCGCCATCAGCCCGCCGGGCATAGGCCGCTTCCGCGTCAACGTGTTCATGCAGCAGCAGCGCGTGGGCATGGTGCTGCGTACCATCACCACCAAGATTCCCGATTTCGACGAAATGGGCTTGCCACCGGTATTGAAGGATGTGGTCATGACCAAGCGCGGCCTGGTCATTCTGGTCGGTGGCACCGGCTCCGGTAAATCCACCACGCTGGCCGCCATGATCGGTCACCGCAACAAGAACAGCTTCGGCCACATCATCACCATCGAAGACCCGGTGGAATATGTGCATGACCACATCAACTGCATCATCACCCACCGCGAAGTCGGGGTGGACACCGAGAACTGGCACAATGCGCTGAAGAACACGCTGCGTCAGGCGCCTGATGTGATTTTGATCGGCGAAATCCGCGACCATGAAACGATGGAACACGCCGTCGCCTTCGCCGAAACCGGCCACCTCTGTCTGGCCACTTTGCACGCCAACAGCGCAAACCAGGCGCTCGACCGCATCATCAACTTCTTCCCTGAAGAGCGCCGCACACAACTGCTGATGGATCTGTCGCTGAACGTCAAAGCGCTCATCTCGCAACGCCTGATCCCGAAAAAAGACGGCAAAGGCCGCGCCGCCGCCATCGAGATCATGCTCAACTCCCCGCTGATCGCCGACCTCATCTTCAAAGGCGAAGTCAACCAGATCAAATCGGTCATGGCGAAATCGCGCGAGATCGGCATGCAGACTTTCGACCAGGCGCTGTTCGACCTGTACGAGACCGACAAGATCAGCTACGAAGAAGCCCTGAAAAACGCCGACTCGCTCAACGACCTGCGCCTCAACATCAAGCTCAACAGCCAGCACTCGAAAGATACCGACATCATGTCCGGCATCGGGGATTTGAAGCTGAACTGACGCGAAGTTTCAGAGTGAACATCGTGGTGCGGTAGCCGGCAACAACTCTCGCTCTGGTTATCATCAAGGGCCACGAATAGCCGCAACCGGATTAAATGTTGCGAACGGCGCTCAATTGAGCTGACGCGTCCTTAACCGTCAATGATGCTGAACAGCTTTTGAAAACACGCAATTTCAAAAGTCTTCATCACCACGCTGCTCGGGCTGGACAGGAGCACGGGCTTTTTGTGCGCTTCGGCCTGGTTGCGCAGCACCAGCAGCATCCCCAGCGCCGAGCTGTCGATATATTCCACGCCGGCAAAATTGACGATGATTTTTTCGATCTTTGAATTGCCCAACAAGTGCTGGTATGCGGCTTCGAACTTGCGCCGGCCATGCAGCGAAAAATATCCTGTCAGACAGATGACGGCCGTGCAGTTTTTAATTGAAACGCTGGCAATAAAATTGTCCCTTACAAATCCGTCCATGTCCCCTCCCCGGGTAAGACTGTTTATTTTCGCGGACTGCGGATAGCGCCGCGCCATTCATCCCGTTTTTTCGGTGCACGGGTTTATATTTTGAAATGCTCGATCGAGTGTTCCAGCTCGATCACTTGTTCGCGCAGACATGCGGCCGCGACAGTGACGCCCTGCAAATCCAAATTGTTGCGCTCGGACATTTGCGCCACACGTTCCACATTCACGGCGATTTCCCGCCCGGCAGCGCTCAGTTCCCGCAGGGACGTCAGCATTTCCGCAGTGCCGTCCAGCACTTTGTGGGCGCCCTCGTTTATGTCGGCCATGACGATTCCGGTTTTTTCCACCAGTTCGGAACCTGTCTTCATCATCTCAACAGTGGATGTCATTTCCATGACAGCATCGGCGGTGCCCGCATTGATCTCATTCACCACCAGCGTGATCTCTTGCGTGGCGCTGCCGGTTTTTTCCGCCAGCTTGCGGACTTCATCCGCGACGACGGCGAAGCCGCGGCCAGCCTCCCCCGCCCGCGCGGCTTCGATCGCCGCATTCAGCGCCAGCAGGTTAGTCTGATCGGAGATTTCTTGCACGGTCTTGACGATATTTTTTATTTGCTCCGACTTGGCGCCGAGTGCGTCGATTTTTTGGGCCACCTGCTCCACGGCCAGATTGATGCGCCCCATTTCATCGACCACTTGCCGCACCGAGGCCTGCCCGTTGCCGGAGGCCGCTTTGGAGTGTTCAGAGATGCGCTGTACTTCGCTGGAGTTTTCCGTGATCTGGTCGATGCTCACGGTCATTTGCTCAACTGCGGCGGCCATGCTGGCCGAGGCCTCCGATTGCGCATACGAGGCCTCGCTGATTTTGCTCACCGATTCGGATAATTGATTTGCCTGCCCCAGTTTTTTGGAGACCGTGGCCACCCGTTCGAAACTGGAGCCCAGATAGACCTTGCTGGTCTGTACCGCGCACAAGACCTTACCCACCTCATCGCGCCCCGAAATATCCACTTGGTCGCGCACATCGCCGTTGACCAGATGGTTGAGGCTGGAGGTGATCTCGCCGACGGGCTTGGTCACGAAGCGCTGAATGATCCAGCCGATCATGAAGTACAACAGGAACTGTATGGCGGCGATGCCGGCTGCCATCGCGCCGAGCAGTTGACGGTAGGAGGCGAAATCAGCCGTCAGGTCGATGGATAAATCCGATATGCCATTCACGCTGCCTTCCGCGACCTGATGGCAAGACAGGCAATTGGTGCCGTGAAAATTACCCGTCGCCAGATACGGGGTAACGGCATGCAGCCGTGGCGCGCCATCCTGCCACTCCAGCGCATAGTAGGGCTGCTTTTCCGCAATCACTTTGCGCTGCAACTCGCTTTCGACTTGCTCTTCCGGCAGACCCTTGCCGTATTGGCGGACAACCTGATCGGTGCGCATCAAGCGCAACGCAACGACATCCCCGCTCTGGGCAATTTTTTCAAGCAGCAGGTGCCGGTCTGCCGCATCGCCGATGCGCCCGGTGACCATCAGCATATTGGCGCCGTCGATCACTTGATTGGCGACATCGCTGGCATGCCGCTGGGCGGCGTCAACCATGCGCGACTTGACGTGCTCTACAATCAGCATGCCGGAAATCGCCAGAAGGGCAAACATGACAAGCTGCACGGATAAATGCAGCTTCGTTTTCAGGGACAGCCGCCCAAACCAGCGCATGAAAGAGAGCCCCTTCCGGGGCGGCTGCGCCGAACGATAGAGCGCCTCGGCCCGGCTCACTTCAGCCCGGGTCGGCTTCCTGCGCAGAGACATGTAGCCGACGATTTTGTCATCCGCGACTATCGGCGCGACCGTCGCGCGCACCCAATAATAGTCGCCGTTCTTGGCGCGGTTTTTTACGATGCCGCGCCAGGGATGCCCATGCTGTATCGTCGCCCACAGGTCGGCAAATGCCCACTTGGGCATGTCCGGGTGACGCACGATGTTGTGATTTTTGCCGATGAGTTCGGCCAGAGAGTAGCCGCTGATTTCGACGAAAGAATCGTTGGCGTAAGTAATATTACCGCGCGTGTCTGTCTTCGTGACAAAAACGATACCATCCGAATAGTCGATCTCGTGATGTGTATCATTGACCGCAGAGGATGCGGGAGGTATTTGTTCAAGCTTCACAGTATTGGTCCGCACGGTTTAAAGAGCGGGGCCGACTGTATGGAGCGAATCCGATATAGGCAATATGCCATTTGGCCTATATATTTTCAGTAAGCCATCTATTCCACAGAGGTTTTAAGGTGTTGCTTAATGAAAAATTAACATGACTCGCCTAATCGGCGCTGGAATTTATCTCCGCTTTCAATTTAACTTGCGACGCCAACCATGCCCGAACTCCCCGAAGTCGAAACCACCCTGCGCGGCCTTGCACCGCATTTGACCGGACAGACCGTCGCCGATGTCGTCGTCCGCAACGCGCAACTGCGCTGGCCAATTCCGCGCGAACTACCAACACTTTTGCGCGGACAAACGGTGCGCGGCTTACGGCGGCGCGCGAAGTATTTGCTGGTCGAATTCGACCACGGCACGCTGATTTTGCATCTGGGCATGAGCGGCAGTTTGCGTATTCTTCCCGTTGGCAGCGAGGTACTCAAACACGACCACTTCGACCTCGTGCTCGCCAACGGCATGCTGATGCGCTTGCGCGATCCGCGCCGGTTTGGGGCGGTGCTGTGGCATGCGGGCGACGTGTCGCAGCATCCTTTGTTCGCCGCCTTGGGGCCGGAGCCGCTTGAGAATGACTTCGATACCGAACATCTCTACCGCGCCACGCGCGGCAAAACCGCCGCGATCAAATTGGTCATCATGGATAACCATATCGTGGTCGGCGTGGGCAATATTTACGCCAACGAGTCACTGTTCCGCAGCGGCATCAAACCGCAACTGCCCGCCGGAAAATTAAGCCGCGTGCGCTGCGCCGCGCTGGTAAACGAAATACGCAGCACCTTGCGCGCCGCGATCAAAAAAGGCGGCAGCACGCTGCGCGACTTCGTGCACAGCGACGGCAGCCCCGGTTATTTTCAGCAACATTATTTTGTCTATGACCGGAAAGGCGAGCCGTGCCGGAAATGCGGCGCGCCCATCAAGCAGATTAAACAGGGGCAGCGTTCCAGTTTTTATTGCGGCAACTGCCAGAAGTAATCCGCACAGAACTATTTAACTCTGACCGTGGCGGTATTGACATTCGACGCGCCGCCCGGAAGTGTCACGGTGAGACTCACGGTGTAGGTTCCCAGCGCCGCATAAATATGTTGCACAGCAATACCGGTCATCGTGCTGCCGTCGCCGAAATTCCAGGTAAAAGTCGCTTGCCCGGCAGTGAGCAAACCTCCCGCATTCGCAGAAAGGCTGCCGTCAAAAGCGTAGGCGTAAATGTTGCTCCCGACGATGGTCGGCGTGGCGAATAATGCGGTCAGTGCGGCGGGCTTGGCGTTGAATTTCGTGATGGCCGCACCTTGCCCCGCCAGCTCGATTGCGCCACCCGGCTTGGCTTGCAGGTCTGCGGTGCTGGCCGCACTGCCGCCCAATCCATCGACGAACAGGCTGCCGATGTAGCTGGCCGCAGTGGCGGGTGTCGTGTTTTGCACCAGCAAATTATTGATGTTGCTCGCAATCACCGTTGCATAGGACGGAATAATGGCCGAGGCGATATTGTTCTTGATGACTACGTTGGTGGAGAAGCCGTTCAGCGCGGTGGCGGTGTTGGTGACCGCGCCATCCACTTTGATCTGCGGCACGCCCAGCGTGAGCACATTGGTGGTGCCTATATTGGCATCCATATCCGGCAACAAGGTGTTGTTCTGGATCGACAACCCCGTCGTCGGGCCGACCGTAATGCCGTGCCCGTCGTGGTTGTGCACCAAGTTATTTTCGATGAGGATGTTCTGGTAATTCCAGGCAGAATTTTTAGTGCCCAAGTCCACCACTTCATTGCGCAGAAAAATCCCCTGCGACTGGTCGCCCGCGCCGTTGTTGAGGATATTGCCGCGTATAGTGATGTTGGCCGAAGCGCGTGCGGCCGCCACCGAGGTCATCTGAATCATATCGCGGTGATCTCCGCTGGCAGGCGCAGCGAGATGATCGTGGAAATTGTTATTTTCGATCAGCATGTCCACCACGCTAGATATATCCAACATGTCGGTGCGCATGCGGTGCGCCTCGTTGCCGCGCACCGTAACGCGGTCGCATTCACCGAACACCATACCGTTTCTGAACAGAGAGATAAGATTGTTTTCGACCAGAATATCCTGCGAATTGGCGACCGAAAAACCGCGCCCTGCCCCGCTACCGACGAAGCCAACCGGAACTGTGGCCGGGGCAACAATCAACGTCACCGGATCGCCGGCCTGCACCAGCGATCCGGCAATCACGCTGTTGCGCACCGCTATTTTGCTGGCCTTGAAAATATAGACGGCGGGAAGATCGACGCTCGTATCCGTCGGCAGCAGCGGGCTATTAACCGCGACCGTATCCATCACCAGATTGGACACGCCGTTTTTGAAGGTGAGCGAAGAGAATGTCGCATAGGTCGCGCTGCTGGTCGTGACCGCCGATTTGATGGTGACGGGTGTTGCATAGCTATAGGCTGTGCCATTCAGGCTGAGTGCGCCGTAGTTGCCCGTTGCGCACAGGATCAGCTCTCCGCCTTTGGCGCTAGCCAAAGCAGCCAATAGTTGCGCTGCGGTGCTGACTGAAATGGTGGCGGTTGGCGTTGACGGGGTGACCGGCTGAGCGGCTCCCGGAGAGGAAGTCGCTCCGGGCACTGGCGTAGGTGTCGGCGCAACTCCTGTTGAGGCGCCACCCCCATCTGTTTTTCCACCTCCGCAACCGGTAATGGCGAGACAGGCAAGCAGCCCCAATAGCTGAGCAACTTTATTTATTCCGGTAAAAGTCAGTTTCAATTTCATGATGCGTTCCCCATATCCAAGCTGCGGGTCGTTAATCTGTCTGGTGTACTGATATTTTTGTGATTCACTCGCACCAAAAGAGCAGACATCCTAACAAAGGCAAGCAAGCGCCCCGAATCCGCCCGTCCGGTCAGCCCCAATGCACCAGCGGCGAGGCCTCGCCGACAAGTGACTTATTTACCGGCATAGACGGTCGAGCTTGCTTCGCGCGGGCATCAAGCCGCAACTCGCGGCAGGGAAAATCGGCCGCGAGTTGCAAAAAACAGGTGGAGAAGATTCGCGCCAAGCTACGCAAAGCGCTCAAGCTCGGCGGCAGCAAACAGGGATCGCGTTCCAGTTTCTATTGATCCGCCCGCCAACGCTAACGGGGCGCAGTCATTACTGCAAGCCGTGTTTAGCCGGCAGAGGCTGCGCGCGTTCTCGCCAGCAGCGCCTCGAACTCCTCGGACGGAATCGCCTTCGAGTAAAGAAAGCCTTGCGCGTAGTCGCATCCGGCACGCGCCAGAATATCGCGCTGCTGCGCGGTCTCCACGCCTTCGGCGATCACTTTCAGGCCGAGCTTGTGCGCCATGACGATGATGGCCTCGCACAGCGCGAGATCGTCGGTATCGCTCTCCAGATTGCTGACGAACGACTGGTCGATCTTGAGGTAGTCGATGTCGAATTTCTTGAGGTAGGCCAGCGAGGAATACCCCGTGCCGAAATCGTCGATCGAAACTTGCACGCCCGCGTCGCGCATCGCGAGCAGTTTGTCTTTGATGTCGGACTCGGCATTCAGCAGCAAACCTTCGGTGATCTCGACGGTAATGCTTTGCCCGTGCAGCGACAGCGCGGCCAGATGCGCCAGCCAATCCGCTCCGCCGGTATTGCCCTGCTGGAACTGCACCGGGGATTTGTTGACGCTGATCTGGAACGAGGGCGTGTGTGTCGCGCGCCAGTGTTTGACCTGGCGCGCCGTTTCATGGAACACCCAGTCGCCGATCTGGTGGATGAGACCGGACTCTTCCGCGAGCGGGATGAACTGCACCGGACTGACCATGCCGCGCTCGGGATGCAGCCAGCGGATAAGCGCTTCGGCCTTGTGTATTTCGCCCGTCGCCATTTCCACAATGGGCTGGTAATACACGCGCAACTGGTTGCCCGACAATGCGGTGCGCAAGTCGTTGGTCAGGCGCATGCGCGTCTGCGCGGCCTCTTGCAAAGCGTGGGTGAAATAGCTGAAACGGTTGCGTCCGGCATTCTTGGCAACATACATGGCCTGGTCGGCATTCTTGAGCAGCGTCTCGATCTCGCTTGCGTCGGCGGGGTAAAGCGTGATGCCGATACTGGCCGAGACGAAGACATTCTCTTTTCCCAGCCGGAACGAGCGCGTCAATTTCTCGATGATGTCTTGCGCAATGCGGTCAACGCTGTCGATCTCTTCCAGCGCGGGCACGATGACGGTGAATTCGTCGCCGCCCAATCTTGCCACCGTATCCGATTCGCGCACGCATTCCGTGATGCGCCGCGCCGCCTCGATCAGCAATACATCGCCCTGATCGTGCCCCAGCGTATCGTTCACCTCCTTGAAGTGGTCGAGGTCGATGAACAGCAGCGCCAGCGGCAAATTGCTGCGCGCGGATTTTTTCAACTCCTGCTCCAGCCGGTCATGGAACATGCGCCGGTTGGGCAGGTTGGTCAGCGTGTCGAAATTCGCCTGCTTCCAGATCAGTTCCTCGGTCGCTTTTTTCTGGGTGATGTCGGAGAACAGCGCGACATGGCGATGCACCGAACCGTCGGCATTGAAGATGGTATTGATGGACTGCCACTCGGCGTATATCTCGCCGTTTTTGCGCCGGTTCCACATCTCGCCCTGCCAGCGTCCGTCCGTCTTGATGGCATCCCACATGGCCTGATAAAACCCTGCATCCTGCCGCCCGGAATTCAGGAAGCGCGGCGTTTTGCCGAGCACTTCTTCCAGCACATAACCCGTCGTGCGGGTAAATGCCGGATTGATGCCGATAATGCGGTTGTCGCCGTCGGTAATCATCATCGCTTCGCTGCTGTTTTCGTACACCAGCGCGGCGAGTTGCAATCTTTCCTCGACCAGTTTGCGTTCGGTGATGTCTTCAACGATAGACCAGATAAATTTCTCGCCGTCGCTTCCCGTGATTTGCACGCCGCTCAAGCGCACCGGAACGCGCCGCCCCTGGCTGTTGATATATTCTTTTTCATAAGGCCCGTACTGCGCTTTCGTGGCGAGCGATTCGAGTTGCTGCGCCTCCTGTTGCGCATAGCTCTCCGGCGTGAGATCCCAGTAGCTGAGCCGGTTCAATTCTTGCAGCGAATAACCCACGATGTTCAGGAAGGCCGCATTCGCCTCGATAAAGGAGCCGTCCATGGCATTTCTGGCCATGCCCAGCGGCGACATATCGAACATGGTGCGCAGCTTTTCTTCGCTCAGGCGCAACTCCTGCGCCGCCGTCTTGCTGTCCGTAATATCGACGGTCACGCAAATCAAATACAGGGGATTCCCGGCAGGATCGTAAACCGGTTTTTTGAAGGTATGTCCCATCCGGTTTTGCTTGAGCGCGGCATTCCAGAACGTTTCTTCAAAATCGACCTGTTGTCTGCCCGCGAAGATTTCCCGGTCCTTGGCGAGAAACCACTCCATCTGCTCGGGCGGGAAAAACTGGCTGGCATCGGTTCCGTGCAGATCCGCGAAACGCATGCCCCACTGCGCTTCGCACGCTTTGTTCATCAGCAGAAATTTGCTCGCGGCATCTTTGATAAAAATCGCCACGGGCAACACGTCAACCAGTTCATGTATCGCCGTGATGTCTTCAAACATTTTCGATTGCATGCTTTTATGCCTTATGTTTCGCTATCAGTGAATGCCGTGCGCCAGCAGATACCTGGCCAGCGGCTTGTCCGAATAATGGATGTGATTGAGCAGCCAATCCTTGATTGATTGCAAGGCCAGCAAGTCGCCGCCTTGCGTCAGGCGCGATTTGAAATGCACCGCCTCGTCAACCAGATGCGCATGCTCCTGATCGTGCCGCGCCAATTCCGGGTAGGCGGTTTGCTGCATCAAACGGTGTTCGGTTGCGAAATGAAACGCGGTGAACGTCAGCAGCTCGTCGTACAGGCTCAGGGTGACGGCATCGCCTTCTTTGTTTTTGATGGCATCGTTCAGGCGGTTGACCAGACGCACCAGCTCGCGGTGCTGTTCGTCGATCTCGACCACGCCGACATGGTGCGCGCTGTCGAAAATAATCCAGGCTTCGGAAGGACTCACAACAGCGGGTACGCCCTCGAAATAGGTATAGGTGTTTTTGCCTTTGCGCTTGCTCTCGT